>NZ_JALBWO010000051.1:0-164457 GCF_050026815.1 Rhodanobacter ginsengiterrae | reverse complement strand
AGTTCGCAGAGTCATTGATGTGGTTTCCTTCCAAGCCATGAAATAACACCTCCACCGCGCTAGAAATCAGCGGTGAGGTGTAACCCATGTCCTGGCACACCTGTTACCCATGTCCCCGGTCCAAACACGTGGCCAAAGAGAAAGATAACCAAAGAGAAAGGCCACCCCGCTTGGCGCTTGTTGGGCATCCTGCCCAACAAGTCCGTGAGCCGGGACCGGGCTTTTCGAACGGGCTTCCTGCCCGTGCGAAAAGGAGTCGACATCCATGTCGACTCCCCTGCGGGCCTGTCGTCCCCGACTCACCGCCGCGCAAGGGACCCCGGGTAGAGCGGCGGGCCTTCCTGGCCCGCACTCGGTGATGAAGCGTGGAAGCAAGAGCCAGAGCCAGAAGCAGAGCGACGCGTCGCTCTGCTGCTCTTGCTCAGGCTGTTGACCTGGCTGTTCTGAAAAGTACGCCAAGGATGCGCGTCGCTCTACCCGGGGCCCCTCTGCAGCGGCGGGCGGGTGGAGGATCAGCCCGCAGGGTGGCCGGCTGGGATGCCGGCCAGTTTGGCGTCAGGGCAGGATGCCCTGTCGACAAACCCCGCAACCCGCACGCGGACTTTCCGGGCATGGCGAGGGCATGGATGCCCGAGTTGAGGCAACGCAGGAGCGGTTGCCCGATGCCCGGAAAGCGCGGAAGCGGGGTGCCCCTCTCTTGGGTTACTTTCTCTCGGGCAAGCGAGAGAAAGTGACTCGCCCTCCGAAGGAGGACGAAAGCTCTTGCTTCAAGAGCAACGGCCACGCACGCCCGCGAACCTGATCCGCAAGTCGCTGCACCCATGCGCTAGCAACAGACTCCAGCAACGCATAGCAACGATCGATTGGCTGCCGGTTGCGATGGTCTCGGCAAGCTTTCCGGCAACGCAGTGCCCTCTGGGCCCCATCAACGGATATACGGCCTTGTCCGGGGAAAGAACCGGCGCCATTTCAATTTCCCCGGCCTGACACGTCTAAGCCCGGAATCGACAAACCCGTGGGTCGCCACCTGGCCCGACCCCATGCGCGAAGCGCGCCATGAGTACCCGGATGGACAGCCCCCACCGCTTAAAGGATCCACTCCGCCGCAACGACGAAGCGCCAGAGAGGCGTGCGCCCGCGCATGCCGAGCGGGTGGCCGCGCTGTATCGCGAGCATCACCATGCCCTGCTGGCGCTGTTGCAATGCCGTCTCGGCTCGCGCACCGATGCGCAGGAGATCGCCCAGGAGGTCTATGTGAAGTTGCTGACCATGAGCGACCTCGGCCATGTGGAATCGCCGCGGGCGTTTCTGTTCCGCATGGCGATCAATCAGTCGGTGGACTATCTGCGCAAGCGCAAGGTCCGCGCCAGCATGACGCCCGCGCCGGCCAGCGAGGATCTGCACGCCATGCCGCTGCCCGAGCAGCACCTGTGGGCCGGCCAGCAATGGAAGAAAGTGCAGACGGCGCTGCGCGAGCTGCCGGCCAAATCGAGCCAGGCGTTCGTGATGCATGTGCTGGAAGGACGCGGCTTTGCGGCCATTGCCGAAGACATGAAGCTCAGCGAGCGCATGGTGCGCTATCACGTCAGCCGCGCGATGGCCCACTGTCGAGAACGATGTTTTGCAAGGGAGACGCCGTGATGGGCACCACCACCGGATTCGACGAGGAAACCATGCGCACGGCCGCGCTGTGGTGGACTCAACTGCGTGATCCCGCGCCTTCCCCGGACCTGCTCGAACGCTGGGGGGCATGGATGGTGGCCGATCCCAGCAACGCAGAGACCTTCGAGCAACTCAACGCGCTGGGCGAAATGGTTGCCAGCGCGTCGCCCCGGCAGCGGCGGCGGCTGATTGAGGAGTTCGCCCCACGCAGCGCAAAGCGGCCACGCCGTCTGTTGGCAGCCGCGGCGGCCGCGGCGATGATCTGCGTGGTGATGCTGGGCGGCTGGATGCTGCGCGGCGGGCTGGATCGCTCACCGTCATCGCTGCACTACGCCAGTGCGGTGGCCGAGGACCGCGATATCCGATTGCCTGATGGCACTGCCGTCCAGCTCGGGGCGGCGTCCACGCTGACCACGCGTTTTGAGCGCGATCGTCGCGATATCGAGCTGGGCGCGGGTGAAGCGTTCTTCACCGTCACGCACGACCGGCACCGTCCCTTCGTGGTCACCGCCGGTCCCTTGCACATCGAGGATCTCGGCACCGCATTCAACGTACAGCGTACTGGCCAGCGCGTCAGCGTGACGGTGACCGCAGGTCGGGTGCGCCTGTCACCCGCCGGCGGCGCAAAGCTCGTTGCCGGAACGAGGTCGGGCCGACTCGATCTGGTGGCTGGCCAGCGCGCCGAATACGACCCGGCCAGCGGTGCGCTCAGCGTGACGGAGGTGGCCCCGGAGCATGCGGCGGCATGGCGCCAGCATCGGCTGGAATTCGTCAATGAACCGCTGTCGGCCGTACTGGCCAACGTCAACCGCTACAGTCGGCAGCCGGTGCAGATGGCCGATCCGAAACTGGGCGAACTGATGTTCACCGGCACCGTCAACACCACTAATATCGACACTTGGGTCGGCGCCTTGCCGCACATTTTCCCGGTACAGGTGAGCACGTTCGCCGATCATGTGGTGCTGTCGAGCACCGAAAAACCATAGATGGCCGATGGGCCGCATGCAGGGTAGGCAAGATGGCGGGACGTAAATGCTGCCCCTGCACAGGATGCATGCCGGCCACGCGTTGCCAGGGCGACCTCTCGACGCAAGATGCATGGCGACGGTGCGGCGGATGAGGCGGTGGCGTCGCGCGAGACGGATCCGCTGCGCGTTCGGCCTGTGTCTGGCGGCAGCCGTGGCCGCGACGTTCGCCGGCCCGGCCCGCGCTGCTTCAGGCGCACCGATCCTGCAGTCCGGCCAGACCACCTTCTCGATCCCGCCGCAACCGATGTCCAGTGCGCTGATGGAGCTTGGGCGCCAGGCCGACGTGCAGATACTCGCCTCCAGCACCGCGATCGCCGGCCGGTACAGCGCGGGCACGTCGGGCAGCTTGAACGTGGAACAGGCGCTTGCGCGTCTGCTGGCCGGCAGCGGACTCGACTACGAGGTGATCGGCAAGCGCACGGTGGTGGTGCACCAGCATGACTTCACCCCGGCAATTTCCTACGCAAGCGCGCTCAGCGGCACCAAGCCGGGTGTGCCGGTCGTCTCGGTGCTCGATGCCGTGCAGGTATCGGGCCTGGTGTTGAGCGACACCGGCTTCATCGCCGACACCACGCGTGGCGCCACGCGCACGGAGGCGAACCTGGCCGACCTGCCGCAGTCGGTGAGCATCGTGACGCGCGACCTGATGGACTCCCGGCAGGCCTTCGAGGTGGCCGACGTGGTGCGCCATGTCGCGGGGGTGGACTATGTGGATGGCTTCGGCGGGCCGCCGCTGTTTCGCATTCGCGGGTTCGCCACCGGCAACGGCCTCACCGATGGCATGCCCAATGGCGTGGCGCGCATCGAGGATCTGCCGCCGCTGATCGGCATCGAGCGGGTCGAGGTGTTGAAGGGGCCGGAGACGATCCTCGGCGAGTCGTCGGTCGACAACAATTTCGGCGGCTCGGTGAACATCGTGATGAAACGGCCGCAGGCCGAGCCGGTGCGCCAGGTGATGTTTTCCAGCGGACGCTATGACGGCACGCGACTGGGCGTGGACCTGGCCGGTGCGCTCGATAAGCGGGGACAACTGAGCTATCGCCTGATTGCGGCGGGCAATCGGGCCGCACGCACGGCGCAGGGCTATCAGGGCCAGCGCAGCGGTTACCTGGCGCCGTCGATCGCGTGGCAGCACGATGCCACGCGATTGCTGTTCGGTCTCGAATATGTCGACAACCGCGTGCCGGTGCCGGACCACAAGGTGTTGCTCGGCCAGTCGCTCGCCGAAGCGTCGCCCTTCAACCAGTTGCTGGGCAACCCGGACGATCATGCGAGGTTCCTCACCAGCCGCGCGTTCTACATGGCCGAACACACCCTCGGCAACGACTGGAGCGTGCGCAGTCGCGGGCAATATGTAAGCCAGCGAAGCAGCGGCCAGGCCTGGGCCTTCCACGATACCCAGCGCGTCGGCCTCACCCAGGCCCTGGCGAGCACCTACCGCTATTCCGACGCGTTCTACACGTTGCAGAACGAACTGGCGGCAAGCTTCGAGCAAGGCGTGCTGGTGCACGACGTGCTGCTGGGAATCGACTACGCCCGCACGCACGCGGGCAACAGCGACGCATCCAGCGTCACCACGGCGCGAACAGCCATCAACGCCGAATCGCTGTCGTACGCCTTTCTGCCTTCGGCGTCGTTGCAGGACGCGGGGCTCACGCGGGCGCGCCAGCTTGGCGGATCGTGGTCGACCCAGACCGGGCTGTTCGCGCAGGACCAGATCTCGATTGGCGCGTCATGGCATGTTCTGGCGACCCTGCGTCACGCCACCTACCAGCTGAGCGGGCTGGCGTCGCCCGCCATGCGCCGATCGAAGTGGGTGCCACGTCTGGGAGTGGTATACCAGCCGGCAGCCGATGTATCGCTCTACGCTTCCAGCAGCAGCGGGTTCCAGGCCGACGCACTGCTGGGCGAGGATGGCCGGCCGCTGCCTCCTGCGGTGTCGCGCCAGATCGAAGTGGGAAGCCGGCTCGGCATGTTCGAGCAGCGTGCCAGACTGAGCGTGGCCTGGTACCGGATCCAGCTGGACCACAGCATCAACGAGGTGTCGCCCGAAGCGCCGCATTTTGCCGTGCCCGGTCCCGGCCAGACCAACACCGGCGTGGAGATCGAGCTTGATGGACAGGTCCTGCCGGGCCTGGACCTGTCGGCAAGCTACACCGGCGCGCGCATCCGCAATCACGACGGCAGCTTGCCCTTCGGCGCACCGCGGCATCAGTGGAACGCATGGGCCAGCTACCGCTTCCAGCGACCTGCCCTGCGATCCTGGAGCGTGGCCGGCGGGGTATTCGGACGCAGTGCCACCACCGGGCGCGTCGAGGGCGGCGGCCATTTCGCGATCCCCCGTCAGCTCAGCGCGGAAGCAAACCTGACCTACCACGCCGATCCCTGGACGATGACGCTTGGCGTGAAGAATCTTTTTGCACGCACCTTGTATGCGATCAATGCCGAGTCCTCCTTCGTGCCGGTCCGCGAAGGCCGCATGGTCGTCCTCAGCGGAACGTTCCATTTCTAGCCGCCGCAACGATGCGCAGCTCACGCACCGGCGACCAGCAAGTTGGCCTGGTCGGCGGAAGCCTTCTGACTCGAAGCGGATCGACCGCTGCCCGCCGTGGCGGCCGCGTCGCGAGCCACCGGCGTCGCGATCCGGCCTGGGCGCGGCGCGCTGGTCTGGCAAAGTGCAGCAACGAAGATCTCGCACGCCTGCTGGCGAAACGCCTCGCTGCGCAGCCGCTTTTCAGCGCGGCTGCGGGGGCCTGCGCTGCACGGCACCGGCTCCAGCACCAGCGGCAACGCATGGCAACCCGAATCCGCCGGACCGGCGCCCTGCCCCAGCCAGAAGGCATCGCTGTCTTCCACGGCGAGTTCGTTCGACGAGCTGCCTGCACATGTCGATGAGTGGACGGCGCGAATGCGTTGCACGCCATGCAGCGCGGCAAGCTCGCGCACCAGCGCCAGGAGCAGCTCCCTGGGATGCAAGCCATGACTGGCCTGCATGAAGTCGCGGGTCGCCTCGAACGGAGTATGCGCACCTGCACCCAGCAGCGCACCGATGGTGATGCTGTCGGGACGGTCGAACGTGAGGATGCAGGTGGCCAGCAGGTCCTTGTCTTCGGTCAGCAGCAGCAGGCCCAGTTCGCCGGCGTCACCACGCGAAGGTTTGCGCAGGTGCAGGTGAACATCGCCGGTATCGTCGAGACGAAAGCTGGCCAGCCTCGCGCCACCGCCCAGTACGACGCGTTCGGCCAGCCACGCAGGAAAGCGCCGCATCACGAACGTGTAGTGGGCGCTGACGATGCGCCGCCGTGCGTCGGCATTGAAGTGCGTCGAAATATAGGGCCGATGCCAGCGCTCGTAGAGCCGCGGATCGGCCTGCGCCGCGCGGCGCATCGATTCCCGTGCATGGATCGAGTGCAGCCATCGCGTCTGCGCCCTGAACAGCCGAAGCCAGCTTGTCATGTGCAGGACAAGCTGCCAGCGCCGCTCACCCGAAGCATGTCGCAGCGACCAGCGAGCGCGCATGGCTTCCATCCACAGCATGCCCGTCTTGTTGATTCTTTCGATACGCATCGGTCCACCTCGTCATGCCGAGTTGACCCTTGAGACGCGCGGGCAGCCGAATTTTGAAATGGCCGTTGCAGGGGCGGCACGGCCCACCCGTCAGGACGAGCCACAGTGAGTCGTGGGCAGGACCGCCGGTGCGGTTGTGCCGGCGATCAGGTGGTCAGTCGGAAATCGCCAGCACGCAGGCATCGGCACCGTAACTGCGGCAGCACACCGGGAAAATCGACAGACTCCCCGGCGCGATGGCCGGGCCAAGCAGTCCTTCCAGAAAGCCGCTGAAGAAGCTGCAACCCGAGTGCCCTTCCGTGCACAGCGGACTGGCGAGCAGGTGCAATTGCGCCTCCTGCAGATCCACCTCGATCAGCGCGCGCAACGCCGGTGTGCCGATGCGTTCGAGTGCATCGGCCAGCTCCAGCCCGCTGTCCAGTGCGTATTCCCGGGAGAACACCCAGCTCCCGACACGCTGGCCAGCCAGGGCCAGCGAGGACTCGCGCGCGCCTTCCGCCAGCGCCCCCTGCAGCGCCAGCAGCTTGGGCATGAGCCTGGGGTAGTCGTGCTCAAGGGCTTGCAGCGCCTGGTCGACCGCCGCTTCGTCCGGCCCCAGCATCACCGTTTCGACGAATGGCTGGACATCTACCGCTGCTGCCGGCGCGGGTGCCGGCGCGCGCGGCGTGGGCAGGATGAAGTCGAAGTCCGTTTCGGGCGGGGCCGCCGCGGCCGCGGTTGGAGGCGAAGCCTCTGCGCCGACCGGCCTGGTCAAGATCGGCGCGACCGTGAATGGTCCGTCTGTCGGCTGAGGCGCCGCTGCCACGACAGCTACGACTGCAGGCTGTGCAGCAAGCTCGATCGGCAGCGGCTCGGGTGCCGGCGGCGGCAGATAGGTCGAACGCTTCGCCGACGCGCCGAAGTGCGGTTTCGATTCGCCTTCCACGAACGGCGAGACGTTGAAGCTGATGAAGCGGTCGTAGGTCTCCAGCGCCGCTTCGAGCGCGCGCTGCTTTCGCGGCGGACCGCGCACCACCATGGTCAACAGGATGCCGTGCGTATCCTGCACCAGACGCTGGCGCTGAAGCGTGAAACCGCTGGCGAGAATGAAACGGCCAACTTCGATGAGCAAACCTTCCCGACTCTGCGAGAGGCCCTGGATTTCCAGCTCGATCATCAAGCCCCCTGTAGGCGATGCCGATGGAACATGTGAGTGGAACGATGTCGCGCGGCCTGTGCCGTGACGCTGGCGGCCGATACACCCGTATATGCCTCGATATTATCGCCAGCCGGACCACCGCGATGTGAACAATGACCGCTGACGCAACATCCGGCGCGGCCCTGGATGCGTCATGGCGTCCGCCACCTCAACCACGTATCGTCGTCTGTTTCCCGGCTTGGGTTTGCCATGGCTACGCTGCAACCGTTCCTCCATGCCGGTTTTCTGCACGAACTGGAACAGCTGATGGCCGGCGGCATGCGTCCGGCAACATGGCCGGCCGAACTCGCCGACCTGCTGCTCGGCCGGGGCGACGCGGCCCATCCGACACCGGCGGCAGCCTCACTGATCCAGCTGTTGCATGCGCAACAAGCCGTATTGCAGGCGGCCCTCCGTACCGGCCAGGTCGCCGATGAATTGCGGCGCTACCAGAAGTTCGTCAAACCGGGCCGGCCTTCGCCGCATATCGTGCAGCTGCGTCAGCAGCAGGCTGCCGCGCGGCAGGCTTCCAGCCAATCGCGACAGTCGCTGATGAAGGCTGCCACTGCCTTCGTGCGCGAGGCCGGCATCGAACGGCCAGCGCGACAGTCGCTGGACGTGTTCATGCTTGAATGGCTGGACAGCAGACTGCCGATGGAAGCCACCGCGCCGAACTGACGGGGCGACTTGCCGGATGGCGCGGTCGACACGCTGGCGTGCCGACCGCGCATGACCCGATCAGCGCAGGATGGCGGCCGGATCCTGCCTGGCCGTCAACGCGCTGCACAGCTGGATCGATTCGCCGGTCTGCGCCAGGCCACGGCCGATGCCGGCAGCATCCTTCTCGCGCGTCTTGAAGAACGACTGCAGACGATCGTACTCGGCGGTGGAGCAGCCACCACCGGCGGCCAGCGCAGGCAGGCGTCCGCCGGAGAAGCTGCCGGTGCGGGCGATGATCTGCGCATAGTGCGCGGTGAACCACGTCCACATCGCATCGCGCTCGGCCCGCGTATCGCGGCCGCCACGCAGCAGCATGCCCATCTCGCCGACCTTGACCGGCTTGGTCAGCGCGAAGTTGCGCACCTGTTCGGTCAGCGCCGGATCTTCCACGCTGGCCAGACCGCCGAGGATGCCGTTGCGCAGGGCCGGATCACTGGTCTTGGGCAACGCGGCAATCAAGGCATCGACTGCGCTCTTGCCGTGTTCCTGCACCGCCACGCCGAGCGCGTCACCGAGCAGATCGGGATCGGCGGCGGCCAGGTTCAGCTGGCCATCCGCGCCCGGCTTGAGTGCCGCCTCACCCTGCTTGAGCAGGGCCGCACGCACTTCCGGCACCTTGAAATCGAACGCCAGCGAGCTGGCCAGGCTGCCGCGCATCAGCGAATCGTCTTCCGGCTCGCCCGCCTTGCGCTGGTAGCCGAGCTGTTCCAGCCGCGGCAGGTAGGCAGCCGTGGCCCATGCCGTCAGACGGGCACGCTGTGCATCGGTGGTGGCAATGCGATGGTACAGACCACTGACCATGCCCAGCGGCGCGGTGGCCACTTCGCGGATCTTCGAGCTGGTCAGCGGCTGCAGCGCAGCCAGCACCTGGCCCGCGTCGAGGTCACCGCGACGGAAGCTGGCATTGATCGCATCGGCGTAAGCCAGCTGCTCGGCATCGCTGAGCTTGCCGACCTGCTTGATCAGACTGGCGAGGCCGTCCTTGTCCAAGCTGAAGCGGTAGTAGCCACTGGCATTCGCGTTCGGCATCACCCAGGTCGGATGGCTGGCGCCGGCGAGCACCATCGAGCCGCTGGCCTTGTCCAGCATGTCGCAGGCCACCTTGCTGCCATCATTCGTGCCATAGCGCACGCATACCGGCACACCCCAGATGCGCTGCGGTTCGCCGCTGCTGCCGAGCGGCAGGTAGCGGCTCTGGCTCAGCTGCAGCACGGTCTGGCCGTCTTTCTGTTCCAGCCTGGTCGCCACGTACGGCACGCCGGACTGGTCGAGGAAGCTCTTGAACGCGTGCTTGAAGGCGTCGCCCTTGTCAGCGGCGGTGGCAATCGCCGAGACCAGGTCGTCGGCGGTGGCATTGCCGTACTTCTGGCTCTGGATGTACGCGCGCATGCCCTTCTGGTAGGTCTTCTCACCCACATAGTTTTCGAACATGCCGATGACGCTGGCACCCTTCTGGTAGGTGATGCCGTCGAACGCGGTCATGATGTCGCCGTTGCCGGAGATCGGCTGGCGGATGCTGCGCGCACTGGTCAGGCTGTCGTTGCTCATCGCGCCCTGCGCACCGCGCACGCGATCCAGGTCGGCGCGATATTCCGGATGCACCTGCATGGTGACCTTCTGCTGCATCCAGGTCGCAAACGCCTCGTTGAGCCAGATGTCGTTCCACCATTCGGTGGTCACCGTGTCGCCGGTCCACTGGTGCGCCAGCTCATGCGCGTTGACGTTGAACGAACCCTGCACGTTGCGCGCCGGGGAATCCTTGTCCAGCAGCAGCAGCCAGTCGCGGAACGTCACCAGACCCGGGTTCTCCATCGCGCCAGCCTCGAAATCCGGCGCGGCCAGCAGGTCGAGCTTGCCGAACGGATAGCCGAAGCCGTAGTAGTTCTCCAGCGCGTGGATGATGCTCGGCGTTTCGCTCAGCACGTGCTGCATGCGATGGCCCTCGCCCTTGGCGGCGATGCCGCGCAGCTTCAGCGGCTCGCTGCGATAGGCGTCGGGCGAGATGTCCGGGCCGTCCACGATGTCCCACGGCCCGACCGCGAACGCCACCAGATACGTCGGCAGCGGCAGCGTCTGCGCGAAGGTCACCGTCTTCCAGCCCTTGCCGGCCGCCTGCTCCTTCACCTGCCTGGTATTCGCCACCACGTTCTCGTGGTCCGGCACGGTGATGCTGATGTCGAACGGGGTCTTGAAACCGGGCTCGTCGAAACCGGGAAACGCGAAGCGGGCGCTGATCGGCTCCATCTGCGTCATCGCGTAGGGCTGGCCCTTCGCGGTGACCTTGTACAGGCCCTGCAACTGCGCATTGAGCGGCGCGGTGTACTCGAACTTCACGGTGAGGTCCTGCGGCTGCAGCGTGCTGCCGAAGTCCACCCGCACCACGCCGGCCTTCGGATCCACGCTGACGTACTTGCCGACATGCGACTTGCCGGCGGCATCGGTGATCGTCACCTTCGACACCTTCAACTCGGCGCCATCCAGCCACAGATGATCGGAGGCCTGGCTCAGCTTGAGCTTGATCGTGGTGGTACCGGAAAAATCCTGCTGCGCAGGGTCGACCTTGAACGCCAGCTGGTAGGACTGCGGTACCGCCCAGCCCGGCAGTCGCCCCTGCGGCGCCTGATCGGCAGTGGCGGCGAACGCCGCGCCACAGCAGGTGGCGAGGGCGGTAAGCAGAAGGGGGCGGGCGAATCGACGCATGGCAAGGTGCTCTGGCGTGGGGGAAATCCCAACGCTAGAGCGGGCATGACTTGCGACCCAGTGCCAGAAGGCATGGCCGCTGCCACAGCGTCATCCGCTGGCCAAAAAAAACCGGCGATGAAGCGGACTCCATCGCCGGTCGGGGAAGCCCGCGCGCCTGCGGGGGAGAGGGAGGGGACTCCGACGCGCGGGGTTGTCACGGGACCAACGGCGTGCAGGTTAGCGACATCGCTTGCATCGCTCCAATTGATTGTTACCATCCCGCCCATAGTTTCTGGCTATTGCCGTATCGGGACACCCCATGAACCTGCGCGATCTCCAGTACCTGGTGGCCCTGGCCGAGCACCGCCACTTCGGTCGCGCCGCCAATGCCTGCTTCGTCAGCCAGCCCACCTTGTCCACCCAGATCAAGAAACTGGAGGACGAACTGGGCGTACCGCTGGTCGAGCGTACGCCGCGCAAAGTGCTGTTGACCGAAGTCGGCCGCGACATCGCGATGCGCGCGCGCAACGTGCTCAACGAGATCGAGCAGATCCGCGGCGTGGCACGGCGCACGCTGGACCCCGAATCCGGCACGGTGCGACTGGGCATCTTCCCGACCCTGGGGCCGTATCTGCTGCCGCATGTGCTGCCACTGGTGCGCAAGGCCTTCCCGCGACTGGAGCTGCTGCTGGTCGAGGAAAAGAGCGAGACCGTGCTGCGCCTGCTGCACGAGGGCAAGCTCGACGCCGGCATTCTTGCGCTGCCGCTGCACGAGGACAGCCTGCATCAGGAATTCCTGTTCGAGGAACCCTTCCTGCTGGCCGTGTCCGAGGCGCATCCGCTGGCGCACAAGCAGGGCCAGTTGAAACTGTCCGACCTGTCCCACCAGAACCTGCTGCTGCTGGAGGATGGCCACTGCCTGCGCGACCAGGCGCTGGAGGTCTGCCATCTGGCCGGCGCCGGCGAACATTCGGGCTTCCGCGCCACCAGCCTGGAGACCTTGCGCCAGATGGTGGCAGCCAACGTCGGCATCACCCTGCTGCCGGTGACCGCGGTGAAGCCGCCGGTGGCCCCGGTGGAGAACCTGCACCTGATCGAGTTCAAGGGCACGCCACCGAGCCGGCGCATTGCGATGGTCTGGCGCAAGAGCTCGGCGATGGATGCGTTCCTCAAGCGACTGGCCGAAGTATTGCGCGACTTGCCGGCCGACCTGCTCGACACGCGTTCCGCCACCACGCCCGCGACAGCGGCGCGCGCGCTGAAGCGCAAGACGTCCGCGCGCTGACCGCCGCCTCTCTGGACGCCGCCGGCGCCAGCACCGATCATCCTCAGCACCAGCGGATTCACGTGGCCCCGGACCTCACATGACGATGCGCAAACTGCTGATCGCCGCCGCGGCAATGCTGGCGCTGGTGTTCTTCCTGTCGCAGCGGCAGCACGGCGCCGTGGCGACCGCGCCCGGCGTGCTCGCTGCCGAGGTGCCGCAGCAGGTCGACCTGGATCACGGCGCAGTGTTGCAGCGCGACGGCGTCAGCCTGCAGACCCGCGCCCATTTCGACATCACCGCGCGCGTGCTTTCGCGCAAGGATTATTCGGGTGCCAGCGATGGCGACCTGGTACCCGTCGACCTCGCGCTAGGCTGGGGTCGCATGTCCGACAGCGAGGTGCTGGCGACGATCGACATCCGCCAGTCCGGCCGCTTCTACTACTGGCACGTCAAGGACTTCCCGATCCCGCGCCGGGAGATCGAAACCTCCAGCGCGAACATGCACATGATTCCTGCCGACGACGACGTCAGGCGCCAGCTGGAGCTGGTCCGCACCGGACAGGTCGTGCACATCGAGGGCTTCCTGGTCGATGCCAGCCGGCCCGACGGCTGGCACTGGAACACCTCGCTGACCCGCAACGACACCGGTGGCGGCGCCTGCGAACTGATCTATGTGGAAAGCATCACCATCGTCCCGGTCTGAGCCGGGGCGGGACAACCTCAGTAACGCAACAGGCTGTGCAGGGGCTTCGCGTCCGGCCAGCGCTCGCGGCCGCGCAGCCCGACCAGTTCGATCACCACGCCGGCACCGAGCAGCTCGCCGCCCAGCTGCTCCACCAGCGCACCCGCCGCCGCCAGCGTGCCGCCAGTGGCCAGCACGTCGTCGATCAGCAGCACGCGTTCGCCCGGATGGATCGCCGCGTGTTGCGCCTCCAGCCGGTCCGCGCCGTATTCAAGCTGGTACGCCGCCGCGATCACCGGCGGCGGCAACTTGCCGGGCTTGCGCAGCGGCACGAAGCCGGCACGCAACCGGTGCGCCAGCGCCGCGCCGAAGATGAAGCCGCGCGCCTCGACGCCACATACTGCCTGCACGTCGCCGTGCTGCCACGGCTCGGCCAGGGCATCAATGCAGCGGGCGAAAGCGACAGCGTCGGCCAGCAGCGGGGTCACGTCGCGAAACACCACGCCCGGCAGCGGAAAATCGGGTACCGCGCGGATCAACTCAGCGAATTCGTGCATGCCGCGTGCTCAGCAAGGGAAGCGATGGATATGACTCAGCACGGCAACAGCTCGCCTGGCAGGTCACCGTCATGCATGGCCTGCCGGGCCTCGCCCAGGCCGGCTTCAACCTCGGCCACGACGGCGCTGGCGTCGGCCAGGGCGGCTTCGGGAACCATCACCGCGATGTAATCCATCGCCGGCAATTGCCCCACCGCGCCGGTCAGGTACTCGCCGGCGATGAACGCGGGGATGCCGCCGGCTTCCAGCGCATCCTTGACCAGGTGGGCATCGAACAGGTTTTCGGCGCGATAGATGGTGTGCATGGTCCGCACGCTACGCCCGCACGGCAGTACGGGGCAAGCCGCCCCGCCCTGCGCCCGAAGTCGGCGACAGGGTAAACTTGCTCGTTTCCACCCTCGTCCGTGAGCCAGAGCCTGATGTCGACCGATCGTCCCGCCGCTGCACCCGCCAATCCGCCGGCCACGGTGCCGCAGGATTTCATCCGGCAGATCGTGCGCGAGGACCTGGCGTCGGGCAAGCACACGGCCATCCACACCCGCTTTCCGCCGGAGCCGAACGGCTACCTGCACATCGGCCACGCCAAGGCGATCTGCCTGAACTTCGGCATCGCGCAGGAATTCGGTGGCTGGTGCAACCTGCGCCTGGACGACACCAATCCGGGCAAGGAAGACCCCGAATTCGTCGAGGGCATCAAGGACGACGTGCGCTGGCTCGGCTTCGAATGGCATGAGTTGCGCCACGCCTCGGATTACTTCGAGGTGTTCTACCGCGCCGCCTGCAAGCTGATCGCCGATGGCGTGGCCTATGTCGACGACCTCGACGCCGAGCAGATGCGCGCCTATCGCGGCACGCTGACCGAAGCGGGCCGCCACTCGCCGTTTCGCGAGCGGTCGGTGGAGGAGAACCTGGACCTGTTTGCGCGCATGCGCGCGGGCGAATTCGCCGACGGCAGCAAGACCCTGCGCGCGAAGATCGACATGGCCGCCGGCAACATCAACCTGCGCGATCCGGCGATCTACCGTGTGCGCAAGATCGCCCACCAGAACACCGGCGACGCCTGGCCGATCTACCCGATGTACGACTACGCGCACTGCCTGTCCGACGCGCTCGAAGGCATCACCCATTCGCTGTGCACGCTGGAGTTCGAGGACCACCGGCCGCTGTATGACTGGTTCGTCGACAAGGTCGACCTGCCGAACCATCCCGAACTCTGGCAGCCGCTGCTCGATGCCGGCCTGCCCACGCGGCCGGCCAAGCCGCGCCAGATCGAATTCTCCCGCCTCAACCTCAGCTACTCGATCACCAGCAAGCGCAAGCTGGCCCAGCTGGTCAACGAGAACTTCGTCGACGGCTGGGACGACCCGCGCATGAACACCCTACGCGGCCTGCGTCGCCGCGGCTTCACCCCGGCCGGTCTGCGCCTGCTGATCGAGCGGCTGGGCGTGAGCAAGCAGAACAGCGTGATCGACTACGCCGTGCTGGAAGGCTGCATCCGCGAAGACCTGGACGCCACCTCGGCACGACGCATGGCGGTGCTCGATCCGCTGAAGCTGGTGCTGACCAATCTGCCCGAAGGCCGCGAGGAAAGCCTGGACTTCGCCAACCATCCCAAGGACGAGAGCTTCGGCACCCGTGCCGTGCCGTTCGCGCGCGAGGTGTGGATCGAGCGCGACGACTTCGCCGAGGTGCCGCCGAAGGGCTTCCACCGGCTGAAGCCCGAGGGCGAAGTGCGCCTGCGTGGCGTCGGCATCGTCAAATGCACCGGCATCGTCAAGGACGCCGAAGGCAACGTGACCGAACTGCACGGCACGCTCGATGCCGAAACCCGCCATGGCCTGCCCGGCGCCGACCGCAAGGTGAAGGGCACCATCCACTGGGTCAGCGCGAAGCACGCGGTGGCCGCCGAGGTGCGCTTGTACGACCGTCTGTTCAGCGTGGCCGCGCCGGACAGCGAGGACGACGGCAAGAGCTGGCTGGAGCACATCAACCCCGACGCCAAGCGGGTGATCCGCGGCTGGCTGGAACCGGCCGCAGCCGACGTCGCTGCCGAACAGCGCTTCCAGTTCGAGCGGCTGGGCTATTTCGTGGCCGACCGCGTCGACCATCGCGCCGACGCACCGGTGTTCAACCGCACGGTGACCTTGCGCGATGTCTGGGCCCGGGCTGCCGGCCAGTAACGGAGGACGCCATGCTGCCCCTGCAAATCCATCTGACCCTGCCGCCGTGGATCGGCGACGTGGCCGACACCAACCAGCGTTACCACAGCGACGAGGAACGCGTCGGCCTGGCGATCGAGCTGTCGAGACAGAACGTGGCTCGCGGTGGCGGCGGTCCGTTCGGCGCGGCCGTGTTCAACAGCCACAGCGGTCGGCTGGTCGCCGTCGGCGTGAATCGGGTGGTGCCGCAGAGCTGCTCGGTGGCCCACGCGGAAATGATGGTGATCATGATCGCCCAGCAGCGGCTCAGCCGGCATCGGCTGAACGAGGACGGTGGCCACTACGTGCTGGCCACCAGCTCGCAGCCCTGCTGCCAGTGCTATGGCGCCAGCGTGTGGGCCGGCATCGACGAACTGCTGATCGGCGCCCGCTCCGAAGACGTCGAGGAACTGACCGATTTCGACGAAGGCCCGCTGCCGGCCGACTGGATCGGCGAACTCAACCGCCGCAACATTGCGGTGCGCCGCGACATCCTGCGCGACCAGGCCCGCGAAGTCCTGGCCACCTACGGCGCCAGCGGCACACCGTATTGAGCCGCTGGCGCGCCACGCTGCCGCTGGTGCTGCTGGTGCTGGCCGGCATCGTGCTGTTCGCCTCCGGCTCGCTGGACCAGCTGACGCCCCATCAGTTGCTGGCCAACCAGGCTGAACTGCATGCGCAGATCGACGACCACCCCTGGCTGAGTCGCTTCGCCTTCACCGGCCTGCTGACGCTGACCGTGGCCACCGGCATTCCGGGCACCATCGTGGTGATCCTGGCCGGCGGCTTCGCTTTCGGCGTGTTCGACGCCACGCTGTATGCGTCGATCGGGCTGACCCTGGGTTCGCTGATCCTGTTCCTTGCCAGTCGTTATGCCTTCGGTCCAGGCAGCCGGCAGCCGCCCGCCATCGTGGCACGGATGCACCACGGTTTCGGGCAGCATCCGGTGAGCTACACGCTGTTCCTGCGCTTCGTTCCCGTCGTGCCGTTCGGTGCGGTCACGATCGCGCTGGCCTGGCTGCGCTGCCCGCTATGGCTGTTCCTCGGTGCGAGCTGGCTTGGCGGCACCGTCACACTGGTCTTCGAAACCTCAATCGGCGCCGGCCTCGGCGATGCGATGAGCCAGAGTGAAAGCATCGGCCCTGGACTGCTGATGCATCGGGAGGTATGGCTGCCGCTGGCCGGGCTCGCCCTGCTCGCCTTGTTGCCGCTGTTGGTGGAACGCCTCACGCGGCGATGGCGCCAAGGTGATCGCCGGGGCGACTGAAAGCTGTCAATTCGCCCGTTTCGCGCTAGTGTTGCCAGGCAACACCCGGGACGCCAGTCGCGTGGCCTGAAGAGCGTTCTGCAGGGACCGACGCGCAACGCGGGATGGGAGGGGGCGGATGGACA
This sequence comes from Rhodanobacter ginsengiterrae, assembly GCF_050026815.1. NCBI lineage: Bacteria > Pseudomonadati > Pseudomonadota > Gammaproteobacteria > Lysobacterales > Rhodanobacteraceae > Rhodanobacter > Rhodanobacter ginsengiterrae. The sequence continues at coordinate 147,525 of NZ_JALBWO010000051.1, read as the reverse complement.
TGGCGGCTGATTCCTGGCCAAAACGCGTGTGGCAGCGCCGGTCGCTGATGCAGCGGATGGCCTTTGTCGCGCTGATACCAGCGCTGGTCACCGCCGCCCTGCTGGCCACCCTGCTGACCCAGCGCCAGTTGGTCAACCTGCGCCAGATGGCGCGCGGCAACGCCGATGCCATCGCCATCCAGGCCGCCTCGATCAGTCTGCAACCGCTGCGGACCCTGCAGCTGCGGGAACTGACGCGAATCGCCGATTCGGTCGGCAAACTGCCGCACGTCGTCCGCGTGCAGATCCGCTCCAGCGCCGGCCAGATCCTCGCCGATCATGCCGAGGTCGACGCCAGGCGCCGCCCCGCGGAGGTGCTGACCGTGGTACGCGACGTGATCGACCACGACCGGCCCGGCGCCCTCGCCGAGGGGTCGGTGCGGGTGGACATCAGCCTGCACCAGGCCATTGCCGCCCAGCAGGACAGTCTGCGTCATGCACTGATCGCGCTGCTCGCCAGCCTGCTGCTGGCCGGGCTGATCGCCTGGCAGGCGGCCCGCTGGATCAGCGCTCCCTTGCGCCACCTGGCCGGTGCCGTCCACCAGCTCTGGCAGGGCGACAAGCCGGTCGAGGTGCCGATCACCGATCACACTGAAATCGGCCAGTTGCAGCGGGGCTTCAATCACGCCGCCGCCGCGCTTCACGATGTGCGGCGCGGCATGCAGGAACAGATCGAACACGCCACGCAGGAACTGGCCCGCAAGAACGCTGCACTGGAGGCGGCCAGCCTGGCCAAATCGCGCTTCCTGGCCGCAGCCGCGCATGACCTGCGCCAGCCGCTGTACGCACTGACCTTGTTCTCCTCCGCGCTCAGCGTGGACGAGGACGACCCGCAGCAGCTGGACCGGATCGCCCGCGTGCAGGAGTGCGTGCAATCGCTGGATCATCTGTTCAGCGAATTGCTGGACCTGTCGCGGCTGGAAACCGGCGCGGTACAGGTGGAGATCAGCGAATTTCCGCTGGCGCAGGTGTTCGCCGAGGTCAGCCGCAATTTCACCATGGTGGCCGAGCAGCGTGGCCTGCAATTGCTCAGCCACCCGACCCGGCTATGGGTGCGCAGCGACCGCACCATGCTGACCCGCATCCTCAACAACCTGGTCAGCAATGCGCTGCGCTTCACCCACCATGGCGGCGCGCTGCTGGGCACCCGGGTGGCTGCGGACGGCCTGGTGCGCATCGAGGTATGGGACACCGGCAGCGGCATCGCACCGGAACACCTGCCCAGCGTGTTCGACGAGTTCTACCGTATCGATGACCATCTCGATGCCGGGCTTGACGATGGTTCGCAGTCCAGCCTGGGCCTTGGCCTCGCCACGGTGCAGCGGCTGGCCAGGCTGCTCGACACCGAAGTGGTGGTGAAGTCCCGGCTCGGCCGTGGCAGCGTGTTCCACTTCCAGTTGCCGGTGGCGCGCGCGATGCCGGGCGAATCCCTGCCGCCGCAGGAAATGCCCGTCGACCTCGCCGGCAAGCGCGTGCTGGTGGTCGACGACGACCCGGCGATCCTGTCCGGGGTGCGCTTCCTGCTGCGCAGTTGGGGCTGCGACGTGCAGGTGGCCGAGGATCGCCTGCAGGCGATGGAGGCGGTGGAGAACTGGGCCGGGCCGCCGGACATCGTGATCAGCGACCTGCAACTTCGCGGCGGCACGCGGGGGCTCGACCTGTTCGCCGCGCTCGACCAGCACTACCTGCGCGATGGCAACGCGCCGTTCGCGCGCTTGCTGGTCACCGGTGAGACCCGCGTGGACCATCTGCGCGACATCATCGCGGCGAACATTCCGCTGCTGTACAAACCCGTCTCGCCGCCGCAGTTGCGCAGCGCGATGATGTCGGCGTGGACCACTGCACACGCCGGTGAGTGACTGCGGCGCACAAAAAAAGAGCGCCCGGGCGGGCGCTCTGAAAACTGGTGGGTCGTCCGGGATTCGAACCCGGGACCAATGGATTAAAAGTCCAGTGCTCTACCAACTGAGCTAACGACCCATCATTGCAAAACTCAAGCGGACAATTTTACGGTCTGCGCGGCAAGCGCACAAGCAAACGCTTTCGCGGATCGGTCACACATAGCGCGTGGGATCGGCCAATCCCGCCTCGTGGAAGCCCTGCGCCCGCAGGCGACAGGCATCGCAATGCCCGCAAGCGCGGCCGTCCTCGTCGGCCTGATAGCAACTGACCGTGGCGGAAAAATCCACGCCCAGACGCTGGCCTTCACGTGCAATGTCGGCCTTGCTCATGCGCATCAGCGGCGCGTGCACGCGAATGCCTGCGCCCTCGACACCAGCCTTGGTCGCGAGGTTGGCCAGCTGCTCGAACGCTTCGATGAAAGCCGGCCGGCAATCCGGGTAGCCGGAGTAGTCGACCGCGTTGACGCCGCACCAGATGTCGCTCGAACCCAGCACCTCGGCCCAACCCAGTGCGATCGACAGCATGATGGTGTTGCGCGCAGGTACGTAGGTGACCGGGATCGCGTTGCTGTCGCCGGCGTCCAGCGGCACATCGATATCGGCGGTCAACGCCGAGCCACCGATGCTACGCAGATCGATGCCGACCGTCTTGTGTTCGATGGCGCCGAGCATCCGCGAGACGCGGTCCGACGCCGCCAGCTCCGAACTATGGCGCTGGCCATACGACACACTGAGCGCGTAAACCAGATAGCCCTGCTCACGGGCCAGCGCGATCACGACGGCCGAATCCATGCCACCGGAAACGAGCACGACCGCCTTGCGGGGGGAGTTGTCAGACATAGTTGCATCCACACGGGTACGACCGGTCACCGGCCGGAAAACGCCACCGGCAACACAGGCCGACGCGCATGTTCTTGTTCAAGAGTCCGGCCGCGGATGGACGGTCTTGCTTCACGCGTTCAGGAACGAACGCAAAAATTACCGTCCTGCCGCGTCATTCCAGAGCAGCTTGTGCAACTGCAACTGGAAGCGCACCGGCAACCTGTCGGCAATGATCCATTCGGCCAGTTCGCGCGGTTCGACCGCGCCGTGCACCGGCGAGAACAGCACCATGCAGCGGTCCGCCAGCTTGTGCTCGACGAGCCTGGCGCAGGCCCATTCGTAGTCTTCGCGGCTGGCGATGACGATCTTGATCTGATCGTGTGCCAGCAAGTGATCGAGGTTGGACCACAGGTTGCGCTGGCTCTCGCCGGACCCGGGCGCTTTCAGGTCCATCACCTTGCGCACCCGCGGATCGACCGCAGCGACATCGAGCGCACCGGAGGTTTCCAGCGACACCTCGTAGCCGGCATCGCACAGGCGCTGCAGCAGGACCAGGCAGCGCTTCTGCGCCAGCGGCTCGCCGCCGGTCACGCAGACGTGCCGGGCGCCGTGCGAGGCGACCTCGGCCAGGATCTCGTCGATCGCGTGCCAGTTGCCGCCGTGGAAGGAGTACTCGGTATCGCACCACACGCAGCGCAGCGGACAGCCGGTGAGGCGCACGAACACGGTACGCCAGCCGATCGCATCGGCCTCGCCCTGGATCGAATGGAAGATCTCGGTGATGCGCAGCCGCTCGGTGGCGGCCACGACAGGCGTTGCGGACGCCTGCGCTGCGTCATGGCCACTCATTCGACGATCGACTCAGTTGCCGGACTGCAGCTGCAGACGCTGCAGGCGTTCCCTGGCCAGGCTGGCCGCCTTGGAACCCGGATACTTGGTGGTGACCTGGGTCAGCGTGGCCTTGGCCTCGGCGTTCTTCTTCAGCTCGAGCTGGCTGTAGCCGACCTTGAGCAACGCATCGGGTGCCTTGTCGCTCTGCGGGAACTGACCGAGCAATTGCTGGAACGATTCCAGCGCCACCGGATAATTGGTGGTGGCGTAATACGACTCGCCGAGCCAATACCAGGCATTGGGAACCAGCGGATTGTTCGGGAACTGCTGGATGAAGCTGCGGAACTCACGCGACGCTTCCACGTAGTTGCCCGCGCGAATCGCCTTGAAAGCCACATCGTAGGCGGCCTGTCCGGCAGCGGGATCCCCCGTGGCGGCACTGCTGGCGGCGGTCGCCGGCGTACCGGCGGCACTCGCGCCCGCACTGGCGGCAGCTGCAGCTGGCGGGTTGCCGGCCGCCTGCGGCGGGCTGCCCGCGGCGACGCCCGTACCGCCGGCCTCCAGGCGCCCAAGCCGGGCGTCGAGATCGGCGTACTTGGCCTTGTTCTTGTCGTCGAGCGTCTGCAACTGATGCTGCAGTTCCTCGACCTGACCTTGCAACTGCTGCACTTGTGCCTGCAGTTGCTGCATCTGGTTGACCATGCCGGTACCCGACTGGTCCTTGTTCTGTGCCTGCTGTTCCAGTCGCGCAACGCGATCGGCGAGACTCAGGCGGGAGTCCTGCGCGAATGCCGGGAACGCGAACAGCACGGCGGACGCGATTGCGCCCGCCGTGCCGATCCTGGCTGCAAAGCTGTTAGCCAGTCGCTTCATCATTACTGCGCCGTGTAGACGATCTCGACGCGACGATTCTTGCTCCAGCAATCCTCGTTGTGCTCACGGCACACCGGCTTTTCCTTGCCATAGCTGATCACTTCCAGCTGGCTGGCCTGGCCGCCGCTGGCCTGCAGGGCATCCGAAACGGCATTGCCACGACGCTCGCCGAGGCCGAGGTTGTACTCGCGGGTGCCGCGCTCGTCGGTATTGCCTTCCAGACGGATGTGCGACATCGGGCGGTCCTGCAGGTACTTGGCGTGGCACGCCATGATCTGCTGGAACTCCGGCTTGATCTCGGTCTTGTCGAAATCGAAGTACACGACGCGCTGACGCAGGCAGGCATCGGTATCGAGATCGGCGGGGGTGTACTTGCCGTCAGAGACGGGCGCCTGCTGCGGAGCGGTCTGCTCCGGAGCCGGCTGGGGCTTGACTTCCTGCTTCTTCGAGCAAGCGGCCGCGCCTACGCAGAGCAGGGCAACCAGGGCGACGCGAACGGTCTTATTCATGGTGACGTTCCTTACGAGTTGAGTTCCGACAAACGATGACGATTGGAATTACGGGACAGCTGACGCCGGTTGACCGGCTGTTATTTTGACACTTGAAAGATCGACGACGCGTGAGGCTGCGTCATCGCCCTGACTGGCTCCCGACGCGAAAGCGCCGTCACCGGAAACCGAAACGCGCCATTCCGGCGCTGTTCGGGCCCTATCCCTGGGCATCATGCTGCCGCACTTGCGCGCAGCAGCATGAAAAATCATCGTTGCCGGTATGGACCCCAAGCCGGCTCGCGCACGTCGCCATCGGATAGTACGAGGCGCTGGCGAACCTGGCCGTCAGCCGATACGGCGTACAGCACGCCGCGACGTCCTTCGGTAGCGGCATAGAGCAGCATGCTGGCATTTGGAGCAAAACTCGGGGACTCGTCGATCGGGCCCGGCGAGAGGAAACGCACCTGGTCACCCAAGGTTCGATCCATGATGGCGATACGATACACGTTCCCGTTGCCCTGCACCATCGCGATTTGCTTGCCGTCGTAGCTCACCGACGCGTTGGCGTTGTTCTGGCCCTGAAAGCTGATCCGCTGCGGCGTTCCGCCGCTGGCCGGGATCTGGTAGATCTGCGGCCGACCGGACCGGTCCGAGGTGAAATAGATGCTCTGGCCGTCCGCAGACCAGACCGGCTCGGTGTCGATCGACAGGCTGTTGGTCAGCCGGGTTTCCTTGCGGCTGGCCAGGTCCAGCACGAACAGCTCGAGGTTGCCGACATAGGACAGCGCCACCGCCAGCTTGCTGCCGTCCGGCGACCACGCCGGGGCGCCATTGATGCCGCGCGGATGCGACTCCACCAGCTGGCGCGAGCCGGTGGTGATGTCCTGCACGTAGATGTTGGAGTTGCCGCTCTCGAACGACACGTAGGCCAGCTTCTTGCCGTCCGGCGACCAGCTCGGCGACAGCAGCGACTCGCGCGAGCGCGCCACCACCTGCGGGTTGTAGCCATCCGAATCTGCCACCAGCAGCGAGTAGGTCGTGTTGTTGCCCAGGCCAACCGCGGTGATATAGGCGATGCGGGTCCAGAACGCGCCGCGCACGCCGGTGATCTTCTCGTAGACCACGTCGGCGATCTGGTGCGCCACGCTGCGCAGGTCGCCCGCCGGGGCCGGCGGCATCTGCTGGTGCAGCAGGCTCTGCTGCTTGTTGACGTCCCACAGCTCGTACTCGACCTGAACCATGCCGTTGCCGGCATCCTTGATGTTGCCGACGACGATATAGTCCTGCTTCAGCAGGCGCCAGGTCGGAAACTTGATGTCCGCACCCTTGCTGGGGAACTCCACGATGTCGCTCTTGGCCAGCGAGCGGAATTTGCCGGAACGGTTGAAATCGTTGCGCATCACGTCCGCGACATCGGTCGACAGCGGTGCGCCTCCGGCCTGGGCAAACGGCACGACCACGATCGGGGTGGCCGTCTTGACACCACCGACGATGTCGACATTCAGCGACTGGGCGGCGGCGGGGCCGGCGAACAAGGCCATGGCGGCCAGCAAGATGACGGCGAAGCTTGAGCTGAATTTGCGCATGGGCTTGATCATTGCGGCCTGAATGTGAAGGTTAGGTTGCGTTGGAACACGCTTTCAAAGCCCTTGTACGGCAGGGTCTTGGTTCGCAGCACCGCATTTTCGACCGAACGCCGGCCAGCATCGTCATAGGGACAGCTGGAATCGACGGTGGCGCTTACCACATCTCCACCGGGCGATTGCACGATATGAACCTGACAAGGCAGCGCCGCTATGTTATCCGGCCTCAACCAGTTGGGCGTGACCGCATTCTGAATGGCTGCCGCGTATTCGTCGGCCAGATTGCTGTTCGGGCTGTTGTTGCCGGTCTGGCGCTGATCCGCCGCCGGCAGGTCGGGCTGGCCGTCGTCCTGGGCGTTCTTGAGGTCCTCCAACTGCTGCCTGGCCTGCTTCGCCTTGTTGTCCAGCTGCTTCGTCTGGGCCGAGGCCGCGTCCATCTTGGCGAACAGTGCATCGAGCTTCTTCTTTTCCTCGGCCTTTTTCTTGGCCGCCTGCGCGTCCAGCTCGGACTGGCGCTGGCGCTCCTTCTCTTCCTGCAGCTGCCTGGCATCCTCCGCCTTCTGCGCCGCGTCCTCGACCACCCGTTCCTGGTCCTTGACGTCGACGTGCTTGGGTGGCGGCGGCAGCTCGCTGACCTGCGGCGTCACCGGTGGTGGCGGGGTCGGCGGCGGGATGGTCGGCGGCGGCGGGGTGGAATTGGGTACCGGCTTGGTCTTGACCGCCTTCGGCGGCGGGCTGCCGGTGCGCCCGATCAGGGTCGCCTCGATGATCTGGCCCTGCAGTTCCAGCGGCTTGGCGCAGGTGATCGGATTCATCCACGCCGGCAGGTGCAGCGCGTTGAAGAAATTCTCGTAACTCGAGCACGGCAGCACCGCGAGGAACAGAAACCCCACGATGCCGATATGCAGGATGGCGGAAAGTACGACCGCCTTCGGCGTCGCCTTACTTTCGTCCATTGGACGTGCTCTTGCCCTGCACGGGCTGCGCCATCAGGCCCACCTTGGCAACGCCGGCCTGCTGCAGGTCGGCCAGCACCGCGACCACGCCGCCGTAGTGGCCCTGGTCGTCGCCGGCCACCAGCACGTTGACGTCCGGATTGGTGCGCACGAAGGCGCCCACCTTGGTCTGCAGCGCAGCGGCGTCGAGCAGTTCCTTTTCGGCGCCGGGCAAGGTCAGGAACAGTTGGCCATCCTGCTTCACGGTGACGATGACCGGATCCTTTTTCTGCTGCAGCGACTTCGCATCGGCCTGCGGCAGGTTCACGTCGACGTTGGACTTCATCATCGGCGTCGTGACCATGAAGATGATCAGCAGCACCAGCATCACGTCGATGTAGGGCACCACGTTGATTTCGGATTTGAGCTTGTAGCGCTTCTGACGCCCGGACTTTCGCATGGCTGCAGCTCCGCTCAGGCGACGTCGTCGGACTGGATCTGCCGCTGCAACACGGAGGAGAACTCTTCCTGGAACACGTCATAGCGCGAGGCGATGCGCTCGACCTTGGTGGCGTAGCGGTTGTACGCCCACTGCGCCGGGATCGCCGCGAACAGGCCCATCGCGGTGGCGATCAACGCTTCGGAGATATGCGGCGCCACCACCGCGATGGTGACGTCCTTCATCTCGCCCAGACCCTGGAACGCGCCCATGATGCCCCACACGGTGCCGAACAGGCCCACGTACGGGCTGATGGAACCCACGTTGGCGAGGAACTCCAGGTTGCGCTCGAGCAGACCGATCTCGCGCGTTCCGGCGACCTGCATGGCACGCTCGGAGCCCTCGATCACACTGCGCGTGTCGTGGGTCTTGCGCTGGCGCTGGCGGGCGAACTCGCGGAAACCGGACTCGAAGATGTTCTCGATGCCGCCGTTGTTGCCGCTGCCATTGCTGACCTCGCGGAACAGCTGCGCCAGGTCGCCACCGGACCAGAAGCGCTCCTCGAACGCCTCGGCGTCTTCCAGCGCCGCCTTGGTCTGCGAGTACTTGCGCACGATGATGACCCAGGACAGGAACGAGAACACCAGCAATATCAACAGCACCAGCTTCACTGGCAGGCTCGAATCCGCGATCAGCGAGAAAATGTTCAGTCCACCGTTCATTGCTTGCAGGTTCTCCGCCGGTTCGGCTTGGTTGTTCTTGAGATGCGGTTACGAAATCAATTCGGACGGAATCAGGTCGGGCGGAATCGGTGCCGGCCGCATGCGCGTCAGATCGACGCAAGCTACCCGCACGCTGGCGCGGATCAGGCAACTGCCGTCCATCTTCGTGATTGTCTGGGTGAACAGGATACTGGCAGCGCGCCGCTCTTTGACTTCGACCGTTACCGCCAGTTCATCATCCAGCAGGGCTGGCCTGAGGAAATCGATATGCATGTCGCGCACCATGAAGGCCAGCCCGGTGGCTTGCTTGTACGCCATCTGGTCCACGCCCAGCGCGCGCATCCACTCGCTGCGGGCGCGCTCCATGAAGCGCAGATAGCCGGCGTGGTAGACCACGCCGCCAGCATCGGTGTCCTCCCAGTAGACGCGCACTTTCCAGCTGAAGGGCGGCTGCGCCACGGGCTCAGACATCAGCGGCTCCCGCCTCGAACAAGTCGGCGGCCTGCACCTGGCGCGGCGGCGGGGTCAGCCCGAGGTAGCGCCAGCCTTTCGCGCTGATCATGCGCCCGCGGGCGGTACGCACCAGGTAGCCCTGCTGGATCAGGTACGGCTCGACCACGTCCTCCAGCGTGCCGCGGTCCTCGCTCAGCGCCGCGGCCAGCGATTCGACGCCGACCGGACCGCCATCGAAATTCTCCACGATCAGGCCGAGCAGGCGCCGGTCCAGTTCGTCGAAACCCTCCGGGTCGATCTTCAGCATGTCCAGCGCCGCCCGCGCCACCGGCAGCGTGATCTCACCGCCGGCGCGCACTTCGGCGTAGTCGCGCACGCGGCGCAACAGGCGGTTGGCGATGCGTGGCGTGCCACGCGACCGTTGGGCGATTTCCTGCGCACCTTCCGGCGCGCAGACGATGCCGAGGATCTTCGCGGCGCGACGCACGATCGCGGCGAGCTCGTCGGCCGTATAGAACTCCAACCGCTGCACGATGCCGAAACGGTCGCGCAACGGCGCGGTGAGCATGCCGGCGCGGGTGGTCGCGCCGATCAGGGTGAACGGCGGCAGGTCCAGCTTGATCGAACGGGCAGCCGGACCTTCGCCGATCATGATGTCGATCTGGAAGTCCTCCATCGCCGGATACAGCACTTCCTCCACGACCGGCGACAGGCGATGGATCTCGTCGACGAACAGCACATCGTTCGCCTCCAGGTTGGTCAGCAGCGCGGCCAGATCACCGGCGCGCTCCAGCACCGGGCCGGAGGTGGAGCGCAGGTTGACCCCCAGCTCGTTGGCGATGACATGGCTGAGGGTGGTCTTGCCCAGGCCCGGCGGGCCGAAGATCAGCACGTGGTCCAGCGCGCCGCCGCGCTTCCTGGCTGCCTCGATGTAGATCGACAGCTGCTCGCGCACCGCCTGCTGGCCCAGGTACTCGGCCAGCCGCTTCGGCCGGATGGTGGCTTCCAGCGCCTCGTCGTCGAGCTGGGCGGCAGCGGTGATGATGCGGTGGTCGGTCATGGCCGCATTATGGCGGTTTGTGCTCTTGCGTGGGGCGGAAGTCAACGGCAAGAGCAGTCATGTCCATGAGTCAAAGAAGTGCGTTCCTGGACGTCTTTGACTCGCCATGGTCCGGCTGCGCCCGACCATGGCTACGCGGGCTGATCGCCTGCGCGATCAGCCCGCGTGCGATCCATCCGTGGATCGCGGTGGAGATCTGATTCGCGCAGCGAATCAGATCTCCACCTGCGCGCCCAGCTCTATCAGCCGGTTGCCGGGAATCTGGAAGAACGCGGTGGCCGGCAGTGCATTGCGCGACATGAAGGCAAACAGCTTGTCGCGCCAAAGGGCCATGCCGGGGCGTCGCGAGTCGGCGACGATGCTCTCGCGCGAAAGGAAGAAGGTGGTGTCCATCATGTCGAAGGCGAGGCCTTCACGCGAACACTGCGACAGCGCCTGCGGGATGTTCGGATCCTCGGCGAAGCCGAAGCGCAGTTCCAGTGCGTAGAAGTCATCGCTGCCAGGCGACAACGCGGTGAGCTGGATGCGCTCGTCGGCCTCGGCCACCGGCGTTTCCAGGATGCCGACGGTAAGCAGCACATTGCGTTCGTGCAGCACCTTGTTGTGTTTCAGGTTGTGCAGCAGTGCGTGCGGCACCGCATTGAGGTTGGCGGTGAGGAACACCGCCGTGCCGGGCACCCGCAGCGGCGGGTGCGCCGCCATGTTCTCGATGAACGGCGCCAGCGCGAGCCCGCTCTGCTTGATTTCGCGCACCACCAGCTCACGCCCGCGGCGCCAGGTGGTCATCACGGCAAACATCAGCAGGCCCAGCACCAGCGGGAACCAGCCACCCTGCAGGATCTTCAGCGTGTTGGCACCAAAGTAGCTGAGGTCGATGGCCAGCAGGATCACGCCCAGAGCGATCACCAGCACGCGGCTCCATTGCCACATGCGCCGCGCCACGATCATCACCAGGACCGTGTCGATCGCCATGGTGCCGGTCACCGCGATGCCGTACGCGCCGGCCAGCGCGTTGGACGAGCCGAAGCCGACCACGGTGGCGATCACCGCCACCATCAGCGCGCGGTTCACCCACGGCAGGAAGATCTGCCCGATCGCCTCGCGTGAGGTGTGCACCACCTGCATCCGCGGCAGGAAGCCGAGCTGGATCGCCTGACGGGTCACCGTGAAGGCGCCGGAGATCACCGCCTGCGACGCAATCACCGTCGACAGGGTGGCCAGCGCAATCATCGGATACAGCGCCCAATCCGGCACCGAGTGATAGAACGGATTGGCGATCGCCTCCGGATGCACCAGCAACAAGCCGCCCTGGCCGTAATAATTCAGCAGCAGGGCCGGCATCACGAAGAAGAACCAGGCCGCGCGAATCGGCACGCGACCAAAATGCCCCATGTCGGTGTACAGCGCCTCGGCGCCGGTCACGCACAACACCACCGAACCCAGCGCCAGGATCGAAGTCTTGCCGTGGGTCATGAAGAACTGCACCGCGTACCACGGGTTCAACGCGTGCAGCACTTCCGGCGCTTGAATGATGTTCCACACGCCGATCACGCCAAGCGCAAGGAACCACAGCACCATCACCGGGCCGAAGATGGCACCGACCTTGGCGGTGCCATGGCGCTGCAGCCAGAACAGGCCCAACAGCACGGTCACGGTGATCGGCACCACCCAGTGCGACAGGCCCGGCGCCGCGACCTGCAGGCCCTCGACCGCCGAAAGCACCGAGATCGACGGCGTGATCACGCCATCACCGAAAAACAGCGCCGCACCCAGCAGGGCCATCAGCATCACCGCGCGACGCATCGCCACGGACTTGCCGCTGGCGCGCTGCGCCAGCGTCATCAGCGCCATGATGCCGCCCTCGCCCTTGTTGTCCGCACGCATGACCAGGCTGACGTACTTCACCGCCACCACCATGATCAGCGACCAGGTAATCAGCGACAGGATGCCCAGGACGGTGCTCGGTCGCGGATGCAGGCCATGCTCCGGCAGGAAGGTCTCGTGCATGGTGTACAGCGGGCTGGTGCCGATGTCGCCGAACACCACGCCGATCGCACCGAGAATCAGGGTGGAACGGGCGCCGCGAACATGGGCGGTGTCGCCGCTGGCCGGTGACTGGGCAGGGTTGTCTGATGGCTGGCTCATGGAAATCCTGGGGAACTGGCTGGCTGCTGCACGGCGTCGTCCGACGCCGGATCAGCTGCCGAGAGCGGCGCGCAGCGCCTTGCGAATGATGGCTTCGGCACTGTCGCCTTCGCTGGCAACCTTCTGCACCAGCCGGCTGACCTCGGCCGGCTTGTAGCCCAGTTGCTGCAGCGCCACGGTGGCTTCGCCGGAGGCATCCAGCGGCGCGCCCGCGCGCTGCGGCAGGTTGCCAGGCACGCTGGCGATGCCGTCGAGTCGATCGCGCAGCTCCACCACGATGCGCTCGGCGGTCTTCTTGCCGATGCCGGGGATCTTGGTCAATGCCACCACGTCGCCGACCTGTACCAGCCGCGCGAAATGATCGGTGGAGACGCCGGACAGCACCGACAGGGCAATCTTCGCGCCGATGCCGCTGACCTTCAGAAGATTGCGGAACAGCGCCCGTTCCGTCTCATGCAGGAAGCCGTACAGCGTCACGCCGTCTTCCTTCACCGCATGATGGGTAAGCAGGATCACTTCCTTGCCCAGGCCAGGCAGGTCGTAGATGGTGGACATCGGCGCCTCGACTTCGTAGCCGATGCCACCGACCTCGATCAGCAACGAAGGTGGCTGTTTGCCGATCAGGGTTCCGCGCAGTCGCCCGATCACCGGCGCCGCCTCCAGGCCGTGCGCGGAATGCCGACGCGGGCCAGGCTGGCGCGGGTGTGCGCATGGGTGACGGCGATGGCCAGCGCATCGGCGGCATCGGCCTGCAATGGGCCCTTCAGGCCGAGCAGGATGCCGATCATGTGCTGCACCTGGGTCTTGTCGCTGCGGCCACTGCCGACCACGGACTGCTTCACTTCGGTTGCCGCATATTCGTGCACCACGATCCCCTGACTGACCACTGCGCAAATGGCGGCGCCGCGCGCCTGGCCCAGCTTCAACGCCGAGTCGGGGTTGCGCGCCATGAACACGCGCTCGATCCCGCACTCAGCTGGCTGGTGGGTGGCGATGATGTCACACAGCTCGTCAAAGATGCGTTTGAGGCGCAGCGGGAAAGTCGCCTCCCCCGCCACCGCCAGCGCAGCATGGAATACATGGGTCAACTTGCCCGTGTGATCCACGTCGATGATGCCCACGCCGGTGCGCTGGCTGCCCGGGTCGATGCCGATGATGCGCGTCATGGCTGTGGCGAGGCGAAGGCCGACGGCCTTCGACTTATCCGGCAGCCTCGGTCGGCAGCAAGGCGTTGTGCGACACCTCGCTGACGTCGTCCAGCGAGTCGAGCTTTTCGAGCAGGTCCATCAGCTGTTCCAGCGCCTCTTCCGGCACCTCGACGCGATTGTTCGGGCGCATCACCACACCGGCGTGCAGGGCGCTCAGGCCAGCGTCGATCAGCGCCTGCTGCACCGCCTCGAAGTTCTCCGGCGCGCACAGCACGGTGCTTTCGCCATGCTCGTTGACGACATCGTCGGCGCCGGCTTCCAGCGCCGCTTCCAGCACTTTCTCTTCGGCCGCCGCGTCGCCACCGGTGGCGAACGCCAGCTCGCCGCAGCGGGTGAACTGGAACGCCACAGAGCCGGTGGTACCCAGGTTGCCGCCGTGCTTGGCCAGCGCGTAGCGCACGTCCGCCACGGTGCGGGTGGGGTTGTCGGTGAAGCATTCGATGATCAGCGCGGTGCCGGCCGGGCCGTAACCCTCGTAGCGCAATTCCTGCATGTCGGCGCCGCCGTCCGCGCCGGAGCCGCGCTTGACCGCGCGGTCGATGGTGTCGCGGGTCATGTTGGCCGACAAGGCCTTGTCGATCGCCGCGCGCAGCCGCGGGTTGCCGCCAGGGTCTGCCACTCCGGCGCGGGTGGCGACGGTGATTTCGCGGATCAGCTTGGTGAACACCTTGGCGCGCTTGGCGTCTTCGGCGTTCTTGCGACCTTCGATGGACGGACCTCTACCCATGACGATTCCTGCGGGATGGCGGTTGGACAAGCCGGAAATTTTACCTTCAATTCCTGCCTCGTGCCGGATCGGCAGGTGCGGCGTCTCAACGCGGCGCGGGCGAAAAATGCCCGTGGTGCAGGAATCCCGCCGCCAGCTGCGCCACTTCGGGCGAAAACAGCAGGCCGGTGTGGTTGGTTTCGACCACGCAATGATCGGCAAGCCCTGGCAGCCGGGTTTCGTCCACCGCCACGGTGCCATCGTGCTCGCCCAGGAAATGGCCCAGCATGGCGCCCAGCCCCAGCGGCGTGCGCCCGGCAATCATCCCCACCTCGCGCGCACCGTCCCAGTGTTCGAGGCCCTGCTCCAGCAACTCGCGGTTGTGCCCCAGCAGCACCTCGCCGCCACGCCCCCAGCCGGCAAAGCTGCGCGCCGCAGCACTACCCAGCAAGGGCGAACCCAGACAGACGATGCGCCCCGCCGGCAGCTCGACCGCGTCACGGCAGGCACGCAAGGCCAGCAATCCGCCCAGGCTGTGTCCGACCAGGTGCACCGCATCGGCCTCGGCCGTCAACTCGGTCATGCGTGCGCGCAGCCGATCAAGGATGCGCTGCTCGGTGGCGGCCACGCTGAGATAGTCGAAGCGGTGCACGCGAAAGCCCGCTTCCATCAGCCGGCGATGCAGCATGGACAGCGCGAAACCGCGCATCCACAGACCGTGCAGCAGGATCACGTGCTCGCTCATGGCGTGTCGCCGGAAGATCGCACGGGGAGCTGTCGGCGGATCAGCCGACAGTCTCCTTGCCGGCCGCCACGCGCACGTGCAGCTCCTTCAGCTGCGCGTCGCTCACCATCGACGGCGCATCGGTCATCAGATCCTGCGCGCTGGTGGTCTTGGGGAAGGCGATCACGTCGCGGATCGACTCGGTGCCGGCCATCAGCGCCGCGATGCGGTCGATGCCGAACGCCAGGCCACCATGCGGCGGCGCGCCGAATTTGAGTGCCTTCAACAGGAAACCGAACTTCATCTCGGCCTCCTCGGCACCGATGCCGAGCAGGTCGAACACCGTGCTCTGCATCTCCGGCCGATGGATACGGATCGAGCCGCCGCCGATCTCGTTGCCGTTCAACACCATGTCATAACCGCGGCTCACGGCGTTGTGCGGATCGGCGCGCAACTGCGCGGCGTCATCCACCTTCGGCGCGGTGAACGGGTGATGCAGGGCGACGAAGCGCTGCGCCTCGGCGTCGTACTCGAACATCGGGAAATCGGTGACCCACAGCGGCTTCCAGCTGTCCTCGACCAGGCCGCGATCCTTGCCGACCTTGAGCCGCAGCGCGCCCATGAAGTCGGTGACGGTCTTCCACGCACCGGCGCCGAAGAACACGATGTCGCCCGACTGCGCAGCAGTCGCCTTGAGTACGCCGTCCAGCGCCGCGTCGTCGAGGAACTTCGCCACCGGCGAGTTGATGCCCTCGCGGCCTTTTGCCAGATCCTCGACCTTGAGCCAGGCCAGACCCTTGGCGCCGTAGCGCGACACATATTCGGCCAGGCCATCGATGTCCTTGCGCGACAGCGTGCTGCCGCCGGGAACGCGCAGCGCGGCCACGCGGCCACCCGCGTCATTGGCCGGTTCGGCGAACACCTTGAACTCGACGTGCTTCACCGCATCGGCGATGTCGACCAGCTCCAGCGCAATTCGCAGGTCCGGCTTGTCCGAACCGAAGCGACGCATCGCATCCATCCAGGTCATGCGCGGGAATGCAGCATCCAGCTCAACGCCCTGCACTTCGCGGAACACGTGGCGGATCAATTCCTCCACGAAATCCTGCACGTCCTTTTCCTCGACGAAGGCGAACTCCAGGTCGAGCTGGGTGAATTCCGGCTGGCGGTCGGCGCGCAGGTCCTCGTCGCGGAAGCAGCGGGCGATCTGGTAGTAGCGGTCGAAGCCGGCCACCATCAGGATCTGCTTGAACAGCTGCGGCGATTGCGGCAACGCGTAGAACTGGCCCGGATGCACGCGGCTGGGCACCAGGTAATCGCGTGCGCCTTCCGGCGTGGCCTTGGTCAGGATCGGCGTTTCCACGTCCTGGAAGCCGCGTTCGTCGAGGTAGCGACGCAAGGTCTGCACCAGCCGAATCCGCTTGCGCATCATCGCCTGCATCTCGGGGCGACGCAGGTCCAGGTAGCGATAGGTCATCCGCATGTCTTCGTTCGGGTTCTCGTGCAGCGCGAACGGCAGGTCCTTCGCGGCGTTGAGAATCTCCACCGTGTCGGCGACGAGTTCGACCGTACCGGTTTTCAGCTTGTCGTTGACCGATACCCGCTGGCGGATCACGCCGGTGACGCGCAGGCAGTACTCGTTGCCGATCTCGTTCGCCACGTCAAAAGCTGCGGTGTTGTCGCGATCGATCACCACCTGGGCCAGACCTTCATGATCACGCAGGTCGACGAAGGCGACGTGGGCCTGCAGGCGGATCTTGTTGACCCATCCGCACAGGGTGACGGTCTGGCCGATCAGCGACTCATCGATGAGGCCGCAGTGGTGCGTGCGCATGCGTTGGAACTCCGGCGTCGCCGCGGCGACTTCAGACAGGGGAAAAGACCGCCAAGTTTACCACTGCCATGCGCGGAGGCGGACCGGCCGCGCCCGACCACGCCGGCCCGCCTGCGGCTTACCAGCGCCGATCGACCAGGAACTGGCCGCGGCAACCATGCGCCACCCAGACGCCGGCGCGGTTCCAGCCCCAGCTGTAGCCCTCGGTGCAGCGGGCATCGGAGAGCTGCCGCCCCAGTCGCACGCTGCCGTTGCGGCCCACGTCGACCTGGCACATCTGGTACTTCTTCTTGTTGCTGTCGCACTGCAGGCTGATCCGGCGATTCCAGTCGGGGCCGGGCTGCCAGCCACCCTGCGGGCTGCCATGACCACGGCCATGACCATTGCCATAGCCGTTGCCGTTGCCATAGCCACCGCGGTCAGCCGGGCCGAACAGACCGCGACAGCCCCGGTCGACCCACAGGGTGCCGTGGTCCATGCCCCAGCTTTGTCCCTCGATGCAGTCGCCCTTGGACTCCTGCTTGTACAACTCGACTCGCCGCCACGGCACTGAGCAACGGGAATAATGGCCATCCTTGCTTACGCAGCGCACCGGCGCGTCCGATTGCGCGCGCACCGGTGGTGCGACGGCGAGCAGACTGCCCAGCAGTCCCCCAACGATGATTCCACTGGTCCATCCGCTGATCGCACGCATCATGCTGACTCCTCGCTGGCAACGGAGGCGGCACGATCGCCGTCCTCCTGGAAGTCAGCATATCTTGCGCCGCAACGCATGAACCTGCGGCGCGTTCCGACGGTTCAGCTTCCGCCGCTTCCGGTCCCTCCCGCCGCAGGGGCGGGGCTGGGGGCCGGGGCGGGAGTCGCGGCGGCAGGCGCGGATTCGCTCGCCGCGGGCCTGGCCTCGGCAGGGCTCGCGTCGACCAGGTTGCGCTTCTTGTCGCCGTCCTTCTTGAAATCGGTCTCATACCAGCCGCTGCCGGCCAGCCGGAACGATGGCGCACTCACCCGCCGGCGCAGGCTGGAGGTGTCGCAAGCCGGACAGACCGTCGGATCGGTATCGGACAACTTCTGCAGGCGATCGAAACGATGACCGCAGTGACTGCATTCGAATTCGTAGATGGGCATGGAGGCTCCGGAAGACCAGGCCGGCACGAGGCCGGCAATCGGCCATTATCGGCGCGCCGCGGCGGATTTCAACGTGCCGGCCGGAGCATGGCCACGGACGCGACGCGGGAGTAGCCTCGAAGACGGAAGCAGAGCGCGGCCCCATCGCGGGCAAGTGGCACGCCGATAGCAGCATGGGCAGTGCCTTCACATTTGGACGTCTAAACGTCTATTGACGGATGATTTTCACATCACTAGTCTGTGGCTGCTGCAATGCAACAACCCCTATCCGGAGAATCAAATGAGCAAACGTTCCCGTACGATCACGCCGGCATGGCTACCGGCCGCGGTATGGCTTGCACTGGCTGGCAATGCCGCGGCGCAAGAGACGCCAACGCCGGCGCCGGCCAAGGCTCGCGACCTCAGCGCCGTGATCGTCACCGGCACGCGTTCCGACAGCCGGACGGAGAGCAGCTCGCTGACCCCGATCGACGTGGTCTCGGCCAAGGTGTTGCAGCAAACCGGCACCAGCGAGCTGTCCACGGCGCTGGCGCGCATCATCCCCTCGCTGAATTTCCCGCGCCCGGCCGCTGCCGACTCGGCGGACACGCAGCGTCCGGCCCAGTTGCGCGGACTGTCGCCGGATCAGGTGCTGGTGCTGGTGAATGGCAAGCGCTGGCACCCCGGCGCCATCCTGCTCAACAACGGCGTGATCGGGCGCGGCTCGCAGCCGGTGGATCTCAACACCATCCCGATGGCGGCCATCGACCACATCGAGGTGTTGCGCGACGGTGCGTCCGCGCAGTACGGCTCCGACGCGATCGCCGGCGTCATCAACATCATCCTGAAGCAGGGCGCCAAGGGGGGCGACGTCTCCATTTCCGGCGGCCAATATTCGGCGGGTGACGGCCGGCAGTGGCAGGGTGCGGCCAACTTCGGCATTCCCCTGGGCGGCGACCAGGGCTGGCTGCGCCTCACCCTGCAAAGCGGCAACCAGGACCACACCAATCGCGCCGGGCCGGACACCCGCGCCGGCTTCCCGCACCTGGGGGTGAACTTCCGCCAGGGCGATCCCGACGTCCACGACACCAATCTTCTGCTCAATGCGCAGTACAACCTCACTCCTGATGTCGAGCTCTACACCTTCGGCCACTACGGTCGCCGCCAGAGTACGTCGCCGGCATTCTTCCGCTACGGCATCAATTCACCCAAGCCGAACAATGCGCTGATTGGCCAGGTCTATCCCGACGGCTTCCTGCCGCTCGAACATGCCGACTCCACCGACGCGACCCTGGTGGCTGGCCTGCGCGGCAAGGTCGATGGCTGGCGCTGGGACCTGAGCGGCAACTACGGTCGCAACCGCGTTTCCTATGAAACCCGAAACAGCACCAACTACGCCTATCTGCACGACTTCGGCAGCGCGCCAAGCGTGTTCAGCGACGGCATCCTCAGCGCCGCGCAACAGAGCGTCGATCTGGATATCGCCAAGGACGTCACCACCGGCTGGCTGCCCAATTCGCTGACCGTGGCATTCGGTGCGCAATATCTGCGCCAGACCTATGGCATCGACGCCGGCTCGCTGCCCTCCTGGTATGTGGGCACCTCGGGCGTCTCGGGCGGCGCGCAGGGCTTCGCCGGCTGGCAGCCGGCCAACGCGGTCGACGCCTCGCGCCATGACGTCGCCGCCTACCTGGACCTGGAGACCAACCTGACCGATCGGCTCGGCGTCGCGGCCGCCGTGCGGCATGAGCATTACAGCGATTTCGGCAACACGACCTCCGGATCACTGTCGGGGCGCTTCGACTTCACCGACAGCTTTGCCATCCGCGGCAGCGCCTCGACCGGTTTCCGCGCACCCTCGCTGGGCCAGGAGTATTTCTCGCAGATCTCGTCGCTGTTCTACAGCGCCGGCAGCCTGCCGGGCCTGCCAGCGGGCATCTACAACCGCGGACTGGTTCCCGTTGGCAGCCAGATTGCCCAGTTGCTCGGCGCCCAGTCGCTCAAGCCGGAGAAGTCGAAGAACTTCACCCTGGGCACGGTGTGGAGCCCAACCGATGCACTGACCCTCAGCCTTGATGTCTATCAGATCAACATCAAGGACCGCATCGCGCTGTCGGGCGCGATCTCGACCACCACGCCGTCGGTGGTGAGCTATCTGGCGGCCAACGGCATCAACAACCTTGGCTACAGCAGCGTCAACTACTTCACCAATGCGGCGGACACCCGAACGCGCGGCGTCGACTTCGTGGGCAGCTATCTGGCCGACCTCGGCAATGCAGGCACCCTCGCCACCACGCTGAGCGCCAACTACAACCAGAATGTCGTCACCAGCGTCAAACCCAACCCGGCGGTACTGAACAATCTGGGCGTCAATTTCGTCCGCCTGAACCGCCAGGACATCCAGGGCTACCTGGCCAACTCGAGCCCGCGCAGCAAGCTCATCCTCAGCGAGCAGTACGACGTGGGCAACTGGGGCGTGACCGGCACCCTGACCCGCTATGGCCGCTACACCAATTACGTCAGCAGTCTGGCCTCCTACAACCCGAATGCGACCCCACCGGTGATTGATCAGACCTTCACGCCCAAGTGGGTGCTTGATCTGGCGGTGAATTACCATCTGAATGACTGGACCTTCTCGGTGGGCGCCGACAATGCGCTCGACACCCATCCCGACAAGAACATCGCCAACAACAGCAACAACGGCACCCTGCCCTACTCGACCTTCTCGCCATTCGGCTACAACGGCGCCTACGTCTACGGCAAGGTCCGCTACAGCTGGCAGTAAAGGGCAGGCACCATCCCGGCAACACGCACAAGCCCCGGCCCGACCGGGGCTTGTGCTTTCCCGGCGCGCTGATCGGTTGCCCGGGGCTCCAGCGCATCGGCAGGGTTGCCGGCGACCGCTGCAGCCCGGCCGGCACGGTGTCGTCCTCGCCGCCAGGCCTTGACGGATTTGCCTTACAGGACCTGCCGCCAGCACCGACAGCCTGTCTGCGGACCGCCCAGGATAATCGCCGCACATGGCCGCCGGGTGCAGCGGTTCCTGCCCGACCATGGATCACTTGACAACGCCAATCCCGCACGACCAGCATCCGGCGTGATCGCGCGACGGCCAAACGCCCACGCCGCCAGCGACACTCGTCATCCGGAATCCAGGGGGATCCGGAGATGCACCCCGGCTTGACGCCGCGCTCTTGCGTCTGCCGCGGCATCGGCCATCGATCGGGACAGCATCACGCCATTAACCGGAGGGGACTTGATGAAACTCGCAAACCGTACACGCCTGCTGGGCGCAACCCTGGCCTTCGCGCTGACCGCAAGTGCGGCCAGCGTAGCCCGCGAAGCGCCGACCATGACCGTCGCCGTGATCGACTTCACCAACCAGACCAGTTCCGCGAACTGGTGGAATGGCGACGTCGGCAACCAGCTGGCCGACGTGCTCAGCAACGAATTGAGCGCCACCGGCGACTTCAAGGTGATCGAACGCCAGAAAATCGATGCCGTGCTGGCCGAGCAGGATCTGGCCGCCTCCTCGCGCATGCGTCCCGGCAGCACGCCGCACACCGGCAACATCACCGGCGCCCAGTACCTGGTCACCGGCAGCGTTGCCGCTTACACCGAGGACACGTCCAAGACGGGCGGCGGCCTCAACATCGCGGGCTTCCGCGTGGGCGGCGGCAAGTCCCAGGCCTATGTGGCGATCGATCTGCGGGTGATCGACGCGGAAACTTCCGAGGTGGTGTATTCACGCACGGTCGAGGGCAACAGTTCCGGCGGCGGGGTCAGTCTGAGCGGCTTCACCCACGGCGTCGGCGGTGACTTCGGCCACTCGAAGAAGACGCCGGCCAGCAAGGCCGTACGCGCGGCGCTGATCGAGGCCACCGACTACCTGGATTGCGTGATGGTCAAGCGCGACGGCTGCGAGGCCCGCTACCAGCAGAAGGAACAGCGCCGCCGCGACAACGACAAGAAGGTGCTCGACCTCGAGTGAGCCCGGGCGAAAGCTGCGCCGGGTCAGAGGCAGCATCGCTCAAACCGCAGGGCCATCCGGCAAGGATGGCCCTGTTTCGTTCAGGCGGAGCCGGACTGCCGGCGCCGCATCAGGACTTGCGAAACACCAGCTGTCCGCCCTCGGCGGCGACCGTCACCGTATCACCCGACTGGAAACGCCCTTCGAGGATCTGTTTCGCCAGCGGATTCTCCAGCTGCTGCTGGATCGCCCGCTTCAATGGCCGCGCACCGTACACCGGATCAAAGCCCACGTTGCCAAGCAGGGCCAGCGCCTCGTCAGCGATGTCGAGCTTCAGCTGACGCTCGGCCAGCCGCCGCTCCAGATACTGCAGCTGGATCTTCGCGATGGCGCGGATCTGCGTCTTGTCCAACGGACGGAACACCACGATTTCATCGAGCCGGTTGATGAACTCGGGGCGGAAGTGCGCCTGCACCACGCCCATCACCGAAGCCTTCATCTGGGTGTACTGCTCCTCCGCGTCGCCGCCGTTTTCCGCGGCGTCCTGGATCATCTGCGAGCCCAGGTTCGAGGTCATCACGATCACCGTGTTGCGGAAGTCCACGGTGCGGCCCTGGCCGTCGGTCAGACGGCCATCGTCGAGCACCTGAAGCAGGATGTTGAACACGTCCGGATGCGCCTTCTCGACCTCATCCAGCAGGATCACGCTGTACGGCCGCCGGCGTACCGCCTCGGTCAGGTAACCGCCCTCCTCGTAACCCACGTAGCCGGGGGGCGCACCGACCAGGCGCGAGACGGAGTGCTTCTCCATGAACTCGCTCATGTCGATGCGCACCATCGCGTCGGTGGTGTCGAACATGAATTCGGCCAGCGCCTTGCACAATTCGGTCTTGCCCACGCCGGTGGGGCCGAGGAACAGGAACGAGCCGTTCGGCCGGTTCGGGTCGGACAGCCCGGCGCGCGAACGACGGATCGCGTCGGAGACCGCATGCACGGCCTCGTCCTGGCCGACCACGCGCTTGTGCAACTGGTCTTCCATGTGCAGCAGTTTCTCGCGTTCGCCCTCGAGCATCTTGCTGACCGGGATGCCGGTCCAGCGGCTCACCACTTCGGCGATCTCCTCGGCGGTGACCTTGTCCTGCAACAACTTGAAATCCTGCTGCTCGGCGGCCTGCGCCGCGGCCAGCTGCTTTTCCAGTTCCGGCAGCTGGCCATACTGGATCTCGCTCATGCGGGCGTAATCCTGACCGCGCTGGGCAGTCTCCAACTCCAGGCGCGCCGCTTCGATCTGCTCCTTGACCTTGGTCGTGCCCTGCAATGCAGCCTTCTCGGATTTCCAGATTTCGTTCAGATCGGAGAACTCGCGCTCAAGCTTGTCGACGTCGGTTTCCAGATCGACCAGGCGCTGCTTCGACTCGCTGTCCTTTTCCTTCTTCAGCATCTCGCGCTGGATCTTCAGCTGGATCAGCCGACGCTCCAGCCGATCGAGTTCCTCCGGCTTGGAGTCGATCTCCATGCGGATGCGCGAGGCGGCTTCGTCCATCAGGTCGATCGCCTTGTCCGGCAGCTGGCGGTCGGGGATATAGCGATGTGACAGCGTGGCCGCGGCGACGATCGCCGGGTCGGTGATCTCCACGCCGTGATGCACCGCGTAACGTTCCTTCAGCCCGCGCAGGATCGCGATGGTGTCCTCCACGCTGGGCTCGCCCACGAAGATCTTCTGGAAACGGCGTTCCAGCGCGGCATCCTTCTCGATGTACTTGCGGTATTCGTCCAGCGTGGTGGCGCCGATGCAGTGCAACTCACCGCGCGCCAGCGCCGGCTTGAGCATGTTGCCCGCGTCCATCGCGCCGTCCGCCTTGCCGGCACCGACCATGGTGTGCAGCTCGTCGATGAACAGGATCACCCGGCCTTCCTGCTTGGCCAGGTCGCTGAGCACCGCCTTCAGGCGCTCCTCGAACTCGCCGCGGAATTTCGCGCCGGCGATCAGTGCGCCCATGTCCAGCGCCAGCAAGCGGCGATCGCGCAGACCCTCGGGCACCTCGCCCTTGATGATGCGCTGGGCCAGCCCTTCGACGATCGCGGTCTTGCCCACGCCAGGTTCGCCGATCAATACCGGGTTGTTCTTGGTGCGCCGCTGCAGCACCTGGATGGTGCGGCGAATTTCCTCGTCGCGACCGATCACCGGATCGAGCTTGCCCTTCTCGGCGCGCTCGGTGAGATCGATGCAGTATTTCTCCAGCGCCTGGCGCTGCTCCTCGGCGTTCTCGCTCTGCACCTTCTCGCCGCCGCGCAGCTTGTCGATCGCGGCCTCGAGATTCGGCTTCGTCGCCCCGGCCGCCTTCAACGCGGCGCCGAGTTCGCCCTTGTCATCCAGTGCGGCCAGCACGAACAGCTCGCTGGCGATGAACTGGTCGCCGCGCTGCTGGGCGAGCTTGTCGGTGAGGTTGAGCAGACGATTGAGATCGTTGCCGAGGTTGATGTTGCCTTCCTGGCCGCTGACCCGCGGCAGCGCGTCGAGCATGCCCGCGACACGTTGCCGCAGGGCCGGCACATTGACCTGCGCCTGGGTCAGCAACGGCGCCGTCGAGCCGCCCTGCTGATCGAGCAGGGCCGCCATCACGTGGGCCGGCTCGAGCATGTTGTTGTCGCGACCCACGGCCAGTGATTGCGCGTCGGCCAGCGCCTGCTGGAACCGCGAAGTGAGTTTGTCCATCCGCATGTCGATGACCCCCGAAGCCGGTTTGACGGTGCATCCGCCACTCAGCCGAAAATGCGGTCGGCTCGACGCGATTCAAGTCGGCGAGAGGCATGCCGGCACCACTGCCGGCATGGCCGACTCTTCACATTCACCCTGCTACGGTGACCGTGATGTCCATTGCACAACCCGTCCCTTCCATGTCACGCCTTCCGCTGCCTGCCCCTGCATTGCCCTGCACCGGCGCCACCTGGGCCTTGCTTCTCGATGTCGACGGTACCCTGCTCGACTTCGTAGACGATCCGCACGCGGTGCGGGTGAGTCATGGACTGCTGGCCCTGTTGCACGCGCTGCATCGGGCGACGGCAGGCGCCATGGCGCTGGTCAGCGGGCGCGAGATTGACGACCTCGACCGGATATTTGCCCGCCCGCGCTGGGCCGCCATAGGCATGCACGGGCTGGAACTGCGCCATGCCC
This sequence comes from Rhodanobacter ginsengiterrae, assembly GCF_050026815.1. Taxonomy (NCBI): domain Bacteria; kingdom Pseudomonadati; phylum Pseudomonadota; class Gammaproteobacteria; order Lysobacterales; family Rhodanobacteraceae; genus Rhodanobacter; species Rhodanobacter ginsengiterrae. The sequence continues at coordinate 122,510 of NZ_JALBWO010000051.1, read as the reverse complement.
ATGGCGGCTTTCGCCGCCTCACCGTGCCGCAGATGCAGCAGGCGCGCATGCACCGCGAGGCGCTGGCGCTGGCCGCGCGTTTCGAGGGCGTGCAAGTCGAGAACAAGCAGCTGGCCGTCGCGCTGCACTGCCGGCAGTCACCGGATCAGCTCGACCGCCTGCGCGAAGCCGCTGCCGCTCTGGTAACGCGCCTGCCCGGCTACGAGTTGCAGCCAGGCAACCAGGTGCTGGAGTTCAAGCCGGCCGGCATGGACAAGGGCCAGGCCGTGCGGGAACTGCTGCAGCACGAGCCGTTCGCCGGTCGCGTGCCGGTCTATCTGGGCGACGACCTCACTGACGAACATGCCTTTGCCGCGGTCAACCAGCGGCAGGGGATCAGCATCCGCGTCGGCGATCGCGAGCCGAGCGCGGCCCACTTCACCCTGCCCGACCCCGCTGCGACGGAGGCCTGGTTGACCCGCGTCCTGGACGCATTGACGCACGGAGTCCTTACCCATGCCCGACTTCCCGACGGAGGCCTGCGCCAGCCTTGAGCTCGGCGTGATCGGCAACGGCAGCGTTGCCGCCCTGATCGACCCGCATGCACGCATTGTCTGGTGCTGCCTGCCACGCTTCGACGCCGATGCCAGCTTCTGCAACCTGCTCTCGCCAGGAATCGACGGCGGCGACTGGACGATCGAACTGGAGGACTTCGACCACGTCGAGCAGTTCTACCTGGCCAATACCGCCGTGCTGGTGACGCGATTGTTCGACCGCCATGGCGGCGCCATCGAGATCACCGATTTTGCGCCCCGGCATCGCACGCATGGGCGCCTCTACCATCCGGAAATGCTGGTGCGCCGGGTGGCGCCGATCGCCGGATCACCGCGCATTCGCGTCCGCCTGCGGCCGTTGTGCGACTACGGCGCACGAATGCCGCAAACAACCTCCGGCAGCAACCACATCCGCTACCTGCTCAGCGACGTGGTGCAGCGTCTGACTACCGACGTGGCGCCGCCAATGATCGAGCGCCAGCTGCCGTTCGGACTGGACCGGCCGGCGCACTTCGTCTTCGGTCCGGATGAAACCCTGGCCGACAACGTGGCCGACTTCACCCACCTGGCGCTGGAGCGCACGCTGGATTACTGGCGCGAATGGGTGCGCTACCTGTCGATTCCCTACGAGTGGCAGGAGGCGGTGATCCGCGCGGCGATCACGCTGAAGCTGTGCCAGTACGAGGCCACCGGCGCGATCGTCGCCGCGCTCACCACCTCGATCCCCGAATCGGCCGGCAGCGCGCGCAACTGGGATTACCGCTATTGCTGGCTGCGCGACGCCGCCTTCACCGTGCGCGCGCTCAACCGGCTGGGTGCCACGCGATCGATGGAGGAATACATCCGTTACACCTTCAATCTGATCGCGCCTCGCAGTGAGGGCGAGCTGGGCCCGGTGTTCGGCATCACCTTCGAGGACGAACTGACCGAACGCCGGGTGGACAGCCTTGCCGGCTACCGCGGCATGGGCCCGGTGCGGGTCGGCAACGACGCCTGGCGCCAACGCCAGAACGACGTGTACGGCTCGGTGGTGCTGGCTTCGGCGCAGCTCTTCTTCGATCGCCGGCTGCAGCATCGCGGCGACGAGGTGACGTTCCGTCGGCTGGAGCACATGGGTGCGATGGCGCTGCGCATGGCCGAGCAGACCGATGCCGGCCTGTGGGAGTTCCGTGGCCGCGCCGCCATCCACACCTATTCCGCCGCAATGTGCTGGGCCGCCTGCGATCGCCTCGCGCACATCGCCACCGAGCTGGGCCTGGACGACCGCGCGCGTTACTGGCACGAGCAGGCGGTGCAACTGCATGCGCGCATCGAGGCGCGCGCGTGGAACGAAAAGCTCGGCCATTTCGTCGACGCCTACGATGGCGAGCACCTGGACGCGAGCCTGCTGCTGCTGGCCGACATCGGCTTTCTCGAAGCGGATGACCCACGCTTTGTCGCCACCGTCGATGCGATCGGGCTGGCGCTGGGCCGCGGCGACTACCTGTTCCGCTATATCGCACCGGATGACTTCGGCGCCCCGGAGACCAGCTTCAACATCTGCACCTTCTGGTATATCGAGGCGCTGGCCGCCACCGGCCGCAAGGAACGCGCGCGGGCCATGTTCGAGCACATGCTGAAGCAGCGCAACGCGCTGGGCCTGCTGTCCGAGGACATCGCCCCGGCCAGCGGCGAGCATTGGGGCAACTATCCGCAGACCTACTCGCTGGTCGGCCTGATCCAGGCCGCCATGCGGCTGTCGCGACGCTGGGAGGAGGCGCTGTGATGACCGCGGCGAAGCGCGCGGGCCGCCTGGTAGTGGTGTCCAACCGGGTCGCGCTGCCGCGCCAGACCGCGGCCGGCGGCCTGGCCTCGGCGCTGCAGGCGGCGCTGCGCGAGCGCGGCGGGCTGTGGTTCGGCTGGAGCGGCAGGATTGGCGCGGACACCGCGGCGGAGCTGCACCAGGTGCACGATGGCAAGGTCGACTACGCCACCGTCGACCTGTCGCGCGCAGACCACGACGACTTCTACACCGGTTTCGCCAATGGCACGCTGTGGCCGATGCTGCACTACCGGCCCGACCTGGTCGACTATCAGCGCAGCCATCTGGACGGCTATCTGCGCGTCAACGAGATCTTCGCCGACCGGCTGTGCCAGCTGATCAGCCCCGACGACACCCTCTGGATCCATGACTACCATCTGATTCCGCTGGCGGCGATGCTGCGCAAGCGCGGCGTGAAAAACCGCATCGGCTTTTTCCTGCATACGCCGTTGCCCGCCGCCGGCCTGCTCATCGCGCTGCCCAATCACCGCGAGCTGTTGGAAACGCTGGCCAGCTATGACCTGGTGGGCGTGCACACGGCACGTGACCTGCGCGCTCTGGAAGACTATTTCCTGCACGAGGCCGGGGCCGCGATGCGCCTGGGCGGGCGCATGCGCGCCGCCAACGGGCGACTGTTCCGCGCTGCGGCTTTTCCGATCAGCATCGATACGGCGGGCATCGCCGACGCGGCCCGCAGCGCCGCATCGCTCAAGGAAATCGGCCAGCTGCGCACCAGCCTCGAAGGCCGCTCGCTGATCATCGGGGTCGATCGCCTGGATTACTCCAAGGGCCTGCCGGAACGCTTCCAGGCCTATGCGCGCCTGCTGGAGCATGCGCCGGAGCTGCATCGCCAGGTCACCTTCCTGCAGATCGCGCCGCCCTCGCGCGGCGCGGTGCTGGAATACCGCCAGATCCGCCGCGAGCTGGAGCGCAGTGCCGGCCACATCAACGGCAAGTACGCCACGCCGGACTGGGCGCCGATCCGCTACATCAACAAGTCGTTCGCGCACCGGCTGCTGACCGGCTACTACCGCAGCGCGCGGGTGGGCCTGGTGACGCCATTGCGCGACGGCATGAACCTGGTGGCCAAGGAGTACGTGGCCTGCCAGGACCCGGCGGATCCGGGCGTGCTGGTGCTGTCGCGTTTCGCCGGCGCCGCGTTCGAACTCAGCGAAGCGCTGCTGGTGAATCCGGCCGACACCGAGGAAGTCGCCGACGCGCTGCAGACCGCATTGAACATGCCGCTGGCCGAACGCCGTGAACGCTGGCGATCGATGATGGACACGCTGCAGAAGAACGACATCACGCAATGGCGCAGCAACTTCCTGCAGACGCTGCGCGCTCAGTCCTGATCCAGCCAGATCAGGCTGGCGAAGCGGCCGCTGTCGGCGCCATCGCGGCGGTACGAATAGAAGCGCGGGTCGGCCAGGGTGTCGAAGCCACCGCCATGGATCCGGGTCACGCCGAGCTTCGCCAGCCGCTGTCGTGCCAGTCCGGCCAGATCGCAGCGCCAGTGGCCGGGGCGAGTGGCGACGAAACATTCCGCCGCTGCCGCATCATGGTCGACGAAGGCCGCGCGCACCTCCTCGCCCACCTCGTAGGAGGCCGCGCCGATGCACGGGCCCAGCCAGGCCAGCACCCGCCCCGGCGCCGCCATCATCTGGCTCAGCGTGGCTTCCAGCACGCCGCCGGCCAGACCGCGCCAGCCCGCGTGCGCGGCACCGATCTCGCTGCCGTCGGCGGCGCAGAACAGCACCGGCAGGCAGTCGGCGGTAAGGATCGACAGCACGGTGCCCGGAATATGCGAGATCGCGGCGTCGGCTTGCGGCTCGTTGCTGCTGGGCAGGGGGCCGAGTTCGGCCACTTCGCTGCCGTGTACCTGATGCAGCCAGCGCGGCTCCGCCGGCAGGCGCAGTGCCTGCTGCAACGCGCTGCGGTTGGCAATCACCGCATCCGTGGCGTCACGACTGCGCAGGCCGAGGTTGAAACGCTCGAACGGCGGCGCCGAAACGCCAGGGCCCAGTCGCGTGGTGACGGCGGCATGTACCTGCGATGGCGCGGGCCAGTCGGGGAAGATCCAGCTTTCGGTCATGGGCTCGGGAACGGGAAACGCGGAACACAAAGCATCGCACACTCGTGGTTTCCGCCTCCCGCTCCAGCTCAGTAGTGATCCGAGCCGTGCTCGACGAGGTCCGCGCGCAGGGCCTCGATCAGCAAGCGCTGATCCTCGGGACGTTCTGCGCTGAACGAGATCGCCTCGCCCGTGGCCGGGTGGATGAAGGACAGCTTCTCGGCATGCAGCGCCTGCCGGCGAAAGCCGCGCAAGGTGCTGGCCAGTTCGGCACTGGCGCCCTTGGGCAGTTTGAGGCCGCCGCCGTAAAGCGGATCGCCGACCAGCGGGTGGCCGACATGCGTCAGGTGCACGCGAATCTGGTGAGTGCGGCCGGTTTCCAGCTGGCACTGCAGCAGGCTGTGGGCGCGAAAGCGCTCGCGCAGGCGGTAGTGCGTGACCGCACGCTTGCCGTCTTCCTCGTCACGCACCGACTGGCGCAGCCTATCGCCCATGCTGCGACCGATCGGCAGATCCACCGTGCCGCCGGCGACCATGGTGCCCAGCACCACCGCCTCGTACTGGCGCTCGACCTCGTGGCGCGACAGCAGGTCGACCAGCGCGGTGCAGGTGGGCAGCGTGCGCGCCACCACCATCAGGCCGGAAGTGTCCTTGTCCAGCCGGTGCACGATGCCGGCGCGCGGCAGTTCGGCCAGCTTCGGGTCGTGATGCAGCAGGCCGTTGAGCAGGGTTCCGACCGGGTTGCCGGCACCCGGGTGAACCACCAGTCCGGCGGGCTTGTTCAGCACCAGCAGGTGTTCGTCCTCGTAAACAATGGCCAGCGCCATCGCTTCGGGAGCACTGGAAACCTCGTTCTCCAGTTCGACCTCCAGCTGCACCTGCTCGCCCCCGCGCAGCAACTGCCGCGCCGGCACCTGCGCGCCGTCCAGGGTCACCGCGCCGGACTTGATCCAGCCGCTCAGCCGCGACCGCGAATAATCGGGGAACATCTCGGCCAGGGACTGGTCGAACCTGCGTCCCGCCGCGGTCAGCGGGACCTGCGCCTCGTGCCGGATCGTGGTCATGCGGGCATCCGCGGGCCATGGCCGGTTTCGGCTATCATGCCTGTTCGCTCAAACATCTGAATTCCTTCCTTATGCGTCCAACAATCGACTTGCCGAAGCTGCCGATGTCCAAATTGACTGTCATGAAAGTGCTGTTGCTGCTGGTGGCCGCGGTGTCGATGAGTGCATGTTCGATGTTCAAGTCGAAACAGAACATCGACACGATGCCGCTGGAGGCGCTGTACAACAATGCGCACAGTTCGCTGGAGAACGGCGACTACGCCGCTGCCACCAAAGCCTACCAGCGTCTGATCGCCCGCTTCCCGTCCGGCGAGTACAACGAGCAGGCCCAGCTCGATCTGGCCTATTCGCAGTACAAGGACAACCAGCCCGATGATGCCTTGTCGACGGTGAACCGCTTCATCAAGACGTATCCGGCCAACAAACACGTCGATTATGCCTATTACCTGCGCGGCCTGATCAATTTCGATCGCACCGGCACGGTATTCGAACGCTTTTTCCCCCGTTCCGACAAGGATTCGCGCCGCGATCAGGGCTACAACCTGCAGTCGTTCGATGACTTCTCAGAATTGTCGCGACGCTTCCCGGACAGCGCCTACACCGCCGACGCGCGCCAGCGGATGATCTATCTGCGCAATATTCTCGCCCAGTACGAAATCAACGTGGCCGAGTTCTACCTGCGCAACAAGGCATACATCGCCGCCGCCGACCGCTCCCAGTACGTGATCGAGCATTACCAGCAGGCACCGCAGACGGGCGACGCGCTGGCCATCCTGACCCGCAGCTACCTGGCGCTGGATCAGAAGGCGCTGGCCGAGCAGAGCCGCCAGGTGCTGGCGCTGAACTACCCGAACCACCCCTATCTGACCGACGCCAAGTGGCCGCGCGCGCCCTCGACGCTGCGCAAGATGGTGCCGTTCTCGGGACACCACTGAGTCCACTGGTGGAATGAAAACGGAAAGCCGGCGAGCAATCGCCGGCTTTTTTTTGTGGCGACTCAACGCCAACCGGAAGTGATCGGATAGCGCCTCTCGCGGCCGAAGGCACGCGTGGTCACTCGCGGACCCGGCGCGGACTGCCGCCGCTTGAACTCGTTCAGCAGCACCAGCTGCACCACCCGGCGCACCGTATCGGCGTGGAAGCCCTCCGCCACGATCTCCGCCTGCGACTGCTCAGCCTCGATGAAGCGTTCGAGGATCGCATCCAGCTCGTCGTACGGCGGCAGCGAATCCTGATCGGTCTGGTTGTCGCGCAACTCGGCCGAGGGCGGGCGGTCGATGACTGCGGACGGAATCATGTCGCCACGTTCCGCTGCGTCGGCCTGCGCGTTGCGCCAGCGCGAAAGCCGGTACACCATCGTCTTGTAGACATCCTTGAGCGGTGCGTAGGCACCGCACATGTCGCCGTACAAGGTGCAGTAGCCCACCGCCATCTCGCTCTTGTTGCCGGTGGCGAGCAGCAGACGGCCGTGCTTGTTGGACAGCGCCATCAGCATCACGCCGCGGGTGCGCGACTGCAGGTTTTCCTCGGTGGTATCGGCGCCCTTGCCGGCGAACGCGGGCGTCAGCGCGTCGACGAACGACTGATACGTCGCCTCGATGTCGATCACGTGATAGTCGACCCCCAGCTGTTCGGCCTGCGCGCGTGCGCCATCCAGCGACAATTGCGAGGTGTAGCGCGTCGGCATCATCACCGCAGTCACCCGCTCCGCGCCCAGCGCGTCGACCGCCAGTGCCAGCGTCAACGCCGAATCGATGCCGCCGGACAGGCCGAGCAGCACGCCGCCGAAACGGTTCTTGTCAATGTAGTCGCGGGTGCCACGTACCAGGGCGGCGTACAGCGTCGCCTCCAGCGAGCCGTCGCCCGGTGCCGGCCATGCCTGCGCGGCAAGGCTGCGCGTGGCCGGATCAAACTCGGCCCACAGCAAGGCATCGACGAAGGCCGGCGCCCGCGCCGCGATGGCACCGTCGCCATTGACCAGCATCGAGCTGCCGTCGTAAACCACCTCATCCTGGCCACCGATCAGGTTCAGATAGACGATGGCGCAGCCGGTTTCCCGCGCCCGTGCCTGCAACACCGCCTCCCGTTCGACCTGCTTGCGCTCGTCCCAGGGCGAGGCATTGATCACCAGCAACAGTTCGGCGCCCGCGGCGGCGGCCTGCGCGGCCGGCTCGGGCTGCCAGACGTCTTCGCAGATCAACAGCCCGACGGTCACGCCCTCGATCACCGTGGTGACCGATGCGTGACCCGGGCGGAAATAGCGCTTGTCGTCGAACACGCCGTAATTCGGCAGCGCCTGCTTGTGCGCGGTGCATTCCACGTGACCGTCGCGCAGCAGGCTGGCCGCGTTGAAGACTTCGCCTTCGCTGTGCGGATGACCGACCAGCGCGGCGATGCCATGGGTCGCGGCAGCCAACGCTGCCAGTTCGCTGTCGCAGGCCGCCAGGAAGCTCGGCCGCAGCAACAGGTCTTCCGGCGGATAACCACTCAAGGTCAACTCCGGAAACACCACCACGGCCGCGCCATCGGCGCGCGCCCGGACGATCAGCTCGCCCGCCCTGGCGGCATTCGCCGCCACCGCTCCGACCGGAAAATCGACTTGGGCCAGCGCCAACCGCAGCTTTGCCATGAACCAGAGCTCCTGAGACGACGAAGGCCGCGACGAATCGCGGCCTTCGCATTTTACGGTACGGCGGTGCCGACTTGCGTCGGGCTGATTACTTCATCAGCCGGGCGAGGGTCTTGCCCAGATCCGCCGGCGACTTCACGGTGGTGACGCCAGCCTTCTCCAGCGCGGCAAACTTGGCTTCCGCCGTGCCCTTGCCGCCGGAAATGATCGCACCGGCATGGCCCATGCGCTTGCCGGCCGGAGCCGACGCACCGGCGATGAACGACACCACCGGCTTGGTCACGTACTCGGCAATGAACTCCGCCGCATCTTCCTCGGCGCTGCCGCCGATTTCGCCGACCATGATGATGCCTTCGGTCTGCGGGTCGTCCTGGAACAGCTTGAGGCAATCGATGAAGCTCAGGCCGTTGATCGGGTCGCCGCCGATGCCGATGCAGGTGGACTGGCCCAGGCCCTCGTTGGTGGTCTGGAAGACGGCTTCATAGGTCAGCGTGCCCGAACGCGACACGATGCCGACCTTGCCCGGCATGTGGATGTGGCCCGGCATGATGCCGATCTTGCATTCGCCCGGGGTGATGATGCCGGGGCAGTTCGGCCCGATCAGCACGATCTCCGGATGCTGCTGCAGCACGTTCTTGACGCGCAGCATGTCGAGCACCGGAATGCCCTCGGTGATCGCCACGATCACCTTGATGCCGGCGTCGATCGCTTCGAGGATCGAGTCGGCCGCGAACGGCGGCGGCACGAAGATCACCGATGCATCGGCACCGGTTTCGAGCACCGCTTCATCGACCGAGTTGAACACGGGCAGGCCGATATGCTCGGAGCCGCCCTTGCCCGGGGTCACGCCGCCGACCACCTTGGTGCCGTAGTCGAGGCACTGCTGTGCATGGAAAGTGCCCTGCTGGCCGGTGAAGCCCTGCACCAGCACCTTGGTGTTTTTGTTGACGAGAACGCTCATTCGATTGCTCCTTAAACCTTGGCCGCAGCCACGGCTTTCTGCGCCGCGTCGTTGAGATCATCGGCCGACGTGATCGCCAGGCCGGAGTTGGCCAGCAGTTCGCGGCCCTGATCGACATTGGTGCCCTGCAGGCGCACCACCACGGGGATCTTCAGGCCAACTTCCTTGACCGCGGCGATGATGCCCTCGGCGATCAGGTCGCAGCGCACGATGCCGCCGAAGATGTTGACCAGGATGCAGCGCACCTTGTCCGAAGACAGGATCAGCTTGAACGCCTCGGTGACGCGCTCCTTGGTGGCGCCGCCGCCGACGTCGAGGAAGTTGGCCGGCTCGCCGCCTGCCAGCTTGATCACGTCCATGGTGGCCATCGCCAGGCCGGCACCGTTGACCATGCAGCCGATGGTGCCGTCCATCGTCACGTAGTTGAGGTTGTTCTGCATCGCCGCCGCTTCGGCGGCGTCTTCCTGGGTCAGGTCGCGCATCGCGGCCAGGTTGGGATGACGGAACTCGGCGTTGTCGTCGGAGTTGACCTTGCCGTCGAGCGCGGCGAGGTTGCCGTCCTCGAGGATGGCCAGCGGGTTCAGCTCGACCAGGGCCAGGTCCTGCTCGTTGAACAGCTTGTACAGGCCCAGCATGATCTTCGTCAGCTGGTTGACCTGCTTGCCGTTGAGGTCCATCGCAAAACCGAGCTGGCGGCACTGGTACGGCTGCAGGCCTTCGACGAAGTCGACCACGATGGTGTGGATGTCTTCCGGGGTCTCCTTGGCCACCTGCTCGATGTCCACGCCGCCGTGCTTGGAGGCGATGAACGAGACCGACTTGGAGTCGCGGTCGACCAGGATCGACAGGTACAGCTCCTTGGCGATATCGGTCGCGTCGGTCACCAGCACCAGGTTCACCGGCAGCGCGCGGCCGGCCGACTGGTAGGTTTCCATGTGGGTGCCCAGCATGCCCTTGGCGGCAGCACGCACGTCGTCGAAGCTGCGGCAGAACTTGACGCCGCCGGACTTGCCGCGACCGCCGGCATGGATCTGCGCCTTGACCATCCACTGGGTGCCACCCAGCGCCTTGGCGGCATCGACGGCAGCGTCGGCGGAGTTGGCGATCTTGCCCGGCGGCACGGCAATGCCGTACTGCGCGAACAGTTCTTTGGCCTGGTATTCGTGGAAATTCATTCGATACCTCGAGCGAACGGAAAAACGATGGCGGCCGCACGCATGAACAGCAGCGTGGGTCAGGGAGGTCGGACGGCGGAGGGGAACGCTGCCGGAAGCAGTGCACCTGCCGGATGAAACCGGGCATACCGCGCCATGCGGCCGCCCATTTTCGCGGAAGCCGGCCCCGATGGAAAGGGCTGCCTGCCCGGAAAGGCCGCGCGGCGCGCTCCGATGGGCTTTTGTGGCGGCTCACAGCACCGATCAGCCCGTCTATACTCGCCCGGAACCGCCAGGGAGTAGCCCACTCGTGTCCAGCACCCCCCCGTTCGTCGCCGCACCAGCCGCCACTGCGACGATCCGCCACGAACTGTCGTTCCTCAACGCGTTCCGGCTGGTGCAGGCGCTGGTCTATGCCGGTCTGGCGTTCAGCCCGCCCGGACTCGGCTGGCCGCAGCTGAGCGTACCGGACCTCGCCCACAGCATAGTCACCCTGTACCTGGTGTTCGCCCTGGTCATGCTGCTGCTGAGCCGCCGCAGCATGGCGCACGCACTGGTGGTGGTGGGGGCCACCCTGGTGGTGGACATTGCCGTGGCGGTGACGGCGATCGCCGCAATGCATGACGCCCGCATCGGCATCGCGATGATGCTGGCGGTGAACCTCAGCGCCGGCGCGCTGATCCTGCCGCTGCGCCTGTCCGCGTTTTTCGCCGCGCTGGCCACGCTGGGCATTCTGGGGCACACCTTGTTCGGCCGCTCGTCGAGCAACCCCGGCGATCGCGACCTGCTCGAAGCGGGTTTGTTCGGTCTGGCCTATTTCGCCACCACCACCTTGTGCAACGTGCTCGGCCGGCAATTGCGCGCCACCGAGGCGCTGGCCGAGCAACGCAGCACCGACCTGGCCAACCTGGCCCAGGTCAACGAGCTGATCATCCGCCGCATGAAAACCGGCGTACTGCTGGTCGACGACGCCAACCGCATCCACCAGATCAACGAATCGGCGTGGATGCTGATGGGCAACCCCGGCGCCGACCAGCGCGACCTCGGCCAACTGGCGCCGGAGCTGTCGCGTCGGCTGTACCACTGGATGACGTCGGGCAAGCTGGACGAAACCGCCACCCAGCTTGCCGACGGCGTGCCCGAAGTGGTGCCGCGCTTCACCCGGCTGGCACCGAACGACGATTCGCACGTGCTGATCTTCCTCGACGACACCTCGCTGCTGTCGCGTCGCGCGGAGGAACTCACGCTGACCTCGCTGGGCCGGCTGTCGGCCTCGATCGCCCACGAGATCCGCAACCCGCTCGCCGCGATCCGCTATTCGGCGCAGCTGCTGGCCGAATCGGACAGCATGGATGCCACCGACCAGCGGATGGTCGAGATCATCAACAACCACTGCATCCGGCTCAACGAGATCATCGAGAACATCCTGCAGCTGTCGCGGCGCGAGCGCTCGCGACCGGAGACCCTGGACCTCGGCCACTGGGCGCAGGCCTTCGTCGAGGAATACGTGCAGGGCAACGATCTGGGCGCCGACTCGCTGCGCGCGATCGCCAGCAGCGGCACGCCGGTGGCCGCCGTGGCCGACCCGCAGCAGTTGCAGCAGGTGGTGTGGAACCTGGTGCAGAACGCGCTGCGCTATGGCCGTCTGCCCGGCGAGCCGGCACGGGTGATGGTGGTCACCCGCCAGGGCGAACACGGCGTGCCGATTCTGGAGGTGATCGACCGCGGCCCCGGCATTGCACCCAAGGTGGCCGCGCAGATCTTCGAACCGTTCTATACCACCCACGAATACGGCACCGGGCTGGGCCTGTACCTTGCACGGCAGATGAGTGACGCCAACCAGGCCGCGCTTGAATACGTGCGCGTGGCCGGCGGCGGCAGTTGTTTCCGACTGGTGCTGACCCCCCCGGCGCGCAGCCCGGCGGAAACCACCGAAGTCACGCAAAGCGCCACGCGTTGACCTTTTGCGCCGCCCTAGTAACCTTCAACCGCCTGCTTCGGGAAAACACGGACCCCCTATGACCGCACAGACCGTACTGGTCATTGACGACGAACGCGACATCCGCGAGCTGCTTACCATCACGCTGGGTCGCATGGATTTGCAGGTCGATGCCGTCGGTACGGTGGGCGATGCACGCCGTGCATTGGCCGAACGCAGCTACGACCTCTGCTTCACCGACATGCGCCTGCCCGACGGCAACGGGCAGGAAGTGATCGAACTGATCGCCGCCAATCATCCGGACATGCCGGTGGCGATGATCACCGCCTACGGCAATGTCGATGCCGCGGTGAATGCCTTGAAGGCCGGCGCGTTCGACTTCGTCTCCAAGCCGGTCGACATCCAGATGTTGCGCGGGCTGGTCCGCACGGCCTTGCGCCTGGCCGAGGAAAAGCGCAACGGCGGCGCCGCGGCCACGCCCGGCGATTCCAGCAATCGCCTGATCGGCGACTCGGCGGCGATGCAGCAGGTACGTGCCACCATCGGCAAGCTGGCGCGCAACCAGGCACCGGTCTATATCGCCGGCGAGTCCGGCGTGGGCAAGGAGCTGGTGGCGCGACTGATCCATGAGCAGGGGCCGCGCGCCAGCGGGCCGTTCGTGCCGGTCAACTGCGGCGCGATCCCGTCAGAACTGATGGAAAGCGAATTCTTCGGCCACCGCAAGGGCAGCTTCACCGGCGCCAGCGTGGACAAGGAAGGCCTGTTCCAGGCCGCCCAGGGCGGCACGCTGTTTCTCGATGAAGTGGCCGAACTGCCACTGCACATGCAGGTGAAACTGCTGCGCGCGATCCAGGAGAAGGCGGTGCGCCCGATCGGTGGTCGCGACGAGATTCCGGTCGACGTGCGCATCCTCTCTGCCACCCACAAGAACCTCGGACAGCTGGTCGAGCAGGGCCAGTTCCGCCAGGACCTGTTCTATCGCATCAACGTGATCGAGTTGCGCGTGCCGCCGCTGCGCGAACGCCGTGGCGACGTGCCGCAACTGTCCGCCTTCATCCTCAAGGCACTGGCCGGAAAGAGCGGCGAGCCGGTCGGCCAATTGGCTCCGGCGGCGCGCGATGCACTGGACGCCTACGACTTCCCCGGCAACGTGCGCGAGCTGGAAAACGTGCTTGAGCGCGCGATGGCGATGTGCGATGGCAATACCATCGAAGCGGTCGACCTGATGCTGCCGCAGCGCAGTGCCCGCATCGGCGCCGAACCGCAGATCGCCGGCATCGCCGCCGCGGCGCCGGCAACCGCTGCGACTGCCGCCGCTGGCGCTGATGGCGGCCTGGACGATTACATCAGCAACCTGGAGCGCACCGCGATCGTCAAGGCGCTGGAGGAATCCCGCTACAACAAGACCGCGGCCGCACGCAAACTGGGCATCACCTTCCGCGCGCTGCGCTACAAGCTGAAAAAGCTCGGCATCGACTGAACTTGCCACTGCAAGCGGAGGCCGCCATCGGCGCGTGGCCGCGGGAAGGTGGCTCGGTCGCTGGCCGTTGTCTCAGCGACCGTCGGAAGCGACGCCGATCATCGCCTTGCGCAAGCTGCGCAACAGCACCTGCGTGGTAACCGGCTTTTCCACCACGTGCAGGTGTTCCAGCGGGGGCAACTCATGCATGTCCGGCACCGCACCCGGGCGGGCCAGCAGGATCACCGCACCGGCGTAACCCTGCTCAACCAGCGCAGCCAGGGTGCGCACGCCGGTGAACAGGTTCATGTCCGCATCCAGCACCACCAGTTCGGGCAGGCCGCCAGCCTCGATCCACTGCAGCGCCGCGGTACCGCTCTGGCTGGCATGCGCCTGGTAGCCGTAGGCGTCGAGCGTGTCGACCAACAAGGTCAACTGGCCTGCCTCTTCGACCACCACCAGCACGCGTTCGGCGGCGCCTTCCAGATCGTCCTCGCCGTCGGCCCCGCCGGCATCGGAGAGCATCTCGTCCAGCGGAATGTACAGATCGAAACGGGTGCCGCGACCAGGTGCGCTGTCCACCCGCATCACCCCGCCGTGGCTGCTGACGATGCGCTTGCACGAGAGCAGGCCGAGGCCGGTGCCGGTTTCCTTGGTGGTGAAGAACGGCTCGAACATGTGCTCCAGCACCTCCGGCTCCATGCCGGGGCCGTCGTCGATCACGCTGATGCACAGATAGCGCCCCGATCGCGGCTGTTCTTCGGGCAGGAAGAAATCCTCGTCCAGCGAGGTCTGCGAGGTCGCGATATGCAGCTTGCCGCCATCCGGCATCGCCTGGATCGCGTTCAGGCACAGATTGAGCAGGCATTGCTGCAGCTCGGTGTGATTGCCTTCGAACGACAGCTCGGGATCATCGATGGCCAGCTCCATCGCCACGCTGCGCGGCACGCTGCCCTGCATCAGCAGGTCGAAGGCGCTGAACAGCGCACCCAGTTTCACTTGCTCGGCGCGACGTGCACCGCGCGCAAATGAAAGCATCGAGTGCACCATGTCCAGCCCGCGCCTGCCGCAATCGCGCACCAGCTTGCCCAGCCGTGCCAGCCGCGGGTCGTCCTGGTAATCCTGCAAACTGTCGCCGGCCAGCAACAAGGGCTGCAGCAGGTTGCGCAAGTCGTGGCTGAGGCCGCCAGCCAGCATCGCCAGACTCTCGAAGCGCTGCGCACGGATCAATTCGGCCTCGGCGCGACGGTTGGCCCGATAGGCCTCGGCCTCGTCCAGCGCACGCCGTACCGCACTGGCCAGCCGGGCCGGATTCTGCTTGAGGATGTAATCGGTGGCGCCGTTGCGCAGCGCCTCGATCGCGGCCTCCTCACCCAGGGTGGCGGAGACGAAAATGAAAGGCAGATGCTCGTCGCGCTGGCGCAGCAACTCCAGCGCATGCTGCCCGGAAAAGCCGGGCATGCTGAGGTCTGACAGCACGATTTCCGGGGCGAAGTCGTCCAGCGCCGCCAGATAGCGCGCCTCGTCGTCGACCAGACGTACCTCGTACGGAATCTGGTCGGCATCCAGTTCGGCCAGCACCAGCTCGGCATCGAGCTGACTGTCTTCGACCTGCAATATCCGAACGGTCGGCATGCTGCGCATTTGCCGGTTTGACATGGTCTTCCCCACTACTTTGTCTCTCGCCTGTTCGCCGACCCCGGCCAGCCAAGGTGGAAACCTGGCGGATGCGCGTCCCGTGCCCGCTTCATTCGGTTTCCGGCGCCTGGTTGAGCACCGCCCAGAACTGTCCCAGCGTACGCACCGCGTCGAAGAACTGGTCCACGTCGACCGGCTTGATCACATAGGCGTTCGCGCCAAGGTCCCAGCTGCGGGCCAGGTCGCTCTCCTCGCGCGACGAGGACAGGATCACCACCGGAATGCGCCGCATCCGCTCATCGGCACGCATGGCGGTCAGCACGTCCAGCCCGTTCATGCGCGGCATCTTGATGTCAAGCAGGACCACCGCCGGATTGCCCGGCTCGCGCGTCGCCCAGCGGCCACGCGAGTACAGGTAGTCCATGCATTCGACGCCGTCTTCCACATGCACCACCGGATTGGCCAGATGCGCCTCGCCGAGCGCGTCCATCGCCATTTCGGCATCGGCCATGCTGTCTTCCACCAGCAACAATGTGCGTAAATCTTTCCTGTTCATGCTTCGCTCTCGATGCCTGCCCCGGCCGCATCGGTGGCCGGCAGCGAAAAATGGAAACGGGCTCCTTGCCCGGGTTCGGCCTCGGCCCAGACGCGACCGCCGTGGCGTGCCACGATCCGTCGCACGTTGGCCAGCCCGATGCCGTTGCCGGGAAATTCCGACGCGCGGTGCAGGCGCTGGAACACGCCAAACAGCTTGTCCGCATACTGCATGTCGAAGCCGGCGCCGTTGTCGCTCACGGTGAACTCGTAATTGCCATGGCGTCCCTGCTGCACGCTGACCTCGATGCGCGCCACCTCGCACTGTCCGGTGTACTTCACTGCATTGCCGAGCAGGTTCTGCCACACCGTGCGCAGCATGTTTTCATCGCCGATCACCATGGGCAGCGGGGCGATCGTCCACACGATGCGCCGGTCCTCGACTCCGCTCTCGACCAGCGCGCGGGCTTCGTCCACCAGCGACTGCATGTCCACGCCCTGCAAGCGCAGGGCGCCACGCCCCAGCCGCGAGAACACCAGCAGGTCGTCGATCAGCAGCGCCATCCGTTGCGCCGAGCTGCCGATCACCTCGAGATAGTGCGCCGATTTCTCGTCGACCTGATCGCCAAGATGCTGCTCGAGTTTGCGGGCAAAGCCGGCAATGTGCCGCAGCGGCGCGCGCAGGTCGTGCGACACCGAATAACTGAAAGCCTCGAGCTCGCGGTTGACGTCGGAAATCTGGCTCACCTTGCCTTCGAGCTGCCGATTGAGCTCGTTCACCTCGTGCTCGGCCAGTGCACGCACGGTGACATCACTGACCGTCAGCAGAAGCGTTGGCGCGTCGTCGCCCTCCTGCCGCAGGCGGCGCGCATTGATCACCACGCTGCGCTCCATGCCATCGGCAGTGCGCTGGATGGTCTCGTGATCCCACAGCTCGCGGTCGCGCGACAGCACGTCCTTCAATCGCTGCAGCAGCACGCTGTCCGTCCACGCCCCATTGCCGATTTCCGCCAGCGGCACGGAAGCGCGTGTCGCGTCCACGCCATACAACTCGCCGAAGGCACTGTTGACCAGCAGGCTGTGCAGATTCCGGTCGAACAGTGCAATCGGCTCGCGCACGGCATGGAAGATCATCTGCGAGCGCTGCACGGCGCGACCCTCGCGACTCTCCGCCAGCAGCCGTTTGCCGATCTGCCGCTCCGACATCAGCACCAGCACCGCCAGCAGGAACAACTGGGCCAGCGCAGTAACCGCGAGCACGATGCGGCCGTTGATCGCCTTCTGCCGCGCGGCCGCCTGGCGGGCCTCCAGCAGCACGTCCTCGTTGTGGACGATCTGGGCAATCTCCGCGTTGATCGGGAACAGGTCGCCGGCATCACGCAGTGACTGCCGGGCGCCTGCGGCATCGCCCTGCTGCAGGCGACTGTGCGCCTGGCTGAGCAGGGCGATGCGGCCGGTCATCGCGTTGTCGACCGCGCCAATGCGCATTTGTTGATCAGGGTTGTCGCGGGTCATCGCACGCAGCTGCCCGATCAGCGCCGGCGCCTGTCGGCCGAACAGCGCGACGCGCTGCTCGACTTTCTCGTTCGCGTCGCCGGCCAGCAGGCGGTAGCTGGCGCTTTCGCTGTCCCGCGCCAGGTAGGCGAGCTGGTAGGTCATCGCCTTGATCTCGCTGGAATGGGCCACCCATGCAGCGGCCCGTTCCGTATCCTGTGCGCTGGTCCGGGTCACCACGTAAGGCAAAGCGACGATCACCAGCACGGCCAGCAGCAGGCCGGCGGTGCGCCAGCTCAGGATTCCGCTCGTTTTCACCAGCCAACTACCTCGATGGATCGTTCGCGCAAGGGCATTCCAGCCATTCTTGCATGTTTCGCGCATGCCTCGGCCAGCGCCCGGAGCCTGTCTTTACGGCACTCAGCTGTCACATTCTGACGACCTGCATTGTGCTACCGCGAGGCCTGCTGCGGCGTCGCCTGCATGTCGAAGTGCAGTTCGCCACCGGCCATGATCTGACCATGGCGCAGCCATGGACCCTGCAGCGGCTTGCCGTTCAGCGTCACCTTGCCGACGTACGGATGCGCATCGTCCAGCGGCGCCGCGGTGATCGTGAAGCTGCGCCCGCTTGCGAGATGAATCGCCGCACGCGACACGAACGGCCGGCCGATCGCGTACGCGTCGCTGCCCGGCGTGACCGGATAGAACCCCAGCGCGGTGAACACGTACCACGCCGACATCTGGCCAAGATCGTCATTGCCGCTCAGGCCATCCGGACGCGCCGCGTACTGGCTGTCCATGATCTGCTTCAAGCGCGCCTGGGTCTTCCATGGCGCACCGGCATAATCGTACAGGTAGGCGATGTGGTGACTGGGCTCGTTGCCGTGCGCATACCAGCCGATCAGGCCGGTGATGTCCTCGACATTCTTGAAATGCGCGGGGTCGATCTTCGCGTCGAACAAGGCGTCCAGCTTGGCGATGAATTTCGCGTCGCCGCCCATCGCCCCGATCAGCCCGGCCACGTCCTGCGGCACGTACCACGAGTATTGCCACGCATTGCCTTCGGTGTAGTCACTGCCGTAGCCGGCGGCTTCCGGATCGAACGGCTCGCGGAACGTGCCGTCGCTCAATCGCGCGCGCATGAAGCCGGTTTTCGGATCCCAGGCATGGCGCCAGTTGCCGGCACGCTTTTCAAACGTGGCCGCGATGTCGTGCCTGCCCATGGCTTTCGCCATCTGCGCCAGCGACCAGTCGTCATAGGCGTATTCCAGCGTCTTCGAGGCGCCCTCGGGTTCCTTGTCGATCGGCACGTAGCCGAGCTTCATGTAGTCGGTCAGGTCGCCGTAGGGCGCGTAAGTCGCGCTGGCCACCATCGCCTGCAACGCCTTGTCCGCGTCGAAACCGCGCACGCCCTTGATGTACGCATCGGCGATCACCGGCACCGCGTGGTAGCCGATCATGCACCAGGTCTCCAGCCCCTGGTACGCCCACACCGGCAGGATGCCGAACGGGCTGGCCTCGCGCGCGGCGATCAGCGAGCGGATGAAGTCAGTGCTGCGTCCGGGATTCAGCAACACCATCAGCGGTTGCTGCGCGCGGTAGACATCCCAAAGCGACCAGGTCGAATAGAACTCGAAACCCTTCGCGCGATGCACCGCGTGATCCGGTCCGCGGTAGTCGCCGTTGACGTCCATGCTCAGCGTGGGCGACAGCATCGCGTGGTACAGCGCGGTGTAGAACATCGTGCGGGCCGTTTTCGGTGCCTCCACGTCGACCACCGCCAGCGCCTTGTTCCAGGCTGCGGTCGCCTCGGCGCGGCGGGCGTCGAAATCCCAGCCGGCGCCGTCCTGGTCGAGGTTGGCCATCGCGTTCGCCTCGCTCACCGGGGAGATCGCCACCTTCACTTCCAGCGGCTGGTGCAGTTTGCCGAAGTCGAACACGCCGACCAGCGCGCGACCGTTCTGCGCATCGCGATCCTCGCCATGGTTGCCCGGGCCGGCGAAGCCCTTGTAGGTGACATCGGTTTCCCGGTCGAGCAACTCGCGCGAGGTCATCGGCTGCGAGAAGCGCAGCGCGAAACACAGCTCGCGCCCCGGCGCCCAGCCGCGGGTGGTGCGACAGCCGGTGATGGTGCCGTCGTCATGCACGCGCAGGCTCGCCCACAACACCTTGCCGGCGTAGTCGTAGATGCTCGGGCGCAGGTCCAGCAGCACATGCGCCGGCCTGCCGACGGGAAACGTGTAGCGGTGCCAGCCGATGCGCCGGCCGGCGGTGAGTTCGGCGCGCACACCGTAATCGTCCAGGGTGACCGCGTAATAACCCGCCTGCACCACCTCGCTGTCATGCGAGAAGCGCGAGCGATAGCCGCTGCCAGGCTTGGCCGGGTCACCCGGTTCCAGCCGCACGGCGCCGGCGATCGGCATCACCAGCACATCGCCCAGGTCCGAATGTCCGGAGCCGGAGAAGTGCGTGTGCGAGAAGCCCATGATGCTGCCGTCGGCGTATTGATAGCCGGCGGCCCACTTGTAGGCATGCTTGAAGTCCGGCATCGCGGTGTCCGGCGACAGCTGAATCATGCCGAACGGCACCGTGGCGCCGGGAAAGGTGTGCCCGTCCCCACCCGTGCCGATGCGTGGATCGACGGCAGCCGCATGGCCGCCGAGACGATCGGCAGCCCGTGCCCCCGCAGGCGCGAGAAGAAGCATGCCGAGCACGGCACCGAGCAGTCCGGGTAGCACATTGCGACAGCGCACGATCATCGGAAATCTCGCTTTTGGAACGATCCAGTTCGGCACGCTAACACTCGTTGCCGGACAAGGCATGCTGCGCCGCGACGTGTGCAACCCCGGCGATAAGTTACATTTGGATCGTTCCAATCCAGTGAAAGTGCATGCCGATCCACTCTTCCATCGGACGCAAGGCGACCTTGAACGATATCGCCGCCGGCTGCGGCGTCTCGCGCGCCACCGTGTCGCTGGTACTGCGCGGCAGTTCGCTGGTGCACCAGCGCACCCGCGCCCGGGTCGAGGAGGAACTGCGCCGGCAGGGTTACGTCTACAACCGCGCCGCGGCCAACCTGCGCCAGCGCACCTCATCCAGCGTCGCGCTGGTGCTCAATGACCTGGCCAACCCGTTCTTCGCCGAATTCGCCGCCGGCGTGGACGAGGCGCTGGCAGCAGCCGGCTTCGTCACCCTGCTCGGCTGCACCGGCGAATCGGCCACCCGCGAGCAGGCGGTGCTGGGCTCGCTGCTGGAGCACGGTCCGGCCGGGATCATCCTGTCGCCGGCCGAGCACAGCGAGGCACGCGAGGTACTGGCCACGGTAGGCCGGCGCGCGCCACTGCTGCTGTTCAACCGCGAACTCGGTGGCACCTTGCCCGAATACGCGCACTGGGACCAGCTGATGCTGGACAACCAGCGCGGCGCGCGGCTGGCCACCGAACACCTGATTGACCGAGGCCACCGCCACATCGCGTTTTTCGGCGGCCACCACGATTCGAGCTCATGCCGGCAGCGGCACGCCGGTTACGTCGAGGCGATGCATGCCGCCGGCCTGCCCGTCGAACCGTACTGGCGCGTGGACTGCGCGCCGACCCGACTGGACGCCGCCCATCGCACCGCCGCCCTGTTCGACGGCGCCATCGCCCCGACCGCGGCAGTCTGCTACAACGACGCGGTGGCGCTGGGCCTGATGCTGGGCCTCAACCAGCGCGGGCTGCGTCCAGGCCGGGATTTCGCGCTGACCGGCTTCGACGACATCGCCGAAGCGGCGCTGGGCATGCCACCGCTGACCACCTTGTCGACCGCGCCGCATGAGCGCGGCTGGCAAGCCGCGCAACTGATCATGCACCGGCTGCAACAGCCACAGGCCGCCAGCCAGCAGACCATCGCACCGGTGCAGCTGGTGGTGCGCGAAAGCAGCTGCCCACCACTCACCGCCTGATCCACCCCTGGGGAATTCGCATGGCCTTCGCCGCTCATCCTTCACCGACCTCCGGCAGCACCGACCCCTCGCCACACGCCGAGCGTTACACCGATTACCCGATGGCGATGGGGGTACTCACCACGATCTTCTTCATGTGGGGCTTCCTCACCTGTCTCAACGACATCCTGATCCCGCACCTGAAGTCCACCTTCGAGCTCAGCTACGCGCAGGTGATGCTGGTGCAGTTCACCTTCTTCGGCGCTTACTTCCTGATGGCGCTGCCCGCCGGCTGGCTGGTCGCCAGACTGGGCTACAAGAGGGGCATCGTGGCCGGGTTGGCGATTGCCGGCCTTGGGGCGCTGGGCTTCTGGCCTGCCGCAGGGTTGCACTTGTACGCGGCCTTCCTCGCCGCGCTGTTCGTGCTGGCCACCGGCATCACCGTGCTGCAGGTGGCGGCCAATCCCTACGTGGCCCTGCTCGGCCCGGAGCGCACCAGTTCCAGCCGGCTGACCCTGGCGCAGGCGCTGAACTCGTTCGGCACCTACCTGGCGCCACGGCTCGGCGGCCTGCTGATCCTGTCCAGCGTGGTGCTGTCTTCGGTCGAACTGGCCAAGCTGGCACCAGCCGAGCAACTGGCCTACCAGACCCAACAGGCGCACGCAGTGCAAGGGCCGTATATCGCGCTGGCCGTGGTGCTGTTCCTGCTGGCGGTGTTCGTGTGGCTGTTCCGCCTGCCGGCGCTGACCGAAGCCACCGACAAGGATGATCACGCCAGGCACAGCTTCGCCGAGGTGCTGCGCCACCCGCACGTGCTGTTCGGCGTGCTCGGCATCTTCTTTTACGTCGGCGCCGAGGTGTCGATCGGCAGCTTCATGGTCAACTACCTGTCGATGCCCGAGATCGGCCACATGAGCGAACAGCAGGCCGCCAACTATGTGTCGTGGTACTGGGGCGGCGCGATGATCGGCCGCTTCGTCGGCTCGGTGCTGATGGCGAAGTTCTCGCCGCGCCGGCTGCTCGCGCTGTTCGCCACGATCAACGCGCTGCTGGTGCTGACCACCATGCTGAGCAGCGGCGGCCTGGCGATGTACAGCATCATCGCGATCGGCCTGTTCAACTCGATCATGTTCCCGACCATCTTCGCGCTCGGCATCGAGCGGCTCGGGCCGATGACCAGCAAGGCCTCCAGCCTGCTGATCATGGCCATCGTCGGCGGCGCGATCCTGCCGTTCGTGCAGGGCGTGCTCGCCGACCGCATCGGTCTGCAGCATGCGTTCTTCGTGCCGCTGCTGTGCTACCTGTACATCGTGTTCTACGGGCTGAGCGGCTCGCGCATCCGCAGCATCCCGGCGGCCGCCGGCGGGAATCCCTGAGATGAGCACGCGATCCGTCCTGTGCTTTGGCGAGGCCCTGATCGACCTGCATGCCAGCGGCCGCGACGAGCACGGCTTTGCCGCCGGCTTCGTGCCGTTTGCCGGGGGCGCCCCGGCCAACGTGGCGGTCGCCGCCGCGCGACTGGGCGGTGCGGCGCGCTTCGCCGGCATGCTCTCGCACGACCGCTTCGGCGACTTCCTGCTCGACAGCCTGCAGCGCGCCGGCGTCGGCACCGACGACATCGTGCGCAGCGACCAGGCGAACAGCGCGCTGGCCTTCGTCACGCTCGACGCCCACGGCGAACGCAGCTTCAGCTTCTACCGCGAGCGTTCGGCCGACCTGCTGTTCCGCCCGGCCCACTTCCGCGCGGACACGTTTCGCGATGTGGCCGTGTTCCACGTCTGCTCGAACAGCATGACCGACCCGGTGCTGGCCGACACCACCCGCGAGGGCATGCAGCGTGCGCACGGCGCCGGCGCCCTGGTCAGCTTCGACCTCAACCTGCGCCCCGCGCTGTGGCCGTCCGGAACCGATCCGCATCCGCTGCTGTGGCCGGCGCTGCACCTGGCCGACGTGGTCAAGTTCAGCGCGGAGGAATTCAGCTGGCTGGCGGTGGACGGCGAACAGGCCGCGCTGGACCGGTTGTGGCTGGGCCGCAGCCGGCTGGTGGTGGTGACCGACGGCGCGAAACCGCTGCGCTGGTTCCATCCCGACGCCGAAGGCGAGCTGCCCGCTTACACGGTCGAGGTAGTCGACAGCACCGCCGCCGGCGACGCCTTCATGGGTGGCCTGCTGTGTTGCCTGGCCGAACTCGACGCGGGCACCGAACGACTCGACCATCTCGTCGGCGAACTGCCGCGCCTGCACGCGATGCTGCGCTTCGCCGCCGCCTGCGGCGCGCTCACCGTCACCCGCCAGGGCTCCTTCGCCGCCATGCCACGCGGCGACGAAGTGCTGGCCTTCATGGAACAACAGGCATGAGTGCGGTACCCGCCACGCCCGATTTCCGTTCCGCCGATTTCCTGCGCGCGCACATCGCGCAGACCATGGCGTTCTACCACCCGCGCGCGATCGACTCCGCCGGCGGCTTCTTCCACTACTTCAAGGACGACGGCACGATCTACGACCCGCGCCATCGGCACCTGGTCAGCAGCACCCGCTTCGTCTTCAATTACGCGATGGCGGCGATCGAGTTCGCCAACCCGGAATACCTCGACGCCGCGCGGCACGGCCTGCGCTACCTGCGCGAGGTGCATCGCGACCCCATCGGTGGCGGCTACGCCTGGACCATCCGCGACGGCCAACCGGAGGACCGCACCAACCATGCCTACGGCGTCGCCTTCGTGCTGCTCGCCTATGCCAGTGCGCGCAAGGCCGGCATCGACGAGGCCGCCGTCTGGATGGACGAAACCTGGCAGTTGCTGGAGCACCACTTCTGGGATGCCGAGGCCGGCCTGTACCGCGACGAGGCCGATGCGAACTGGCAGTTCAGCAACTACCGCGGGCAGAACGCCAACATGCACATGTGCGAGGCGATGCTGGCGGCGTATCAGGCCAGCGACGAACCACGCTATCTGGAGCGCGCACTCGCACTCGCCGATCACATGACCCGCCGGCAGGCCGCCAAGGCCGACGGCCTGGTGTGGGAGCACTACGATCGCGACTGGAACATCGACTGGGACTACCACCGCGACGACCCGAGGCACCTGTTCCGGCCGTGGGGCTTCCAGCCCGGCCACCAGACCGAATGGGCCAAGCTGCTGCTGATCATGGAACCGTTGCTGCGCGTGCGCGGCACCCCGCAGGACTGGCTGCTGCCCACCGCCCGGCACCTGTTCGACACCGCGCTGGCACGCGCCTGGGACCGCGAGCACGGCGGCATCTGCTACGGCTTCGCGCCCGACGGCAGCGTCTGCGACGACGACAAGTATTTCTGGGTGCAGGCCGAATCGCTGGCCGCCGCCGCCCTGCTGCACGAGCGCACCGGCGAGCCAGCCTATGACGACTGGTACGGGCAACTGTGGGCGTACGCATGGCAGCATTTCGTCGATCACCGCCACGGCGCCTGGTACCGCATCCTCACCCGCGACAACCGCAAATACGATGATGACAAGAGCCCGGCCGGCAAGACCGACTACCACACCATGGGTGCCTGTCATGAAGTGCTGGCCCTGATTCGCCGCGGCGGCACGCCCTGAAAACGGCCTCTCCTTTCAGCAACCAGCTGATTCTTCTCCCTCACCGGGGCATTGCATGAACCCTGTCACCCGCTCATTCGCCGCCGCGCTCGCCATGGTGCTGATCGCGCCAGCCTTCGCCGCCGACGGCACGCCATCGAACTACGACCCGCAGCAGACCTTCGCCCCCTACCGCTACCCGCAACCGGCAACAGCCTATCGCTCGGCCGACGGCAAACCCGGCCCGCTGTTCTGGCAGAACCGCGCCGACTACAAGATCACCGCCTCGCTGGATCCGGCCACCCGCCTGCTCAGCGGCAGCGAGGTGATCAGCTATACCAACCACAGTCCCGACGCGCTCGACGTGCTGTGGCTGCAACTGGACCAGAACCGCTACCTGCGCGATGCCCGCGGCGCCTTCACCGGCGACAAGTTCCCCACCGAGTTCACCGATGGCTACCGGATCGCGTCGGTCGAGGTGGCGGACGCGAGCGGCCACCAGCAACCGGTGAAGTGGATCGTCTCCGACACGCGGATGCAGGTACAGCTGCCGGCAGCACTGCAAGGCAACGGCGCCAGCCTGCGCCTGCACATCCGCTGGAGCTTCACCGTGCCGGGCGAGTTCGGCGGGCGCATGGACGTCAACCCCAGCAAGAACGGCGAGATCTTCGAGATCGCCCAGTGGTACCCGCGCATGGCGGTGTACGACGACCTGCGCGGGTGGGACACCGCGCCGTATCTCAACAGCGAGTTCTACCTGGAATATGGTGATTTCGATTATGCGGTCACCGTACCGGCCGACATGATCGTGGCCGGCTCCGGCGAGTTGATGAACCCGCAGGACGTCTTGACGAAGACCGAGCAGCAGCGACTGGAGCAGGCACGGCACAGCGACACCACCGTGATGATCCGCAGCGCGGATGAAGTCACCCAGCCGTCCAGCCGTCCGCAACAGGGCGGCACGCTGACCTGGCACTTCCGCATGAAGAACAGCCGCGACGTCGCCTTCGGCGCCTCGAAAGCTTATGTGTGGGACGCCGCGCGGATGAACCTGCCCGGTGGCAGGACCGCGCTGGCGATGTCGCTGTACCCGGTCGAGAGCGCCGGTGATGCCGCCTGGGGCCGCGCCACCGAATACCTGAAGGCTTCCACCGAATACTTCTCGAAGCAGTGGTTCGCCTATCCCTGGCCGGTGGCGATCAACGAGGCCGGCACCGCCGGCGGCATGGAATATCCCGGCATCACCTTCGACTCCAAGCGCGCCAAGGGCGGCGGCCTGCAGGGGCTGATCGCGCACGAGATCGGCCACAGCTGGTTCCCGATGATCGTGGGCAGCAACGAACGCCGCGACGCGTGGATGGACGAGGGCTTCAACACGTTCGTCGACGTCTATGAATCCGACGCGTTCAACCACGGCGAATACGCGCCCAAGCGCGACAGCGAATACGCCCCCGGCCACGGCAACCCCGCCGACGAAATGGCCAAGGTGATGCAGGACCAGAGCGCCCCGCCGCTGCTGATCGGCGCCGACATGGTGCCGGAGAAGTACCGCCACCCGATCACCTACTTCAAGGGCGCGTTCGGCATGGTGCTGCTGCGCGAGCAGATCATCGGGCCGGAGCGCTTCGACCCCGCGTTCCGCAAGTACATCGCCACCTGGGCGTACAAGCACCCCAGCCCATCGGACTTCTTCCGCTTCATGGAAAGCGAAACCGGCGAGGACCTGGGCTGGTTCTGGCGCGGCTGGTTCGAGCACAACTGGCAGCTCGACCTGGCCGTGCAGAAGGTCGCCCCGATCGACGGCAACTGGAGCCATGGCGCCGACATCACCGTCGCCAACCTCGACCGGCTGGTGCTGCCGGCGACGCTGGAAGTGACCTACGCCGACGGCAGCAAGCAGCAGGTTCGCGTGCCGGTGGAAACCTGGCAGCAGCACCGCAGCTACGTCGTCCGGGTGGCTGGCAGCCAGCCGGTGAAGTCGGCCACGATCGACCCGGCCCACGCCTTGCCCGATGCAAATCGCGCCAACAACACCGCCACGCCGTAGTCAGCGCCGACCTGCCTGATCAGTTGAGGGCCGGGCAGGTCCCTTCCACGCGCAGGCGGCCGGGGCTCACGCCGCTCACGCGCTTGAACAGGCGCCGGAACGCCGCTTCGCTGCTGTAGCCCAGCTGCTGGGCGATGTCGGCCACCGACTGGCGGCGATCGCGCAGCAACTGCTCGGCCACCGTCACCCGCCATTGGGTGACGTACTGCATCGGTGGCATCTTCATCAGGTGGGTGAAGCGTTCGGCGAACGCCGAGCGCGACATGCACGCCAGGCAGGCCAGCGACTGCATGGTCCAGCACTGCCCGGGCGTTTCGTGTACCGCATGCAGCACCCGGGAAATGCGCGGATCGCCGAGCGCCGCAAACAACCCGCGGTGCTCGCCCGCACGATTGGCGTAGTCGCAGATCGCCAGCGTGAACAGCGCATCGGCCAGCTTGTTCAGCAGCACCTGTCGTCCCATCACACCGGCATCGACCAAGGCCACCATCATCGAGGACAGCTGGCGAAACGTGGCACCGGCGTCCCTGGCGCGGGTCACGAAACACGCCGGCAAGGCGTGGCTGAGCGGGTGATGGGCATTGCCGGAAAACTTCAGTTCGCCGCAGATGAAGCTGGTGCGGTCCGGCTGCTCGGGGTGCGCTGGCTCGTCCACGCTGAGGCGATGCGCCTCGCCCTGCGGCAGCACCACCAGGTCGCCCGCCTCCAGTTGCATCGGCTCGCCCAGCGCGGGGCATTCGAACGTGCAGCGACCGGCCCCGACCAGGTGGAACAGGCCGGAGTGGTAGCGCGGCTGGCTCAGGAACCACGAGCCGCAACGGTGCAGCTCGGCCACCACTTCGACCTGCAGCATCGACTGGTTGAGCAACGATTCCAGCGCCGGCTCGATGAGTCGGGGCGGCGGCCCGTCGGGCCGGTCAGGATGCGGTTCGATATGCACGGGCGATCCCTCCATCGCGGGTTCTGTGCCAGCCTTTCGCCGCGGCCATGGCCAGGGTTACATCGAGTCCTGCTGCAGCCTCCAGCCGGCCAGCACACCATCGTCCAGCCAGCCACGCAGGATGCCGGCCATGCGCGGCATGGCGGCGGACGGTTCATGATGCTCCGCCAGCCGGTCGCACAACAGTGCAAACGATTCGTCGCGCATCGCGGCGGCCAGCACCATCCGCTCGTCGTCCTCGATCAGCCGATAGCGCACGGCCAGCGCCTGGCGCCACACCAGCAGGTGGCGCGAACGCCGGTATCGCCGCAGCCGCGGGCGGGCGAGCTCCCGATCGGCGGCGCGGCGGAACGCCTCGACGTTGCAGACGCCGCCAAGGATCTGCAGGTGCGCTTGCGGGCGCAGGTGCAGATCGACCCAGGCTTCGGCGGGCACGCCGGCCAGCTCCGCGGGGTCCACCGCCACCTCGTCCACCGCGTCGAACGCGGTGGAGATGGCCCAGTCCAGCCGTGCCATCTCGGCCAGCGCCGGGCGTTCGCGCCAGGGCAGGCCGTATTCGAGGAACGCCGGCAGGCCAGCGCCGTGCCAGCGGATGTTGTAGTGGCCGGATGGATGCGCGGCGACGTAGCTTTTCAGCAGGCGCTCGAAATCCCGTCCGGCGAGCAGGCACAGTCCGGGAAACTCCAGTGCCAGCGCGTCGCGCAGGCGGACCCTGTAGCCCTGACGATAGACGTCCATACGGCTGGATGCATCGGCACGCTCGTCGCCACGGATCCCGCGCAGTCGCGGCGCCTTGTCGGCCAGTACGGCTTGCAGCATGCGCTGCTGCAGCGCTTGCAGACCGCTCATGCCGCGTCCTGCAGCAGCGGCAGCGCCAGCTGGCGCGCGTAGTCCAGCTCGGCCATGAGTTCGGCCAGCGGCGGGATGTGGTCGTCGCGCTCGATCATGGTGGAGACCCGCCCGAAGCGCCGGACCGCCTCCAGGTAGAGCTGCCACACGTCATCGACGATGGGCGCATCGTGCGTGTCGATCAGCAGCTGCCCGCCCTGCTCGTGGCCGGCCAGGTGAAACTGCTGCACCCGCGTGGCGGGGATGCCGTCGAGGTAGGCCAGCGGCGAGAACCCATGGTTGTGCGCGTTGACGTGGATGTTGTTGATGTCCAGCAGGATCAGGCAATCCGCCCGCTCGGCCACCGCGGCGAGAAACTGCCACTCGGTCAGCTGCGCATCGGCAAAGCTGATGTAGCTGGAGACGTTTTCCAGCAGGATGCGTCGCCCCAGCACGTCCTGCACGCGGCTGACGCGCTCCACCACATGGGCAAGCGCCTCCTCGGTATACGGCAGCGGCATCAGGTCGTGCAGGTTCACGCCCTGCACGCCGGTCCAGCACAAGTGGTCGGAAATCCAGGCCGGCTCGACCCGGTGCGCCAGTGCCGACAGCCGCGCCAGGTAACCGTCATCCAGCGGATCGGTGCTGCCGATCGACAGCGACACGCCGTGCATAACCAGCGGAAAGCGCTGGCGAAACCGCTCCAGCCACGCCAGCGGCCGGCCGCCGGGCACCATGTAGTTTTCGGAAACGATTTCCAGCCACTCGACGTTGCCCGGTTGTTCGAGCAAGGCCTCGTAGTGGTCCACGCGCAGACCCAGCCCGTAGCCCAGGCACGGCAGCGGGTGATCGGAAGTGCAGGCATTCATGGCAGGTCCGGGCAATGGCGGGCTTGCAGCGCGCTGCAAGCCCGCCTGTTGATCAGGGTGCCGACTTCGCCGCAGCCTGGGCCGCGCTGCAGTCCTGCTGGCTCTTCTGCATGGTGAAGCCCTGGCCCTTGCACGAGTTCTGGCCCTTGCACGAATTGCTGGCCTGCTTGCACGCACCGTGTCCCTTGCAGGACGAGGAATGCATGCACTTGACGGCGGCGGTGTCGCCGGTGGCGGTCTTGTCGGCGGCGACCGCGGACATCGACGTGGCGGCGAACAGGCCGGCAACCAGGATAGCCATCGCACCGCTGTTGAACGTGTTGGTCTTCATGTAGGAACTCCTCGGAAAGTGGGCGCCGCGATCTTGCGGCGAAGGTGGAAGGGTCGGTGGTCGCCACACGTCGTGGCGGTGTTCCGACGCGAAGCATTCTCGGCATCGCCAGCGGCGCTGGCTGTTCCCGTGCATCCCGTTTTTGTGCCCGATCGTCCGGCATCGCACCGGCGCCGGCAGGACCGGACGCACGGCAAGAAAGCATGGACGCACGACCATGGCGCAGGCCGTGGGGCATCCGCATCATGCTGCCCACTCATTCCCACCGGATTCCCGCCATGCGCTCCTTCCTCACTGCCCGCGCTTCGCGCCTGCTCGACCTGCTCCACTCCGCGCGCTGGCTCGGCCCGCTCGTCCTGCGCCTGGTATTCGGTTACTTCTGGCTGGAAACAGGCATTGCCAAGGTGCACAACCTGGACGGCTTCACCCAGCGCTTCGTCGGCTGGGGCATCCCGTTTCCCGCGTTCAGCGCGGCACTGTCGGCGTGGACCGAACTGCTTGGCGGTCTGTTGCTGATGCTCGGTCTGTGCACGCGGCTGGTCTGCATCCCCATGCTGATCAACATGGCGGTGGCAGTCACCCTGGTGGTGTCGAGCAACCTGATGGGCCTGGACGACTACGTCGAGGCCGATGAAATCGTCTACAGCCTGATCTTCTTCTGGCTGCTTGTCGCCGGCCCGGGCAAGGTCAGTCTGGACACGCTGCTGGCGCGCTGGCTGGGCATCCGCACGCACGACGGAGCAGCAAACCATCGCATCGCCCCACAGCACAAGGTGACCGCATGAAGATTCGCGCGATTTCGCATCTTTGCGGTGCGCTCGCCCTGCTGCTGGCCGGCACCGCCGCCGCGGCCAAGCTGCCGTTCAACCAGGCGCAATATGAGCAGGCAGTGGCGGCCGGCAAACCGGTGGTGGTGTATTTCCACGCCGACTGGTGCCCGACCTGTCGCGCACAGCAACCCATTGTCGACAAGCTGCTCGGCGAACCGCAGTTCAAGTCGGTGACCTTGTTCGAAGCGGATTTCGACAACGAAACCGCGCTCGGGAAAAGTTTGAAGGTGATCCAGCAGTCGACCTTCGTGGTGTTCAGGCAGGGCCACGAGGCCACCCGCTCCACCGGCCAGACGCAGGAGGCGGCGATCCGCGCGGTATTGCAGCAGGCGCTGTAATGGCCTTCGGCATCGGCACCTATGTGGTGAGTTTCCTGGCCGGCATGGCCTCGATCCTGTCGCCCTGCGTGCTGCCGATCCTGCCGATCCTGATCGCCTCGGCGCTGTCGCGGCACCGGCTCGGCACGGCGGCGCTGGCGCTCGGACTGGCGCTGTCGTTCACCGTGGTCGGCATCTTCCTCGCCACGCTGGGCGCCTCGATCGGTCTCGGCCCGCAGACGATGCGCGAGGTGGCGGCCGTGCTGATGGTGGTGTTCGGCGTGGTGATGCTGTCCTCGCGGCTGCAGGAAGGCTTCGCGCGCATCAGTGCCCGGCTCGGTTCGGGTGGTCAGCGCGCACTGGGCTCGATCAAGGGCGAAGGTCCGCTCAGCCAGTTCCTGATCGGCCTGCTGCTCGGCGTGGTTTGGAGTCCGTGCGTCGGCCCCACCCTGGGCGCGGCAAGTTCGCTCGCCGCGCAAGGCCAGCACCTGGCGCAAATCGCGCTGCTGATGCTGGTGTTCGGACTGGGTGCCGGCTTTCCGCTGCTCGCCCTGGGCGGGCTGTCGCATGCCACAATGATGCGCGTGCGCGGTTCGCTGGCGTCATTCGGGCACGCGACCAAGGCAGCGATGGGCGGCTTGTTCGTGTTGTTCGGGGTGCTGATCCTGACCGGCCTCGATCACAAACTGGAAGCCTTCCTGCTGGCGATCAGCCCCGACTGGCTGACCCGGTTCACCACCGCGCTGTGATGGCGCCACCAACCTCCCGCCGGACATGACGGAAACCGCTCGAAAGCGCGCTCCATGCTGATGCATCCCATGAAGGTCAAAAGGGAGTGGCACCGGTCGGCCGATGCCTGGTTGGCGCATGTACCGAACGTCCCCCGTACATCGAATGTCGCTGAAGCGCCCAGATCCGCATCAGTGATGTCCACCATGGGATCGCGAAAACGGTTATCGGCACGCCTCGATCAATGCGCAACCCTGTTCCACCCCGTCAGTGGTGCTCACGCCCGCCTCGCTGTTGCGCCGCGGCGCAGTGCGGATCGACGTTCCCTGCAACCATCGCCACGAGGTCGCTGCCGATGGTCAGGCACCGATCCGCGATCGCCGCCACGCTGGTCCGGTGCGACACCACGACAAGTATCGTCCGTGGCAGCCGACGTTTCATGGCAGCCAGCACGTGGATCTCGGCCGCGGCGTCGAGCGCGCTGGTCGCTTCGTCCAGCACGGCCAGGAACGGTTGGCGCAGGATCACCTGGGCCAGCAGCAGCCGCTGCAGCTCACCGCCGGAAAGTCGGCTCGACGCGCTGTGCAGCGTGGTGTCCAGTCCATCGGGTGAACCGGCCAGGCGCTTGTCAAGGCCGACATCCAGCAGCACGGCCTGCATCATCTCGTCGCTGGCTGCGGGTGCCGCCCAGTGCAGGCATTCGCGCACCGAATGCTGCCAGGGCCGCACGCTCTGGCTGACATAGGCGCCACGCCGCACCAGCTCGCGGTATTCGCCGAAGTCGATCGGCTGTCCGTCGACCCGCGCCGCGAAAATCCCGGGCATGCTCATGCCGGCCAGCACGTCGACCAAGCTGCTCTTGCCGATGCCGGAGTCGCCGGAAATCAGGGTCAGCTCGCCGGGCACCAGACTCAACTGGCGGACATCGAGCGCGGCCAGCGGCGGCGCCAGCTGCATCCGCTCAATGTGCAGCGTCGCGCGATCCGCTTCCGCCGGCGACGGTGCCGTCGGCGAACGGTCCACGTCCAGGCTCATGTAGCGCCACCAGAGTTCGAAGGCCGGTGCAGCCGCACGCAACTGCTGGAAGCTCTGCCGGGTCGACACCAGGTACGGCAGCAGGCGCCCGAGCAGCAGGCAGGCCGCGATCAGCGATGCCTGGTCGACCCCGCGCCAGCGATAGGCCAGCACAAAGACCGCTGCGATGCCGATCGCCGCCAGCAGTTCGAGCAGCAGGCGTCCGTTGGCGACGAGTTCCAGCTGACGTTGGTAACCCTGGCCAAGCTGCGCGGAGATCGCGCCATAACTGTGCTTCTCGGCGTCCTCGCGCTCGAACGAACGAACGTGGCGCAGGCGCCGCGGAAAGTCCTCGCTGTGCCAGAACAAGCGCGTCATGTCGGCAACATACTGGCGACCGACCTGCGCTTGCCCGCGGCCGAATGCGCGCGACGCGATCACGCCGAACGCGGCAAACAGCGGTGTCGCCAGCATCAGCGGCGGGCAGACCCAGAACGCCGCCGCCAGGCTGACCAGGGAAGTGACGCCGGCGACCAGCAGTTGCAGCAAGGCGCTGAAGCCCTGGGTGATGATTTCGACGTTGTAGGTAAGCACATTGGCGATCTCGGCCGAGGTCGAGTCCGCCAGTGCATCCAGCCGCGCATCGAGCAGACGTGCATGCACCTGCCGCCGCCGGGTCATGCCGTAGCGCGCGGTCAGCCGCGCACCCAGTCGCGCGGTCAGCCAGCGCAGCACGGCAAAGGTGAACGTGGCCATCGCGAAGATCACCGCCTGCAGTTCCACGCTACCGCGCACGGCGAACGGCAGGGCATGGCCCGGCTGCACCAGCGGCACCAGCAGCACGGCGGCGAGGCTGCCGGCCAGCGCACTGGCCAACGACAGCAGCACGTACGCCGTGGTTTCCACCACGTCGGTGCGCGTGAACGTATGCAGCAGCGAACGCAGCATGTCGAAGGCCCGATCGCGTGCCGGCCGCGCTTCGCCGGATCCCCTCATGCGTGCGCGCCGACGACGTGCAGCAGCTGCCGCAAGGCATCGACCGAAGCCTGCGGATGCCGCCCTCGACGCAGTTCATACACCCCCTGCGCCATCAACTGCTGCTCGAAAAGATGCCAGCCCGGCTGCCCGGACGCGTACGGCTGATCGGCGCGCAGTCGTGCGGCGATCTGGTGGGCGGGAATCGGCGCAAGCAAGACCGCGGGATCGTTGGCCAGCTGGCTGGACACCCACACCGCGCCGACCAGCGCCAGCGACTCCGGCGCCAACCGGCCATGACCCAGCCTCAGGTCGACCTCGAATTTCTCGACCCCGCTGCGGCGGCGGATCACCGGCGCCTGCGCGATCCAGCGCCGGATACTGTCGTCATCAACGAATCGCAGCGCATCGGCCTGCACATGCAGGAAGTTGGCGACGCCAGTGGCCAGCATCTGCTCCGGCTGCACGAAGACGGCATCCTCGGCGAGGAAATCCAGCCCCTGCAACAAGCTGTGCAAAGCCAAGGTCGATTTGCCCGCGCCGCTGGCACCCAGCAGCAGGATGCCCCGCCCGCCACGGCCGACGCAGGCGCCGTGCAGCGGCACCAGACCCAATCCACGCGCGGCCAGGGTGAACACGGCGAACTCGATGAGTTCGTAGCGCAGATGGTAAGGACAGTCCAGCATGTCTTCCGAGGCCACCACCAGTGCCCGCCGCTGCGCGGGATCCAGCACCACGTAGTTCGAGGCGTCCATGACGCCGCAGATCAAACCCGCGCCGGACTGCATCCGCATCGGCGATGGCTCGGCGCCGCACGGCGGGACCTGCCGCGATACCAGACGCAGTTCGATGCGGAACTCCGCCGCAGCCAGCGGCAACCGATGCGGCGGCAAACCCGCGTAAGCGGCATCGACCAGGGCCAGCAGCGCCTCGCTGCCACTCTCGAAGCGAAAGTGGCCGCCCATGATCTGCCGGTCCATGCCCGCCACCGCGCCGCACCGCTCGTCGAACGGGTCGGCATGGACGTCGCGAGCGTCGGCGCAGGGAGTCAGTGTCATCGTCGTCGATCGAACATCCCGGTGGCTCGCCATCACGTGACCCGGTGCAGCACGCACCCGATCAGCTACCTCCTGAGTGCCGCCACGAGGGGCAAAGGTTGTAGCTGCCCCGCCCGCGCCGACCATTTTTCCGTGCGGGGCAACCGAAGCGGCGTGTTGCGGCACTCACGTCCAGCCAGCGCCAAGACGTGAGCCGATGCGGCCACGGCCAGCGTTGACTCCCACGTTGACGATCGAGGCTTCTCCGAGATGCTCAAGATTCAGGTCGGCCACTCCTACTTCCTGAGTTACGACCCGAAACAATGGGCGCGCGGCAAGCCTTATCCGCCGCTCGCCACGATCCAGATCGCGGCACTCCTGCGCCAGATGGGGCACGAGATCGCGCTGTTCGACGCGATGCTGGCCGCAGGCGTGGAGGACTATCAGGCATCGCTGCAGACCGCGCGGCCGGACGTGGTGGTCGTCTACGAAGACAACTTCAACTACCTGACCAAGATGTGCCTGGGCCGCATGCGCGAGGCGGCCTGCCAGATGATCGCCGAAGCCTGCGCGAGCGGCGCGCGCGTGATCGTCGCCGGCTCCGACGCATCCGACCATCCGGACGCGTTTCTGGCGGCGGGCGCGGATGCGGTACTGATCGGCGAAGGCATTGCGGCCCTGATCGAACTGATCGGGCGACTGCAGGCGGATCCGGGCATCGGCACGCAGCACTGGGTCGCCGGCATTGCCGGCGTGGCCACGCTGACGAATGGACAAACGCTGCTGACGCGCGTCGGCGTGATGCCGCCGGACCCGCGCCTGCTCGGCCACCCCGCCTGGGATCTGGTCGAGGTCGAACGCTATCGCACGATGTGGCTCGAACGGCACGGTTACTTCAGCCTCAACATGGCGGCGTCGCGCGGCTGCCCGTTCCGCTGCACCTGGTGCGCCAAGCCGATCTGGGGCAACCACTACAACCAGCGCAGCGCGCGGGACGTGGCGGCGGAAATGACCTACCTGAAACAGACGTTCAAGCCCGATCACATCTGGCTGGCGGACGACATCTTCGGCTTCCGCACCGATTGGGTCACGGAGTTCGGCGAGCACCTGAGCGCCGCCGACGGCTCGGTTCCGTTCACCATCCAGACCCGTGCCGACCTGATCAGCGAGCGGATGGCCGCCGCGCTGGAACATGCCGGCTGCAGCGAGGCCTGGATCGGCGCGGAAAGCGGCAGCCAGCGCGTGCTGGATGCGATGAACAAGGGCACCAGGGTCGCCGACCTGATCGCCGCCCGCGCACGACTGGGCGAGCATGGCATCCGCGTGGGCTTCTTCATCCAGCTCGGCTACCTCGGCGAGCAGCTGGCCGATCTGCTGGCGACCCGCGAGCTGATCGCGCAGGCCGTTCCGGATGACATCGGCGTCAGCGTTTCGTACCCGTTGCCAGGCACGAAATTCTACGAGCAGGTCAAGGCCCAGCTCGGCGCCAAGACCCATTGGCAGGACAGTGGCGACCTGGCCATGATGTTCCGCGGCGCCTACGACTCGGACTTCTACCGGCACGTGCGCGACCTGCTGCACGAGCAGGTCTTACTGCAGCAATCGAAGCCCGCCACATCACCGGAGCACTACCGCGAAGTCCACGCCGCGCTCGATGCGCGATGGGAGGCGCTGGTCGCCGACGAGCACGCGCACCGCAGCGAAGACGCCATCGCGCCAGCGCCCGCGACGACACCTGGCCATGCCGAATCTGGCCATGCCGAACCGAACCGCCATGCTGCCGCCGCTCACCATCGTTAAGGCCGGCTTGCGCCGCACCACCGAAGCGCTCGCCGTGGAGCTGGCGCTGTCGCGGCCGGGCGCGGCCACGCCGGACTGGACCGATCTCGAATGGCAGCTGGCCGCGGCGGCCGCCGTCGCCCACGGCGTGTCGCCACTGCTCAGCCGGTGCTCCACCTGGCAGCATCCGCCGTGGCGACAGTTCCTCGACCATCAGCGCGAGCATGTCGAACTTCGCCACCAGCGCATCGAAGCCCTGCTGCAACACATCGACAGCGCTGCCCGCGGCATCGGGCTGGGCATCACTCCGCTGAAGGGTTCCGCCCTGCACCGGCTGGGGCTCTACGCGCCGGGCGAGCGACCGATGGCCGATATCGACCTGCTGGTGCGCGAGGGCGATGCCGCGGCGGCGATCAGCCTGCTGCGGGAACTCGGCTACGTGGAGTCGTTCGTGCAGTGGAAGCACAGGGTCTTCAAACCGACCGATGGCACGCCCGTTCGCGGGCTGGGCGAACACCGCGATACACCGATCAATATCGAACTGCACACGCGCATCCAGGAACGGCTGCCGATCTCCGCCGTCGACATCACCGACCGGATCTATCCGCGCGAACCGCAGTCCGGATTGAATGACTACCCGTCGACCGGTGCCCTGATGAGCCACCTGCTGCTGCACGCGGCGGGCAACATCTGCGGCCGCAGCCTGCGCCTGCTGCACCTGCACGACATCTCGCTGCTGGCTACGCGCATGGTCGCCGACGACTGGGACATC
The DNA here is from genome assembly GCF_050026815.1 of Rhodanobacter ginsengiterrae. Lineage (NCBI taxonomy): Bacteria > Pseudomonadati > Pseudomonadota > Gammaproteobacteria > Lysobacterales > Rhodanobacteraceae > Rhodanobacter > Rhodanobacter ginsengiterrae. Next base: position 85,289 of record NZ_JALBWO010000051.1, on the reverse strand, counting down.
CTGTGGGACGGGCATGCAGCCGAGCCACCCTGGTGGGCGCTGCCGCCGCTGCGGCTGGTGGCGCGCTACTACCGCAATGCGGTTCCCGAAGCCGTGTTCGCCCGGCTCGAACACGATTGTCCTCTACTGCTGCGAACGATCTCGCGCCGCCAGACGCTGACCCGCGTTTCGTGCTCGGAACTGTGGCTGCACGCCCTCCCCGGCATCGAATGGTCGCGCTCCGTGGGTGAAGTCGGGCGTTACGTCAGGAACCGTGTCCGGCCGTCGGAAGAAGCCATCCGGGAACGCGCCGACATGGTGCGGACCCAGCTGTGGCTGCAAGGTCAGAGCTGGGTCACCGCGAACCATGTGCATCGCATCCTGACCTGGCTGACCCGGCCGGTGCCGCGGATGGACACCCTGTACGTGGTGCGCGCGGCGCTGGAAGCCCCGGCGCCCGCGCCGTAGAAGCGGCCCGATGACGGGAGAGAGCAGCGATGAACGCGCAGCCAATTGGCCTCGCCGCCGGCGACGCACCGCTGTCGGGCATCCGCTTGCGTTGCCCCCGCTGCGCAACCGCCATCGACACGCTGGCTTGCCCGGCATGCAGGTTTGCCATCGTGATCGACGACGGCATCGCGCATGCCCTGCCGCCGGAATCGGCCGCACACCATGCCCGCTTCATCGCTGACTACCAGCGGATCAGGACAGCGGAGGGCCGCGGCAGCGAAAGTGAAGACTTCTACCTCGCCCTTCCCTATCGCGACACGACGGGAAAAAATCGCCGCCAATGGCAGATGCGGGCGCGCAGTCATGACTACATCGTGCGGCATCTGCTGAAAGGCAGCCGGATCCTCGACCTGGGTGCCGGCAACGGCTGGATGAGTTTTCGCCTGGCACTCGCCGGCCATCGCCCCTGCGCCGTCGACCTGCTCACCAATGACCGCGACGGACTGGGCGCGGCCCGGCATTATCGGGCACACCTGGCGACACTCTTTCCGCGCTTCCAGGCCGAGATCTGCCGTCTTCCGTTCGCCGACGAGCAGTTCGACGTCGCCGTGTTCAATGCCTCCTTCCACTACGCCGAAGATGGCGAAGCCAGCCTGCGCGAAGCGTTGCGCTGCGTGAGAAAGGGCGGCACGGTGATCATCAGCGATACGCCGTGGTATGCCCGCGACGAGAGCGGCCGGCAGATGCTCGCCGAGCGTCGCGAGGCTTTCCTGCGCCGTCATGGCACGGCTGCCGACGCCATCGCCAGCCTTGGCTACCTCACCGACGAGCGCCTGCGCCGCCTGGGCGACGCGTTGTCGATCCGCTGGGACGTGCATCGTCCGTGGTATGGCCCGAGCTGGGCGATGCGCCCGCTGGTGGCGAAACTTCGTGGCCGCCGGGAGCCTTCAAAATTTCGACTTTACGTCGCGCGCAAACCCGTCTGACCCCTGCGCATCCGTCGACGCGTGTCGGTACAGTGCCTCGAACAGTCGCGCCGTGGCATCGGCGTCCTCCGGCAACGCCCGGTGCTGCGCCGCCTCGGCCAGTTGCAAGCGCAGTGATTCATCGGCAAGCACCCGCCGAATGGCGTCCGCCAGCGCGGCCCAGTCGCCGACAGGCACGGCGCATGCCGCGCCAGGCGCCCATTCCAGCAGATGCCCGACGGCCGTGCCGACCGTCGGCACTCCGGCCACCGCGGCCTCCAGCAACACCAGCGGGCCGGCCTCGTGCAGCGACGACATCACCAGCAGGTCGGCCGCCTCCATCAGCGGACGCAACTCGCGCTGCGTCTTGAATCCAGCAAAGTCGACGCAGTGTTCCAGTCCGAGCCGACGGGCCAGCCGCTGCATCTCGCCGTGCAAGGTGTCCACGCCGACGATATCCATCCGGAACGCCAACCCGGCGTCGTGAAGAACGGCCAGTGCCCGCAACAGCGTCGGCTGATCCTTCACGCGATTGAGGCTGGCGACGTGGATCAGCCGCGCCGGCCCGCCGCGCCGCGCGCGTGGCGCCAGCGGCGGCCACACCTGCAGGTCGACACCGAGTGGCACGCGCCGGGCCTTGACGCCGAGCATCTGCAGCGCGTCGATGATCGGCGCGCTGGCCGCCGTGACGACATCGGCGCCGCGCAGCACGCAGGCCTCGCGCAGCCGCCCTTGCCATTTCCGTCGCCCGCCGTAGTCGATCGCGTGCAGCGCAACCAGCTCGCCGCCGGCGATATGCACCAGGCTCGGCAGCCGCAACAGCTTGGCCGCGACCACGGCGACCAGGCTGCACGAACCGGAGAAGATCGCGTGGATCCGATCGAACGGCGCGCGGCGATGTTCGGCGCGAATCGTCGCGATTGCGCGCAGCCGGGTCCAGCCGCCACCGATGTTGTGGACGCTCGCGCCGGCGAGTTCCCAGTGGCCGGCCACCGTTTCCTGGTGCAGCGCGAAGACATGCACTTGGTGCGTCCGCGCCAATCGTTCGATCAGCGCCAGCAAGGCCGGGATCACCCGAAACTCGCCGCTGCGATCGACCCCGCCCGGCACCACCAGTGCGATCTTCACGACGCGCTCCGGCGTCGGCCGTGGTGAACCTGCGCATAGGCGTCGGCCCATTGCCGACCCACCGCCGCAAACGACAGCGCGGCGTCGAAGTGCGCGCGCACCTGTTGCGGTGATGGCCGGCTGGCCGCGATATCGACCAGGGCGTCGGCAAACTGCGCGGCGTCACCGCAGGGCCAGAGCTTGCCGACACCGCCATCACCGAGCAGCGCACGAAACGAGGGAATGTCGGTGACCACCGGCGCCACGCCGCAGGCCAGCGCTTCGAGTACGACATAGCCGCAACTCTCGGCATGGCTGCCGGAGACGAACAGGTCCGCGGCGCGCATCAAGGTCTCGACGCGCGCGTGCTCCACCTTGCCCAGCAGGTGGACGCGCCCGCGGAGCTGCGGATCGTGTTCGATGCGCTGCTGCACCTCGCCGAGCAACGGCGCACTGCCGAACGCGCACCACAGCTGCAGGTCGGGCAACTGCCGTGCGGCCAGGGACACGCCATCGAGCACGGTCAGCGGGTCCTTGCCGGAGCTCAGGTGTCCCACCCACAGCACACAGGGATCACCGCGCAGCCCGGTTTCGACGCGGGCGCGATCGCGACTGCCCGGCGTGAAGCGACAACTGGACTCCGGTATCGCGAACACTTGCGCCAGCGGATCGAACAGACGCGCGCGGATGAACGGCTGCGCCTGCCCGGGTGCGGTGAAGGCGACGCCGGAGATGGCCGCATGCCAGCGCCGCCACTGCGGCCGCCGCCACCAGCGCGGCGGCCGGCTGGCGTGGTCCTGCATGAGGATCGGCAGTTGCGGCAGGCATTGCGACACCGCGAATGCTTCCTCGACGAAATCCAGGCCGTGCCCATGCAGCAGGTCGACCTTGAGGTCGTCGAGCAGGCTGGCGAAACGACGGCCGCGGTTTCGCGCCACTTCCAGTCCGCGGATATCGACGAAGTGGTAGTCGATGCCGTTGCGGGTGATCAGGTCCTCGCGGGCCGCCGCCTGGATTACCGAAACACGGATGCCGGAACTGGCCGCCACTTCGGCGATATCCACCAGCGAGTGCCATTGCTCAAGGACCTGGATCGGCGTGAGCTCCTCCGGTGCCTGCAGGAAATTGATCTGCGCGACGTGCAGGACCGTCATCGCTAGGCGCCGGTGATTTGCGGCGTGCGCAGTTGCACGAAACGATTGGCGATGTTGAGTTCCCACGGATGGTCGTAGCGCCGATGGCGATAGCGCCACGAGGCCATCGCGCTCAGGCTGCGCTTGGCCCAGCGGGGTGAGCGCACGTCCTGCACGGTGGGGTAGCGGCAGCGCAGCACGGTGACGAAGTCGTAGATGCGCTGGCGCAGCTTGTCGGTGAGCCAGGGCGCGTCGGCGTGACAGGCATAGTCCACCCAGCGACGCTGCGTCCACTCGTCCGGCGTGGCGGGAAACATCACCGGCTCGCCATGCACGTCGAGCAGGGGCGCTGCAGGATGCTTGCCGCGCTCCTTTTCGTGCTTGCTGCTCTCCGGCAACGGCGTGTAGATGTAGGTGATGATTTCCGAGGCGGGATTGATCCGCTTCAATTCGCGGATGAACTCGAACGTCAGCTCGGTTTCCTCTTCGGTATTCACCGGCGGCGCGAGCATGAATGAGAACTCGGGGATCACGCCATGGCGTGCACACAGCGCGGCCACCGCCAGCGTCTGGTCGGGCCGCGTGCCCTTGCGGATTTCCTTGAGCATCGCACCGCTGGGTGACTCGGCACCGATATAGGCCATGCGCAACTTGCTCTGGCGCACCAGTTCCCAGGTGCTTTCGGAAAGCTTGAGCAGGGCGTCGGCGCGGGCGAAACACCACCACGGCATTTCGAGCCTGGCCATGATCCTGAGCAGCGGGATCATGTCCTGTTCGCGATCGAAGAAGTTGTGGTCGTAGAACAGGATGGAATCGGCACCCAGTTCGTACTTGAGATAATTCAGCTCGCGCTCCAGCCGCTCGCTCGGCGGCAGCGATGTGGCACCGCCGAACATCGCCGCCACGCCGCAGAACGTGCAGCGGAAACGGCAGCCGATCGATGCCTGGTGCACCGCCGTGCGCTGCCCGAGAAAGGTGCTGGCCAGATACTTGTCCGGATCGCCCAGCTTTTCATAGGGCAGGACCAGCGCGGCATCGCCGTGCCGGAAGCCGCGATTGGGGTTGTGCACGATTTCGCCATCGCGGCGCCAGGACAAACCGCCGATCCTGGCCAGCGCCTCATCACCGCCACCGCGGTTCAGCGCCGAGACCAGCTCGACCAGGCTTTCCTCGCCCTGCCCGCGCACCGCGTAATCCACGTAGGGCGCGGCCAGCGTGGTGTCGGTATACAGCGTGGGGAAGTAACCGCCCCAGATGATCGGCATCGCCGGATAACGCTCGCGGATCGCCTTCGAAACCGCAATCGCCGGCGCCAGCTGCGGGCCGCCCATGATGCCGATGCCGAGGGCGTCATAATGCTGTTTCCCGGCGGCGGCCAGGGTCGCGGCCACCAGGTCCCGATCGATGTTGCCGTCCACGATATGGCTGTCGCCAAAACGATCCAGCGCCGCGGCCAGGTTCAGCAGCGACAGCGGAAAACGCGGCCGCGTGGTGACCGTCGGGTTGACCAGCAGCGTGCTGGGACGATGCGGCATGGGACGATGAGTCATGCGATGTCTTCCGTGCGCATGGATCAGGCCACGCGCCGCAGCTGGAACACCAGCGCCACCGGCACGTCCAGCGCCGCGCGGTCGAAGTGCGCATCGGCGGGGATGTCGGCCGGATCGAGCAGCGGTTCCAGCACCTGTTCGATGCGCACCCCGAGCGTGGCGCAGGCCGCGTGCCAGTGGCTGTACAGGTGCTGCGTGTGCTGCACGGCGTAGTGCCGGTCGCCGGATTTGAAATCACGTAGCCAGCCCAGCGCATGCCCGATCGGATGCACGTCACTGCACAACAGCGTGCCGCCGGGTCGGGTCACCCGGCACAGCTCGGCCAGCGACTGTTGCAGGATGTCGAGATGGCCGACGACCAGCCCGCAGATCGTCAGGTTCGCCCACGCGTCCGGCACCGGCAGCGCCGCCAGGCTGCCCTGCACCAGGTCGATTTCCGCAACGGACGGCCACGCAGCCAGCTCGGTGCCGGCGCGCGCGAGCATCCGCGCCGAAAGATCCACGCCGATCACGCGAGCCGCATCGCGCCGCAGCGCATGCAACATGTAACGCCCGCTGCCACAACCGACGTCGAGCACGGCCTCTCCATGCAAGCTGGCCGGCATCAACCCGAGCATGGCGCGTTCCTCCGCCTGCATCACCGGGTTGTGGGCATGTGCCGGGTAACTGGATGCCCACAAGGCATACGCCTGTGCCGGCAGCAGCATCGAGGGGCGCGACATCACGGCTATCCGACCTCCATGACGAGGTCGCGCGCGCTGTACGCAGCGGCCAGTTCGAGTCCGGGTTCGAGTGCCACCAGCGCGGCTTCGGCCAGCGGCCTGGCCAGCAGTTTCGGTTTGCCGTCCAGCGTCACCGGCACGGTCTCCATGCCGGCGACGGCAAACCATTCGGCAAAATCCGGATCGGCGATACGCGGAACACCATGGCGCACCACCGCACGGATCTGGCTGCGCTCGATGCCGACCAGACCACAGCGTTCGTTGCCACCGCGATCCTCGACGATCAGCAGATCCGCCGACGCTCCGGCTGCGAGGCTGCCGCTCGACGGCAGCCGCAGGATGCGCGCGGACTGGCTGGTGACCAGTCCCAGCAGCTGCTCGGCACGCAGTTCGCCGCGCGCAGCGATGCCGCTCATTTCATCGAGCAGGTCGCGGGCGCCGCTGAGCCGCGAGTCGCTGCCCAGCGCAAGCCGACCCGCTGCGCACAGGCGCCGCGGATCCAGCGACTGCCCGAGCAGGTTGCGGTTGCTGGTCGGACACCAGACCACCGCCGCGCCACATGCAATCACCCGATCGATGTCCTGTTCGCGCATGCCCACGCCATGGACCAGCACGCTGTTCGCCGCCAGGCAGCCGAGCCGGTCGAGCTCGGCCAGTTCTGCCTGCGCGGTCGTATCGGTGCCTTCGGCCAGATGGATCAGCCAGGGTCGTTCGGCCGGCGTGGCGGCAAAACTCTGCCGGACCGGCGGGCCGTAATCCGGCCAGCCCAGCGCGTAGCTCCAGCCGTAATCGCGCAGCAGGGACACCGGGAAATTCGTCTCGTCGAGCGCCGCGTGCCAGGGGTCGTGATGCACCACGCAGGTGGTGCCGGCGAGCAGGTTCTTCAGTGCTCCGTGGCGCAGCCGCAATGCCTTGGGCACCTGCAGCGCGGCGATCACCGCCGGCGCCTCGAAATGCGCCCGGAAGGCTTCGATCCAGGCGTAGCTGTTGGGAAACGGCGCGCCGGTTCTCAGCGGCGGCACGGCGTTGACATGCAGGTGCTCGTGCGCGTTGATCAGGCCGGGAAAGATCAGGTGGTCGCGCAGGTCGAGCCGATACGCCCGCGCCGCCAGCGACGAGCCGATCCGCCCGGCGCGGATCGGCAGCGGCATCCGCGCGCTGCCTTCGGGCGTGACCGAGATGGCCCGGCACAAGCTGACATCCATCGCGGCCTGCAGAATGTCCATGGCTCAGCGCCGCCGCATCACGATCAGGAAGTGGTCGCCCATGTCGCGCAGCAGTGGCAGCGCGCCCAGGCGGTCGTCGAGTCGGCCCAGCCGCTCGTACCAGTGGCGCCGGCGACGGTAGTAGTCCACCAGGTAGGGCGGCGGCATAAACAGGCTCAGCGCGCGATAGCCGTGCAGCGAGAAGTGTTCGGCGAACGCGCGGTAGAACTCGCGCGGCAGGTAGTAATAGGTCCAGATCGTGTGGCGGTTCATGCCCACCGCGGTCGCACCGCGCGCCGCACGCACGCCGGCGCGCCTGAAGCGGCCGCGCAGCGCGTAGTGCCCCAGCTCCCATGGACAGATCCGGCCCATCACCGAAAAGACCAGGCTGCCGCCGGGGCGCAGCAGGCGCATGCATTCGGCGGCGACGACGCCAAGATCCGGCGCGCAGTTCAGCGGGCCGAAGTTCGAATAGATGCCGTCGAACTCGCCGTCGAGCTGATCGAGCTGTTGAATGCCCAGGTGCGTGGCGGTGACGCGCGACTGCAGGGCCGCGGCCGCTGCGCGCGCCCGCGCACGCTCGACCATCAGTGGCGACCAGTCGGTGGCGACGACATGAAAACCGCGCCGGGCGAATTCCAGCGCGTCAATGCCGGTGCCACAGCCCAGGTCAAGCAGCCGCGCACCCGGTGGCACCTCGCTGTGCACGGTGTCCCACAGGGTCAGCCGCATGCGCTGGATCAGCTCGTTGTTGCCGCGGGGCCCGTCGTAATCGGCGGCGACACTGTCGAACGCACGCTGCGTTTCAAGCAGCTGCGCCTCGTCCAGCGGCGCCTGCCGCGGATGCTGGCGGACACTCCCGGCGGGAACTACGCGTTGCCCGCTTTCCAGCTTGTGCAGTCCACGCATATCGAACGAACTCCGTTCCACCGTGATGCAGCCTTCCATTCGCCACGATACGTTCCGGCCCACCACGGGCCGGTCCCGGCAATTTCATGGATCTGCCCGGTGAGTGCCGACCGGCGCCGTTTTGGTTGAATGGCGCTGGCGATGGACGCATCTCCTGGTTCAGGCGGATCGGCGCCGACCGGCCACCACGACGGTTGCGAAGGCGCCCAGGAAAAGACCCAGCAGCAGGCCGATGCCCCAGGTCAGCTCGGGATTCGGAAACGCCTGCTTGTCGGGAACGTAGACCGGCCACATCATCGACGTGGGATAGGTGTAGGTCGGGCCGAGGCGCTCGAGCAGCTCGATCCGGCCTGCCCGCAAGCCGCGGATCTCTTCGTTCTTGTTGGCCAGCAGCAGGCTGGCGAGCATCGGGTTCTGCACGTCCTTGCCGCGTGCATCAGACTGGTTTCCAGGCATCGCCGCCTGCCGGTAGCGCGCCTGGTCGGCCAGGGCTGTCTGCAAGTCGACCTCGAGCTGGGCGAGGCGCGCGCGCGCCGCTTTCAGCGGTGCCTCTTCGAGGCGCTGATGGACCGCAGCCAACCGGACGACTGTTGCCGTGGCCAGCTCGATCGCCTGCGCGCGCGAATAGGCCCGTACGGTCAGGCGGATCAGCGGACCGGCATACGGCATCGGCTCCAGCTTCAGGCTGTTGCGATAGAGCTTGGCCACGGACGAATTGCCCGCATAGCCGGCGCCTTTCAGTATCTCGTTTTCGAACGGCACCAGTTCCAGCCGCTCGATCACGCGCAGCAGCGGCTCGACCTTCGGGTCCTGCCCCCCCGGCACCTGCCCGACCTGCCCGATCTGGATCCACGCGGTGGCCTGCCACTGGCGCTTCACCGTGTGCGCGAAGACATAAGTGCAGACCAGGGTAAGCAGCAGTACCCCGACGAACCACATCCAGCCGCGGATGAAGATCCGCCAGAGATCGATCAGATAGATTTCGTCTTGTTCCATGGTTCTGTACTCATCGGGAAGAGGATGGAGACACGGTTTGCGCAGGCGTTGCGGGCGCAGCTGCCGGCAACCGTCGGTTCGGCAACCATGCGGCGACAACCTGCATGAGCAGGCACAGGCCGATGAAGCCCACATTCGTCCACGTGTAGGCCTGCGGCGCGAATGGCGACATCACGCAGACGTAGGAAACGCGCAGGAAAATCAGCAGGGAAAACAGCGGCACCGTGGGACGCAGGCGCTGCACGCTCCACAGCAGCATCGCGTACAGCGCGACGATGGAAGCCACTGCGCCGAACGGACCGAGCGCCATCAGGAACGGAAAGAACTCCGTGCCCACGTTGATGTTCGACGCATCCAGCGGAATGGTCGTGCCGGCCGTCGCGACGGAGCCGCTCAGCGGGACCACCTGATTGATGAGGAAGCTGCTGTTGAGGTAGCCCCTGGCCAGGATCGCACTGAAGTTGTAAGGCCCGGCGCTGGCGTACAGCAGCAGCCATTTGATCCCCTCCGGGGCCGCGCGGTAGATGGCCCCGAAAGGCAGCGTGACGTGATCCAGCGGCCCGGAGCGCAGCATGCCCAGGATCGAGAAGACGCCCACGCCGACAAAGCCCAGCGAGCCGACGGTCTTCCACGGCAAGCGCCTGGCCTCGTCCCGCCGCAACACGATGAGCAGCGCAAACGCGAACACGGTGGCGAACACCCGGTTGCGATCGATCACCAGGATCGGAAACAGGAAGCCGATGGCGATGAGCAGGTTGCGCAGCCACCGGTTCCTGGCGCACAGCAGCCCGATCGGCGGCAGCGTCCAGCACATGTCCGACACATGACGGATATGCTCATGCCCGCCTTCCATCACCGCATAGGCCGAGGGATTGTTGAACAGCGGGATCGGAAACAGCGCCAGATCGAGCGCGCAGAAAACGGCGATCAGCAGCGCGAAAGTCAACGCGACAAAGGCATCGCGGCTGCCGGCATAATTGCGCGCACGAAACCGCATCGCCGATGGAATCCTGATCCCCGCCTGCACGTCGAACAGCAGGATCGCCGCGGCCATCACCACCAGCAGAAGCAGGCCCGGCAGGTAATCGACCGGAAGATCGTAGGTGCACAGGGTCAACCCGCAGGCCAGCAACAGCGGCAGCGCGAAATATGTCGACGGGAGACACAGCCACCGTTTCATGTCGCCTCCGCGGCGTGGTGTGCGGATGGCGGCCTGAGTCTGGACAGCGCCATCAGCCACAGATACGCCAGCAGGTGCGTGGCCAGCGGCCACGGCTGTCGCTGCAGGAACGCGATCTTGGCACCGATGTAATGCGACTGTGCCTTGAGCAGGGTCCGGTACGGCTCGTCGAACAGGCAGGTGCGGCGCAGCGCCACCTGCCGCGACTCGGCCAGGTTGCCGATCCGCGTCGCGGTGTGTCGCGTCTTGCTCAGGTTCGCGCCGTGGATGCGGTAGGCGCAGACGCCGACATCGATGAAGCCGAGCGCATCAGCCGCCGCCAGACGCAGGAACAGATCCCAGTCTTCGATGCGCAGGCCTTCGCTCCAGCGGTCGACGGTGTCGAGTGCGCTTCTTCTCATCAAGGCCACCGGACCGCCAATGGCCCAGTGGCTGATGATGGCGCGGCGGATGCCGTCATCGGATCGATACAGGCGCTTGTCCGCACCGTGGAGCACGCGCATGCCGCTGTCATGCATCCGGTTGCCGTGCTGGTCGACCACGATCGAGTCACCGATCACCGCACCCTTGCCCGGATGCGCCAGCAGGTAGCGCATCTGCGCATCGAGACCACCGGGCAGCAGGTAGTCGTCGCTGGCGCCCGGGCGAAGGAACTCGCCGTTCGCACGCGCCGCCAGTTCGTTCAGCGTCGCCGCGATGCCCCGGTTTTCGCGGCGCACGTACTCGATCGGAAGATCCATGCAATGCGTCGCCACCCAGTCGGCAATCCGCTCGGCAGTGCGGTCGGTCGAGCCGTCATCGATGATGATCAGCTCCTTGGCCGGGTACGGATCCTCCAGCACGCTGTCCAGGCAACGCTGCACGAAGCGCTCGTGGTTGAACGCAGGTATCAGCACGGACACCAGCGGCATCGCCGCCGTGTCCATCGGCACGTCGTCGCACTTCATCGCAGCCCTCCCAGGTAACGCCGGGCAACCAGCAGGTTGAAGACGAGATACAGCAGGTAGTTGACCGCGAAGGCGTACATCGCGCCGACCAGGCCGAAGCGCGCGGCACACACCCAGACCAGCACGAGGTAGCTGGCCGCGAACACGCATTCGGCGATGACGAACAGTTTCGTCATCGCCTTGGCCAGCATCAGGTAGGAAAGAATGAAGGAGGCGATCTTGATGACATCGCCGACCAGTTGCGGACCGTACAGCGCGTTGGCGGTGGCGAAGTCCGGTGTGAACAGCAGCCGCGTCACCCAGTCCCGCAGTACGTACACCGTGGCCGCCAGCACCACCACGGCAGGCAGGACGTAGCGGCAGGCAGTGCGCAGCTCGGCCATCAGCGCCTCGCGGCCGTGTGTCGACGCCAGCTTGGGCAGGTAGTAGACGTTGATCGCCGTGGTGAGGAACAGCAGATAGGCGTCCGATACCTTGCTGACCGCCTGCCAGTAGCCGACCTGCTCCCAGCCGAACTGCAGCGCGAGGTGATCGCGCACGGCGAGGTTGACCAGCGGCGGCAGCAACGCGGAGCTCAGGGTCATCACCGAGAACCGCGCCAGCCGCCAGGTCATGTCGCGGTCGTAATGCAGCCGCAGCATGCGGCGCCGGAAGTACGAGCTGCGCCACCATGACGGCAGGCCGACGACCAGCCACAGCAGCTGACCCAGCACCAGTGCCAGCAGGGCGCCGTACAGATGCAGCCAGCGCGCCAGCCAGACCATCATCGCGATGCCGATGACCGACCCGCTCACCTGGATGAAGGCCAGCCGGCGCACGTCCATGAATCCGTTGACCACCGCGAGGATATAGTTGAGCAGGGCGATGCCCAGCTGCGCCACGGCGAGCACACGGATCAGGCCGGCGTACTGCGGATCGCCCAGCAGCCACGCCGCGATCTGCCCGCTGAACAGCAGCGCCACGCCGCCCATCAGGCACGATGCGCAGAACGCGTAGCACAGCGCAGCGGAGAGCAGCCGCGCGAGTCGCGGCGGATCGTCGCGGTATTCGGCGACATACTTCACGATGGCCGCGCTGATGCCACCGCCGGCCAGCACCGCCAGCAGCGACATCAGACTCATGAACTGACCGAGCTTGCCCACGCCCTCGGGGCCGGCGAACCAGGCCACCAGCTTGATCGCCACCAGTCCCGCGAGCAGCCGCGCGGCGGTCGCGATGGCGGTATAGAAGCCGGTGCGGACGATGTTCATGCACCACGCCCGAATGCGTTGCAGGCGTCGATCACCCGGTCCACGTCGTCGTCGCACAAGGTCGGCCCCATCGGCAGGCTCAGCACTTCATGGTGCAGTCGCTCGGTCAGCGGCAGGTGGACATCCTGCAGCGAGGGATACGCGGGTTGCCGATGCGCCGGCACCGGGTAATGCACCTGGGTCTGGATGCCAAGCGCATGCAGATGCCGCTGCAGCGCATCGCGCCGTGCGCAGCGAACCACGAACAGATGCCAGGCATGCTGCTCTTCGCGGGCCACGTCCGGCAGCCGGATGTCCGGATGGTGGATGCCATCGCGATAGCGACGCGCCACTCGCCGGCGCCAGGCTACGTCCGCGTCGAGATACCTCAGCTTCACCCGCAGCATCGCCGCCTGCATTTCGTCGAGCCGCGAGTTCTGCCCCTGGAAGAGGTGGCGGTACTTCACCTCGGAACCGTAGTTGCGCAGCGCCACAATCCGCTGCGCCAGCGCGTCATCGTCGGTCACCACCGCGCCAGCATCGCCCAGCGCGCCGAGATTCTTTGCCGGGAAGAAGCTGAAGGCCGCCGCGTCACCGAACGCACCGGCCTGGCGCCCGTCACGCATCGCGCCATGCGCCTGCGCCGCGTCCTCGATCAACAGCAGCCCGTGTCGCCTGGCCAGGGTCAGCAGCGCCGGCATGTCCGCCAACTGGCCATACAGGTGCACCGCCATGATGGCGCGCGTGCGCGGCCCGATGGCCGCTTCCACACAGGCCGGATCCATGTTGAACGTCGCTGCATCGGGTTCCACCGGCACCGGCACCAGCCGGTTTGCGGTAATCGCCAGGAAGCTGGCGATGAAGGTATTGCCGGGCACGATGACCTCGTCGCCCTCTTCGATGACACCGAGCTCCTTGTAGCCACGCAGGATCAGCGACAGTGCGTCCAGCCCGTTGCCCACGCCGACGGCGCGGCGTACACCGCTGTAGTTGGCGAACTCGCGCTCGAACGCCGCCAGCTCGTCGCCCAGCACATACCAGCCCGAGTCGATGACCCGCGCCGCCGCGGCCTTCAGCTCGTCGGCGTAGCGCGCATTGACCTCCCTCAGGCTGAGGAACGGGACGTCGATCGGGGCGGCCTCCACCAGTGCGTTCTTCATCAGAGCCGCCACTCGTAGAAATCATGCACGATGGCACGCGCACCGAAATATTCCTTCTGCGTCACCAGCCCGGCGTTGAGCACCGCCCCGGCCTGTTCGGTGGAAATGCCGAAGGAGAAATAGTGCCTGTCCGCGTAGGTACTGCCGATGAGCTCGGCCAGCAGATAACTGAGCGCGTCGAGGTGGCGACCCTCTTCCGATGCGGCCAGATACTGGGTGTGCACCACCCGACCGAGATCGTAGGCAAGGACACCCGCCAACAGGACACCATTCTTGCGTGCCTCGTGCAGCACGATCTGCTGCGGAAAGCGCGCCTGCAGCAGGCGCAGTTCCTGCAGGCTGTGCGTCGGCGTGACATGGTGCGTGCGCAACACGTCCACAAGCAGCTCGTGGAAGGACGCCGGATCGGCGCCAATCTGCAAGCTGATGCCCGCCCGCGCCGCTTTCTTGACGGAACGCCGGCGCGCCTCGGTGAATCGAAACGGCTGCTGCAACGCAATCACCGAGGACAGGTCGCGGCGCACCAGCTGTGCACCCATGCGCTGCAGGGCGTAAAGATCCTCCTCCGCCGGATAGGCATGAAATACATGCGGCACCGCCTTGTAGACGATGCGCTGCACACCCAGCGCGCGATACGCATCAGCCATCTGCTCGAACACGGCGAGCGTCGATTCGGCGCGCAGGGCATGGCTGCTGATCAGACCGGCATAGGTGAGTCCGCCATGGCTGGTCACCAGCTTGTCGCGGATGTTCGCCGGAAACACCGCCACGAACTCGCCATCGCGCTCGACGACTTGCGAGCAATCGACGAAGCGGTCGGCGTGGTAATCCATGTAGCCGCGCCGATGCAGCAGGTTGCCGTTCCTGGAACGCCCGACCAGCGCATCCCAGGCGCCCGCATCGGCCGGCGCGTAGGGCCTAACCGCGATCATCGGCGTCACCGTCGAGGTGGGACACGCTGGCTTCGGCCACGCCGAATCCATCCACGCCCATGTCGTTGCCGTTGTAGAACATCAGCAGCTTGTCGCGGTGGCGGATCAGCGCGGGGTAGCAGATGACCCGCGAATCCCAGCCGCTGGCGGACAGGGTCAGGCCCAGCGATTCGTCATCGCGTTCCCAGTGGATGCCGTCGTCGCTGTACGCGACGCCGGGAAAATATTCGCCGGCGAGATTGCCGCGCGTGAAGTACATGACGTACTTGCCGCCGAGCCGATAGACGCGCGGCCGGCCGATCCGGTATTCGTTGCCGCGGGGCAACAGGCAGACCTGGTCTGCGTGCGGCATGCAGCGCAGATCGTCCGTCTCCGCATAACGGATGTGGTAGCGCGGGAACGGCTGGCCACCGATGATTTCCCAGTCGTCGCCGACGGCATACCAGAGACGCCAGCGACCGTCCTCGTGGATGGCCGAATGCACCGCGCCGATGGTGCTGCGGCCGGGCGCACGATCCAGGAGCGGCGTTTCCTGCACGCGCCGGAAGTGCTCGCCGCCGTCGGTCGACATCGCCAGGCCGGTAAAGGCCAGGAACTTGGCCCTGGCCACGCGCTGGAAGCCGACATAGAACATGTGCAGGCCGCCTGGCGCGTCGACCACGTCGCCCAGGATCATGCCGTTGTCGTCGAAGCAGCCGGCCCGGCCGATGTCGAGCACCGGCTCGGCGCCAATCCGCACGATCGTCGCCGGATCGTCCGCGCGCACGTCGACGTGACCGATGCGGCTGACACCATCGTCATCGCGAAAGCCCGCGTAGACGCGGATGAGCTCGTCGTCGATCCGATACGGCGTCGGCGTGAGCGCCGAGTGGCGCATCCAGCCGCCCACGCCATGCCGCGCGGTTTCGAACACCAGTCCCTTTTTGGTCCATTCGAACATGCGCATTCAGAGCTTCACGTCGAAGCTGGACTTGTCGGGTACCGCGCGCGCAGGCGAGCCGACGTAGATCCGGCCCGGCTCGGTATCGCGCGTGACCAGTGCGCCGGCGCCGATCACATTGTCCGGCGCCACTTTCACGTGGTCGTTGAAGGTGGAATTCACGCCGATGAAGCTGTTCGCGCCGATCTCGCAATAGCCCGAAATGACCGCGTGCGAGGCCACGAACACGTTGTCGTGCACGACCGTGCGATGCCCCACGTGGTTGCCGCTCCACAGGATGCAGTTGTTGCCGATGCGCACGAAGGGCTGGATCACGTTGCCTTCGAAGATGAAGCTGTTCTCGCCCACCTCGGCATTGCGCCATACGAAGGCGCGCGTGCTGACATACGAGGCCAGCCGGTAGCCGCGACGCTTCACATCCTGGTAGAGGCGCGTGCGCAGGCGATTGAGCTGGCTGGACGGGATCGCGACAAACACGTCGACATCGGCTGGCGGGTAACTGGCCTCCAGCGTTTCGCAGGCCACCACGGGGCGCCCCGCCAGCATCGGCTGTACCAGGTAATCGCGTTCGACGCTGAAGGCCACCACGTCGTAGTCGCTGTCGTGCTCGAAGTATTCACAGGCGATCTGCGCGAACTCGCCGGCGCCGACCAGGACTAGCGGCCTTGGCATGCCGTCATGCCTCCAAACGCACGACGCCGCCGACCTCACGCAGGAAATCGGCGTAGTCGGTGATGTAGTCATCCGGGTCGTACAGGTGATCGGCCAGCACCATCAGCACGCAGTCGTCGCTGAAATCGTAAAGCTCGCGCCACACCATGCTGCCGAGCAGCAGGCCCTGCGCGGGATCGTCGAGCACGACCTCCACCGCCCCGCTGCCGTCATCCAGCAGAAAGGTCACCGAACCACGTACCGCCACCGCCAGCTGGCTGAGGTGCCGGTGCGCGTGCCGGCCACGATGCACATCGCTCCTGGTGGCGAAAATGTAGTAGACGCGGCGGATCGCGAAGGGCACGTCGCCGTCCTGCTCCAGCGCGACGAGCATGCCGCGACTGTCGCCATGTTTGTGCAACTGGACGCGTTGGATTTCCATGTTTCAGGCCAGGCTGCAAATCATTGGATGACGACTTACATGGCTGAGTGCCGTCTGGCCGGACAAAGGTTGCGTGGGACATCCGCAATGGCGGAATGCCGGTACCGTCCGCTCCGCGATCGGAGTTCACCTCGCCGAAGCAGACGCGATCGCCGGAGCCTTCAGGCGTGACGCGCAACCTTTCGCGGCCGGGCCGGCACTTACCCGCATCCTGCAGCGCGGGCTGGCAACGCCGGGGGCGCCGGCGCTGACGGGCACATGACGCTTCGTCTACCGCCGTCCGATCACGA
The DNA here is from genome assembly GCF_050026815.1 of Rhodanobacter ginsengiterrae. Taxonomy (NCBI): domain Bacteria; kingdom Pseudomonadati; phylum Pseudomonadota; class Gammaproteobacteria; order Lysobacterales; family Rhodanobacteraceae; genus Rhodanobacter; species Rhodanobacter ginsengiterrae. Next base: position 68,502 of record NZ_JALBWO010000051.1, on the reverse strand, counting down.
CAAGGAAATCTCATGCTGCCTTTCCTGAACCGACCTGCGACCCGCCGACTTGGGAACGTGCGTCTGTGGCACGGCCTTGCGATCCTGCTGCTGCTCGCCAGCAACAGCGCCCAGGCGATTCCCGCATTTGCCCGACAGACCGGCTACGTCTGTGCGGTTTGCCATGCCAGCGCCTACGGCGGCGGTGACAACGGGCCGGCGCTGACGCCGGCCGGCATGCGCTTCAAGCTCAACGGATACACCGATGCGAACATCCCTGGCACGCTGCCGGTGGCCGCGCAGGTCACGCTGGCGCGCACCAACCCGGCCCGTGGCGACAGCAAGAGCCGGCTGACCGAAGCCGACATCTACCTGGCCGGACGACTGACCGATCATGTCGGCGGCTTCGTCAAGATCGAAACCGACAACGCCGGCAACGGCAAATACAACACCAGGCTGAGCAACCTCGACCTGCGCCTTGTCGCCAAGGCGCTCAAGCTCGGCGGCAAGGATCTGACGATCGGCGTGAGCGTCAACAACAACCCGGGGTTCGATGATCCGCTCGCCGTCCTGCCGGGTGCATCGACACTCGGCCCGCCGGGAGTCACCGGCACCTTGCTGAACCTCTCCAGCCCCGCCGCACCGGCCAACCACGTCATCGGCGCCACCGTCTACGGCCTGTATGACTCGGACTGGTATGGCGAAGTCGGCACCTACAACTCGCTGCAGACGTCCGTGCAGGATCGTCTGGGTTATTCCGCAGGCAGCGATCCGGGCAAACTCGGCAACACGGGATACTTCCGCTTCGCCTATATGAAAGAGCTCAAGAATCAGTTTTTCTCGGCGGGCGTGGTGGGATTGTCGACCAAACGCCAGCGTCCCCGCCTGGGACCTGCCGACGACGTGACCGACCTGGGTTACGACCTGACGTATCAATACCTGGGCAACCGGCAGAACATCCTGCAGCTCAGCTACGTGAATATCTTCGAGAAGCGCGATTACGGCAGCACCCCCGTCAGCCCCGTCGTTCCGGGCCTGCTTGCGCTGGCGCATGGCGACGCCCGCGATCAGATATCGACCGCCATCTATACGTTCAAGCAAAGCTACGGCATCGCACTGTCGCATATGGTGAGCACGGGATCACGCGACCCCGCCCGCTACATCCCGTATGGAAGTCCCGATACCACCAGCAATCTGGTCAGCGTGTTCTGGGTACCTTTCGGCAAGGAGTCCTTCACCTCCCTGGCCAATATCAGGATCTATGCCACCTGGTTCCGCTTCAGCCGCTTCAACGGCGCCAGCACGAATATTTTCGGTGCCCCGCCCGGGGCTCCCACGACCAATGCGCGGGATCTGGACGCCTTCACCGTCTCCGTGAGCGCCGCGTTCTGAAAGCACGAAGGAACACCGGCATGTGGCCGGCGCCATCCCGTCGTGTGCTTTCGCCGCGGAGCCTTCGCCTCTTCATCCGGCTGCCGGCCCCGTTTCGGGCGGGCGATTCCGCCGCGCAAATCGGTTATAAGGCATGCATGCCTTTCATGCTGCGGCAATGCCCCGGGCGGCAGCCGCACGGGTCAACCGAATGATGAAGCGATGTGGCTCAACCGCCTCCCAGGCAGATTTTCCGGCGCCCTTCGCCGTGGCTGCGCGCAGCCATGGCACGGCTCTCGCGCGTTTGAATACCAGGTAGATCCGATGGCGGCAGCTTGTCCATGGTGCGCGAAGATCGGCCGGTTCCGCGGGCCTGGCTCCGGCATGGGCAGCAGCGGTCCCGTCCGCACCGGGCTGGGTTTGCTTGCAATGGTCATGGCCGCATGTCATCCCGTGCTGCTGCATGCCCAGTCGGCAAAGCTGAGCAGTACGGTCGCGCTCAGTTCGCAACTGGTCGACCGCGGCCTGGCAGTCACCCCGGCCACGCTTGCCGTTCAGGCGGCCGTCTCCTGGGTCTCGCCGACAGGCTGGTCGCTGGGCCTGTCCGGAGGTACCGAAGTACGCGCGCCGGGGCGTATCAGCCAGAGCCTGCTTCAAGGGTCACGCAACTGGGCACTTTCCAGCGACTGGCAGATGCAGGCCGGCGTGCTGTACTACCGCTATTCGAGCGACACCCGTTCGACCGCCTACGATCGCGGGGAAGCAACGGTCAACTGGCTGTACCGGGATACCTTGACGTTTGGCCTGTCGGCCGTGCGCATCATCGGCTCCACGGATCACCGGACGCGTGCGGCCGCCGACCTCGATTTCCACTGGCCATTGACGGAACATGTCTTCCTTTCCACAGGCGCTGGTGTCGCCCATGTTCCACCGGTTCGCTACAGCCACTATCGGCGTTACCGCTACCACGGTCGCGAAGGTATCTACCGCTACGGCCATGTCGGATTGATGTGGGTCAACGGGCCCTGGCGGGTGGAATTCGATCGCGTCATGACGGATCTGGCATCCCGACAGTCGACGCGGAACATGAGCGCGCAACCCTGGATGGCAACGATCTCGCGCTCTTTTTGACGCACCGGCAACCTTTTGGGGCTGAAACGGTACTTACGCATTGACCGACCATGGTCCGACCACACTGCTGTGTAGCCATGAACGACGCTGATACCGACGCCGACGCCACCGACCGCATGCTGCTCCAGCGCATGGCGGCGGGCGATCGCGCCGCGCTGGCGGTGCTGTACCGCAGCTACCACGGCAGGTTGTGCCGCTTCCTGTCCCGCCTGACGCGGCGCAGCGACGTCATCGAGGAGGTCATCAACGACTGCTTCTGGATCGCCTGGCAGAAAGCGGGCAGCTTCCACGGCGACTCGCGGGTATCCACCTGGATCATGGGCATCGCCTATCGCTGCGGACTGAAGTCACTGCGTCAGCATGGCGATGAACCCGTCGCGGACGATGCGCTGCCGGAGGATCGCGTCCCCGCCCACAATCCGGATGAGGACCGCGAATTGCGCGACTGGCTGAGCAAGGGGCTCGTCCACCTGTCGGTGGATCAACGGGTCGTGATCGAAATGGTCTACGGCGTGGGGCATTCCCTGGATGAAGTTGCCGCCATCATGCAATGCCCGGTCGGCACGGTGAAGGCACGGCTGTTCCACGCACGCGTGAAGCTGCGCAACGTACTTCCCTCCCTGGCCGGCGACTCGCCGATACGCGAGGAGAGCGTTCCATGATGTTCCAGACAAATTCCGGCCGGGACTGCGCCCGCGCCTGGGAAGCCATGCCCTGGGTGCTGCAGGGCAGCGCCCCGCCAGAGCAGGGCGAATGGCTGATGGCGCACCTGGTGCACTGTGAATCGTGTCGCGCCGAATTTGCGCGGCAAAGTCGCTTGCAGCTTGCCATGTCGTTGCCCTCCGACATTCCCCTCGACGCCAACGTCGGGCTGAAGCACTTGCTGAGCCGCCTCGATGCGCCCGTTCCGCAGGAGACGCCCGTTCGTCCACGAGCAGCAGGCTGGGTGACCCGTGCGCTGGTCGCCGCCGTGCTTGTCCAGGCGATCGGCATCGGTGCACTGGGCATGAAGCTGTGGTCGGAGGGCGGCCCCGCTCCGTACCACACGCTCAGCGAGTCGCCCTCACCGGCTGGCTCAGGCACGATTGCAGCCGGCTCGATCCACGTGGTGCCTGACGCGAGCATGACCCTGGCCAACTGGAATGCGCTGCTGCACACGCTCGGCTTGCAGGTGGTCGGTGGTCCCAATGATGTGGGTGCCTACACGGTCGTCCCACGGCACTCCACCGCGACGAAGCCAGATGTGCTGCAGCAGTTGCGTGCCGCTCGCGGCATCCGCCTGGCTGAGCCCGTCACCACCACGCCATGAAGTACGGCGTACTTGTTCTCGCCGCCGCGATGGCTCTGAGTGCCTGTGCGCGTTTGCAACCGGTGGCATCCGTCGACGATCACGCCAATCCGGGCCGTTCATCCGTCGCCAGCGGGTCTTCCATGGACAGCCAGCGCGACATCGTGCTGGCGGTCGCCAATCCGCTGGCTCCTCCTGCCACGCATGCAGGCTCCAGTTTGCTGGGCTATGTCCCGCCAGCGAACTACAGGGTCGGCCAGCGGGCGGCATCGACTCTCGCGGCGCTGAAGAAAACCTACGGATGGCATGAGGTGACCGGCTGGCCGATCAAGGCGCTCGACCTGTACTGCATCGTGCTGACACCGTCCCCGGGGATGTCGCGCGACACGCTGCTCAGGGCGCTCGCCGCGGATGCCCGGGTGCGGCTTGCCCAGCCGCTGCAGAGCTATTCGACTTACGCGGATCAGCCGCAACAGGACGCCCACCGATACAACGATCCCTACGCCGACCTGCAGCGCGGCTTTGTCGAAACCGATGCCGCCGTGGCGCACAACCTCACGCAAGGCAATGGAGTGCATGTCGCGATCATCGATACCGGTGCCGACCTGGCTCACCCCGACCTGCAGGGGCGCATTCATGACACGCAAAACCTGGTCGATGCGGACCGCGCGGCGTTCGACCGCGACAATCACGGCACCGAAGTCGCTGGCGTGATCGCCGCCACGGCCGACAATCATCGGGGCATCGTCGGAATGGCGCCGAAGTCGGTGCTGAGTATCTACAAGGCGTGCTGGTATCCGGCGGTACCCGGTGCCGGCGCGCGCTGCAACACCTTCACCCTCGCCAAGGCCCTGGCGGCCCTGATCGACACCGATACGCGCATCATCAACCTGAGCCTGGGCGGCCCCGCCGATCCGCTGCTCGACCAGTTGCTGGCACGGCTGCTGGAGCAGGGCCGCATCGTGATCACGGCCATGCCGCCGGACGGAAACGTCAGCGGATTTCCCGACAGTGCGCCGGGCGTCATCGTGGTGCGCGCCAGCAACGCATCAGAAGCCCCGCGCGGCGTACTGAGCGCCCCCGGCAACGACATCCTGACCACCCAGCCTGGCGGCGGCTATGACTTCACTTCCGGTTCGTCCATGGCGGCGGCGCACGTGAGCGGCATCGCCGCCTTGCTGCTGTCGATCGCACCCGGACTGGACGCGCGTTCGATGCGCGACTTGCTGCTGCGCAGCAGCCGGGTTTCCGACAACACGCTCCAGGTGAATGCCGCGGCGGCCGTGGCGCGTCTGCGCAGCGAAGAGAAAGTCACCCGCTGATGCAGCTCGCCAAGGGCGCCCAAGGCCTGGTTGAAGCAGGCGCCGAACCTCTCCTCGACATCGAACGCTGCTGAAGCGCACAGAGCCGCATCAGTGATGTCCACCATGGGATCGCGAAAACGGGTATCTGCACGCCTCGATCAATGCGCAACCCTCTTCCACCCCGTCAATGGGATATCGCCATTCGGTCGCGGCGGCACCTTGTAGCTGAGCATGTCACCGCTCAGTGCATAACGGCGCACCTGGCTGGCACCCTCCCAATTCGGATACGTCGCTCCCTCGATATGGAAGGTGAGCGTGCCCTTCGCGGGGTCGATATCGACGGTGCCGAAATGAGCGCTCGCGCCCAGTGCGGCAGCCCGGAATTCGTCCGGCGTCCCTGCGTGCTTGTCGTTGGCAGCGAACCTGGGGCGAGAGCTGTCCAGCACAAACAGCGAATAGCGTCCGGCATGATCAATTTGCAGCACGCCCTTGGGGGCATCGCCGTAGTCATGCGTGCGCGTGCCATCGGGATGGATGACGTCGGCAAAGGCAAGCGTCCAGGTGCCTTCGATGGCAGCTACTGTTTTCATGTTGGCCGGCTCCGTGGCGGTGACTGCGTGGATGGGAAGAAGGGTCAGAAGCGCGAATAGAAACGTCTTTGCTGATTTCATGACTGGCTGCCTGCAGGTTGTGCCGAAGCGGCGGTGTCGTTGACTGGTGCATTCGTTCTTTCGGTGTTCTGCCGTGCTTGCTCTGCGGCCTGATCGGCCCAACGCAGCGCGCGGCGCGAATCGACGAGATGGCCGTGCAGCGTCAGCAGGCCGCGCCAGAGCGTGCGCATGCGCAAGTACCTGTTCGGATGATGGCTGGAAGACAAACCACGAAAGATCTGCCGCTTCGATCGACGATGTGCGGCGCAGTGTGTGCGCTATCATCCATTTTGAAAACGTATGACTGCGTATTTCAGTCATTTGAAAATGACATGGACCAGCCATGAAATCGCTCGACCTGGATGCCGTCAAAGCCTTTGTCCTGACCGCTGAGCTGCAGAGCTTCACCCGCGCCGCAGACGCGCTGGACAGCACACAATCGGCGATCAGCCTGAAATTGCGCCGGCTGGAAAACCAGTTGGGCCGACGGCTGCTGGAGCGAACGCCGCGCCAGGTGCGGCTGTCCGCCGAGGGGGCCGCTTTCATGGAGGCCGCGCGCGAGTTGGTGGGGGCGCATGAGCGCGCCCTCGCCTCATTTGAAGTGAAGCAGCGCCGGCTGGTCATCGGCATCAGCCATCAGCTGGTGGGCAGCGAGTTGCCCGGCTTGTTGCGTCGGATGAATGAGCACGATCCGAAGCTGCTGATCGAGCTGCGCGTGGCCGGCTCGAACGACGTGCTCAAGGCCTACGACGATGGCGTGCTGGATGCCGCCCTGGTATTGCAGCCGGAAGATCGTCGTCGCAACGGCGAAGTGCTGTTCGCCGAATCGTTCGCCTGGATCGCTGCCGCGCACTGGCAGCCGCGTGCCGGTCAACCGTTGCCGCTGTCGACCCAGGGCGAGGCATGCAGCATCCGTGCGGCAGCGGTGCGTGCGCTGGATCGTGCCGGCATCGCCTGGACGGAGGTGTTCATCGGCAAGGGCGCCGCCGTGGTGGGGGCCGCAGCGGCGATTGGCTTGGCCGTCGCCGTGCTGCCGAAGCGTGCTGCGCCATCCGGCACCATCGATATTGGCCGCGCGCTTTCATTGCCTGCGCTACCCACGCACGAGGCGGTGCTGTATTCGGCGCTGCATGACCGCCGATCGCGCAACGCGCTGCATACGCTGGCGATGGCATTCAAGAATCTGTCCAGGACTGCCTGATCACAAGACTGATCCATCAACGACAGCACACCAGGTGACCCTGGGTCTTGCAACGATGCATGCCCATGGCGACGACTTCGTCGGCGTCGACAGGCGAAGCAAGATCGGTCGACCCGATGCAGCGAGTCCAAAAAAGAGGGAGCCAGCTGAATAGCTGGCTCCCTCCGATGCAATCACAACGTTTTACCTCGCGGTACACTTCAGAACGGAATCTCGTCATCCGCGAAACCGCTGTCGGCCGGTGCCGGCGATTGCCGCGACTGGCCACCGTGATCGTCGTTGCCGCGCGACGGGTTGCCGTAGTTGCCGCCGCCCTGGCGCTGGCCGCCGCCACTGCTGCCCTGCGAGCGCTCACGCTGCATGCCGCCACCGCCACCGCCGCCCTCGTTGCTGCCCAGCATCTGCATCTCGCTGGCGATGATGTCGGTGAAGTATTTTTCCACGCCGTCCTTGCCGGTGAACTTGTCGGTGCGAATCGAGCCTTCGATGTATACCTGGCGACCTTTCTTCAGGTACTCCGCGGCGATCTCGCCCAGCCGGCCGAAGATCTTGATCCGGTGCCACTCGGTGCGTTCCTGCTTCTCGCCGGACTGCTTGTCGGTCCAGGATTCGGAGGTGGCCAGGCTGAAGCTGCAGATGCTGACGCCGCTGCCGGTGCTGCGCAGTTCCGGGTCCGAGCCCAGGTTGCCGACCAGAATGACTTTGTTGATGCCACGTGCCATGGGAGTGTCCTCGGTTGAGCCGGCGGCAAATTCGGGATGGGTTGCGGCCGGAGTGGTGAAACTGGCTCGATATCATACCTGTGCCAGCCGCCGCTGCCATCTGCACACACCCCGCTCCGGCGTGGGCCGACTCCGCCGCGATCTGCGGCGGAAAGCAGGCGTCGCAAGGGGTGTGGCCAATGCCGCCGCGGAAGGACCAGGCCACCGCCCCGCTTCTGGCGCCTTCTGCCCCCGCCAAGTAGCCGCCGCAGGCTCACTTTCTCTCGGCAGCAAGTGAACCTGACCCCGATGGTCGAACAGGCTGTCTGATTGCTGGGCGTGCGCCGCCTTACGCACTCGTCACGACGGTCGCCGCGCGGCCCACGGCTGCGCGTGTTCCAGCTGGGCGGCGAGCCGCAGCAGGGTGGCCTCTTCGCCGAAGCGAGCCACGAACTGCACCCCGAACGGCAGCTCGGTACCGCCCGCCTCCGCCGGTGCCCAGTGCAGTGGTACCGACATGCTGGGCGTGCCGGTGAGGTTCGACAGCTGGGTGAACGGCACGCGCTGCAGGCTGCTTTCCACCAGCGTGTCGACGATGCCACTCATCCGCAGCAACCGCCCGGCACGCAGCGCCAGCACCAGCTGCGCCGCGGCACGCTGCAGCGACGGCGTTTCCAGTTCGCCGATGCGGTTGGGCGGCTGCGCCGTGGTCGGGGTGAGGTACAGATCAAACGTCTGATGGAAGTGCCCCAGCGCACGGGAGTAATCGTTCCAGCGCGCATGTTCATTCACATACTCGCCTGCGCTGAGGGTGCGCCCCAGCAGTGCCAGGATGCGCGTCTCCAGCTCGAACTCGCGCACTCCCGCGCCGGTCAGACGACGCGCCTCGGCCATCGCCGCAGCCGTCTGGCCGAAGTACATGGTGATGAAGCTGCGTGCCAGCGCATGACCGTCGACGGCCGGCTGCGCCGGCTCCACCCGATGGCCGAGGCTTTCCAGCAGCCGGGCGGTGGCTTGCACCGCCTCGACGCACTGCACGTGCACCGGCGTACCCAGCGGCGACTGCGTGCTGTAACCGATACGCAGTACGCCGGGTGGACGCTGGATCTCCTCCGCATAAGGCCGCTCGGGCGTGCCGATCGCGAATGGTGCACCCACCTCGGCGCCCATGATGGCGTCCAGGATGCGCGCCGAATCGCGCACGCTGCGGGTCAGCGCGTGCGAACTGGACGCACCCTCCCAGATCTCGCCCTGGCGCGGACCCGATGGCGTGCGGCCACGTGAGGGGCGCAGTCCGAACAGGCCGCAATACGCCGCCGGAATGCGGATCGAGCCGCCGCCATCAGAGGCGCCCGCCGCAGGCACGATGCAGGCCGCCACTGCGGCCGCCGAGCCCCCGGAAGAACCGCCCGGCGTACGCGCGCCATCCCAAGGATTGCGCGTGGGCTGCGGCCAGATCCGCGGCGAAGTCTCGGCCTTCAGCGCAAACTCCGGCGACGCGGTCTTGCCGAAAATCACAAAGCCCGCGTCGAGAAAGCGACGAACGATTTCCGCATGCTGCTGCGGCACCCAGTCGCGCAACGCGCGACTGCCCGACGGACTCGGCACGCCGGCATAATCCTGCCCCATGTCCTTGATCAGCAGCGGCACCCCAGCGAAAGGCCCGGCCAACGGCGCCTGCACCCGTTCGCGAGCCTGCGACAGCATCGGAATACAAATCGCCCCCAGCGCCGGATCCACCTCCGCCGCCCGCACCACTGCCGCCTCCAGCACCTCGGCCGCAGAAATCTCGCCGCGCGCAATCAGCTCAGCCAGTCCAGTGGCGTCGTGCTGCAGGTATTCCTTGAACATCGCGGGTTTCATCCGGGGGCGGTGACTGAACCCTCATGGTAAAAGGATCACACTGACCGATGTAAACCGGTGAATGAGCCGAGCCGAGTCGCGAGACCCACACGTCAGAGGTGAATTTGCCTCTCAGCGGAAATATTTGCGGCCCCTTGCTGGCTCCATTCCACGCAGCCTGCGCCCCGCGGCCGCCGGCCGGAATGCTCGGCACAAAAATACCCGCAACAATGCGGGCTTTGGAACCGCCGACCTCACCCGCCCCCAAGAAACCGATACCCCACCCCCGGCTCCGTCTTCAACCAGCGTGGCGACACTGGATCGTCGCCAAGCTTCTGCCGCAGCTTGCCGAGCACGATGCGCAGGTAGTGGGTGTCCTGCACGTGGGTGGCGCCCCACACTTCGCGCAGCACTTGCTGCTGGGTCACCACGCGGCCGGCATGGCGGATCAGCATGACCAGCACGGCGTATTCCTTGCGGGTGAGCGACAGCAGCGCGCCGTCCAGATGCACCTCGCGGCGCGCCATGTCGACGGCGAGGCGGCCGTCGTCGTAGCGCGGCGGCGGCTCCGGTTCGCCCTGGCGGTTGCGCAGCAGTGCGCGCAGGCGCGCCATCAATTCCTGGATGCCGAACGGCTTGGTCACGTAGTCGTTGGCGCCGTGGTCGAGCGCGCGCACCTTTTCGCTTTCGGACTCGCGCGCGGACAGCATCAGCACCGGCAGCTGGCTCCACTGGCGCAGCTCGGCCAGCACCTCGTGGCCATCACGGTCGGGCAGGCCGATGTCGAGGATCAGCAGATCCGGCGACCGCGTGGCGGCCAGCGCCAGGCCGTCGGCTGCGTTGGCGGCCAGCAGCACCTCGTAGCCTTCGGCGCGCAGGCCGATGTCGAGGAAGCGGCGGATCTGCGCCTCGTCGTCGATCACCAGGATGCGGGGGGCAGAGGAAGTCATGGGGCGCCAGTCAGGCAGGAAGGTCGGGTGGTGGCGGCAACGGCAGGCTGATGCGGATGATGGTGCCGATGCCGTCACCGGGCAATGCCTCCACGCTGCCGCCGTGCGCGCCGATCATGCCGCGGCAGATCGCCAGCCCGAGGCCGGTGCTCTGTGGCGCGCGGTCGCCGCGTGACACCGAGTAGAACATGTCGAAGATGCGTGCGCGCTCGTCTTCGGGAATGCCGGGGCCGCGGTCGCTCACTTCGATCAGCAATTGCTGATCGACGCGCCGCACACTGACCCGCACGGGCTCGTCGGGCGGCGAGAAGCGCGCGGCGTTCTCCAGGATGTTGAACAGCGCCTGCTCGATCAGCGCGGGGTGCACGTACAGCAGCACCGGCTCGGCCGGCGCCAGCGTCTCCACCCGCAGGTCGGGAAACAGCTTGCGCAGCCGGCCCACCGCGGCGGCCACGATCTCGCCGCTGTCGGTCCAATCGCGGTTGAGCTTCAGCGTGCCGTGGCCGAGCCGGGTCATGTCGAGCAGGTTCTGGATGTAGCGATCCAGCCGCCGGCCCTCGCCCAGGATCGCCTGCAGCAGCTCGTGCCGCTCGGCGGCGGGCAGCTTGTCCTCGTAGCTGAGCAGGGTGTCGGCAGCGCCGATCATCGAGGCCAGCGGCGAGCGCAGGTCGTGCGACACCGACGACAGCAGCGCGTTGCGCAGGCGCTCGGTCTCGCCCTGCACGCGGGCGCCCTCGAGCTCGTCGGACAGTTGCGCGCGCTCCAGCGCCTGGCCGATGTCCTGCGCCATCGCCAGCGCCAGACTGCGGCGGTCAGGATCGGGCTCGCCACGCGCGGGGTCGAAGCGCAGGCCGGCCACGCCCAGCGGCCGTGCCTCGCTGCCCAGCGGCAGCATCCAGCATGGCGCCGCGTTGAGCGTGTCGGTGTAGCGGCCAGCCTGCTCGCCGTGGCGGTCGCTCCAGTCGGCCGCGGCCAGATCCTGCGGGCTGAGCTCGCCCTGCGGCGGCGCGCTGGCGACCACCCGCAGCACCTGCCCGGCATCGCGCGCCAGGATCACCGCTTCGCCCTGCAGTGCGTGCGCCAGCGCCTTGCTGCCGGCCTCGCGGATGCCGTGCGCGTCGGTGCTGCTGGTCAGCTGCTGGCCCAGGCTCAGCAGCGCGCGGGTCTGTGCGTGCGCCGCGCGCAAGGATTCGACCTGGCTGGCCAGCCGCGTCGCCAGGCGGCTGCACACCAGCGCGGCGACCAGGAACAGGGTCACCGCCAGCACGTCGTCGACATTGGCGATCACCAGCGTGTAGCGCGGATGGGCGAAGAAGAAGTTGTAGCCGACAAAACACAGTATGGCCGTATAGACGGCCACCGCCATGCGCGTTCGCACCGCCACCACCAGCACCGCGGTGAGGAAGATCAGCGACAGGTTGGCCACCGACAGGTAGCGGTCGGCGACGAACGCCAGACCGAACGCGACCAGCGTGGCGAGCGTGGCATACAGGTATTCGCCGCGCGAACCGCGCTGACGCGGCAGCCGCAGTCGCCGGCGTGCCTTCGCGCGTTCGACCGGGGTGGCGATGATGGTCAGTTCCATGTGGGCGCCGCGGCGCAGCAGCCGCTGGGTCAGCGAGATGCCCAGCATGCGTGCCAGCGGCCGCTCGCGGGTGCGGCCCAGGATGATCTGGCCCACGCCTTCGCGGTCGGCGTGCGCCAGCAGCTCGTCGGCGATCGCGTGGCCGCGCAGCACGATCGCCTCGCCGCCGAGCCGCCGCGCCAGCCGCATCGCCGCCTCCAGCCGTTCGCGCCTGGCCGGGTCCAGCCGCGCGCCGGTGTCGACCCAGGCCACGCTCCACGGCGCGCCGCGCCGCTCGGCGATGCGCCGCGCCACGCGCACCAGGTAGTCGCTCTGGCCGTGACCGTCGATCGCCGCCAGCACGCGGCGGCGCACGGTCATGGCGCTGCCGCGCGCCAGCATGTGTTCGCGCAGGTCGCTGTCGACGTGACCGGCGATGGTCTCCAGCGCCAGCTCGCGCAGCGCGGCCAGGTTGGTCGGCGAGAAGAACGCGTTCAGCGCCGCGGCGGCGGTCTCGGGCACGTACACCTTGCCCTGCTTCAGGCGGCCGATCAGCTCGCGCGGCGGCAGGTCGACCAGCACGATGTCGCGCGCGCGGTCGAGGAACGCATCGGGCACCGTCTCGCGCACGGTGATGCCGGTGATCCGGCGCACCTGGTCGTTGAGGCTTTCCAGGTGCTGCACGTTCAGCGCGGTGTACACCTCGATGCCAGCGTCGAGCAGCTCGGCGATGTCCTGCCAGCGCCGCTCGTGGCGCACGCCAGGCAGGTTGCGATGTGCCAGCTCGTCGACCAGCAGCACCGCCGGCTTGCGCGCCAACGCGGCATCGAGGTCGAACTCCGTAAAATCGCGGCCGTTGTATTTCAGCGCGCGGCGCGGCAGCACTTCCACGCCCTCCATCAGCGCGGCGGTCTCGGCGCGGCCGTGGGTTTCCACCAGGCCGACCACCACGTCCACGCCCTGGCGCTTCAGCTCGCGCGCGGCCGAAAGCATGGCGTAGGTCTTGCCCACGCCGGGCGCGGCGCCCAGGAAGATCTTCAGGCGGCTTTGGCGTTCCTCCTGCGCGGTGCTGAGCAACGCATCGGCGCGGGCTTCACGGGACGGTTCGGTCATCGGGGGATCTCGGGTGCGACATCAGCGCCGGCTGCGGCCCTTCCCACATCCGGGAACGGCCCGGCCATCATGGCGCGGCGGCCGCATCCAGCGCCAGATTGAGCGTGAGCACGTCGACCCGCGGCTCGCCAAGCAGGCCCAGCTGGCGCCCCTGCGTAAAGCGCTGCACCAGCGACTGCACCCGGGCCACGTCGAGATGGCGCAGCCGGGCCACGCGGGCCACCTGGTACTGCGCGGCGGCGGGGCTGATCTGCGGATCGAGGCCGCTGGCCGAGGCGGTGACCAGATCCACCGGCACCGGCGCGGCGTTGCCTGGATCGGCCGCACGCAACGCGGCGATGCGCTGCTTCACCGCGTCGGCCAGCGCCGGGTTGGTCGGCCCCTGGTTGGAGCCGGACGAGGCGCTGGCGTTGTACGGGTTCGGCGCGGTGGCCGACGGCCGGCCCCAGAAATACTTCGGCTCGGTGAACGACTGGCCGATCAGCGACGAGCCGACCGGCTTGCCGTCCCGTTCGACCAGGCTGCCGTTGGCCTGGTGCGGAAACACCAGCTGGGCCAGCCCAGTGGCGGCCAGCGGATACAGCACGCCGGTGATCACGCTCAGCACCAGCAGCAGCATGAAGGATTGACGCAATAGTTTGCTCATGGGTGGTCACCGCTCTTTTTGAAAGTGCGGCCATGGATGGCCGCTGGTTGCTCTTCGCGATCATCGATCGATCGCATTAGAAGTTGCCCTGCAGCATCACGAAACCGCGGCTGCCGCCGACGTTGCGGGTGTCGCTGGCGTTGAGGAAGCTGGATGTGCGCCGGTAGAAGTCCGCGTTGCTGGCCCAGCTGACACCGCCGCTGAGCGACCAGTGCCCATTGAGCTGATACTTCAGCGTGGCACCGAGATCGCTGTAGCTCGGGTTGCGCGCGCCGTTGGCCAGTGGCGTCACCAGTGTGCTGGTGTAGTGCGTGTGGCCGGCATGCAGCGCCAGGCTCCATGCGTCGCTCAGCGGCATGGCGACATCGAGCTGCAGGTAGTCGGTGCCCTTCGAATCGCCGGCATAGCCCTGCTCGGCGTCGACGCCGAAGTAGTCGGTGAGCGCGCGGTTGTACTTCAACGTGACCTGCTTCCAGCTCAACGCGGCGTTCGCCTCCAGCGTGTTCAGCGAGCGCGAAGGCAGCCCGGCCTGATCGAGGTTGGCGCCGGGATAGACATAGCCGTACAGGCCCGCGCGCCACGACCAGTCGCTGTCGATGGACTGGCCGTAGCTGGCATACAGGTCCAGCTCCATCGCGCCGCCGGGGTAGCTGCGCTCGCTGATGCTGGAACCCCAGAAGCCGGCCGCGAAGCCGTTCGGGTGGGTGTAGTCGGCACCGCCCTGGAGCGCCGGCCGACCCCAGCTCTGGGTGAGGCCGCGGAACAGGTAGTCGCTGGTCAGCGCGACATTGCCGCTGACCGGGCTGGCCGGGCTGGCCTGCGCGCCGTCGGCGAGGCCGGCGAGGGAAAGCGCGATGGCTGCACCGATGCGGGTGGAAACATTCATCAGGCCCACCCTCCCAGCACCAGCAGCATGTCGATCAGCTTGATGCCCAGGAACGGCACCGCCACGCCGCCGAGCCCGTACACCAGCAGGTTGCGGCGCAGCAGCGCACCGGCGCCGAGCGCGCGGTACTTCACGCCCTTAAGCGCCAGCGGGATCAGGAAAATGATGATCAGCGCATTGAAGATCACCGCCGACAGGATCGCGCTCTGCGGCGTGGCCAGGTGCATCACGTTGAGCGTGTTCAACGCCGGATACGTCGTCGCGAACGCGGCCGGGATGATCGCGAAGTACTTGGCGATGTCGTTGGCGATCGAGAACGTGGTCAGCGCGCCGCGGGTGATCAGCATCTGCTTGCCGATCTCCACCACCTCGATCAGCTTGGTCGGGTTGGAATCGAGGTCGACCATGTTGCCGGCCTCTTTCGCGGCCTGGGTGCCGGTGTTCATCGCCACCGCCACGTCGGCCTGGGCCAGCGCGGGGGCGTCGTTGGTGCCGTCGCCGCACATCGCCACCAGCCGGTTCTCGGCCTGGATGTCGCGGATCAGCTTGAGCTTCGCTTCCGGCGTGGCCTCGGCGAGGAAATCGTCGACGCCGGCCTCGGCGGCGATCGCCGCCGCGGTGAGCGGGTTGTCGCCGGTGATCATGATGGTCTTGATGCCCATCTTGCGCATCTCGGCGAAGCGCTCCTTGATGCCCGCCTTGACAATGTCCTTCAGCTCGATCACGCCCAGCGCGCGGTCGCCGTCGGTGACGATCAGCGGGGTGGCGCCGCGCCGCGCGACCTCCTCGGCGATGCGCCTGACCAGCGGCGGCAAGTGGCTCGCCTGGGCTTCCAGATACCGTTCCACCGCGTCGAGTGCGCCCTTGCGGATGCGCCGCTCGCCCAGGTCGACGCCGCTCATGCGGGTCTGCGCGGTGAACGGCACGAACTGCGCTGTAGCCGCGGACGCCGTGTCGCGCAGGCCGAAGCGCTCACCGGCCAGCTGCACGATGCTGCGGCCTTCGGGCGTCTCGTCGGCCAGCGAGGCGAGCTGCGCCGCCTCGGCCAGCACGCGCTCGGCGATGCCCGGCGCCGCATGGAGCGCCACCGCCTGGCGGTTGCCCAGGGTGATCGTGCCGGTCTTGTCCAGCAGCAGCACGTCGACGTCGCCGGCCGCCTCCACCGCGCGGCCGGAGGTGGCGATCACGTTGGCGCGGATCATCCGGTCCATGCCGGCGATGCCGATCGCCGACAGCAGCGCGCCGATGGTGGTGGGGATCAGGCACACCAGCAGCGCGATCAGCACGGTCAGCGTGATCGGGTTGCCGGCGCCGGCTGCCTGCACGCTGTAGATCGAATACGGAAGCAGCGTGGCGCAGGCGAGCAGGAAGATCAGGGTGAACTTGGCCAAGAGGATCGTCAGCGCGATCTCGTTCGGCGTCTTGCGCCGCTTGGAGCCCTCGACCATCGCGATCATGCGGTCGAGGAAGCTCTCGCCCGGATTGCTGGTGATGCGCACCACCAGCCAGTCGGACAGCAGCTGGGTGCCGCCGGTGACCGCGCTGCGATCACCGCCGGACTCGCGGATCACCGGCGCGGACTCGCCGGTGATCGCGCTCTCGTTGACGCTCGCCGCACCCACCACCACTTCGCCGTCGCCGGGAATCTGCTCGCCCGCCTCGACCAGCACGTGGTGTCCGGTGCGCAGCTCGCTGGAGGGCACGAAGGTGATCGCGGCGTCGCGCTCGGGGCCGGCCAGCTTCTTGGCGATCACGTCCTTGCGCGTGCTGCGCAGCGCATCGGCCTGCGCCTTGCCGCGGCCTTCGGCCAGCGCCTCGGCGAAGTTCGCGAACAGCAGGGTGAACCACAGCCACAGGCTGACCCCGAAGATGAAGCCGGTGGGCGCTTCGCCGTGACCGGCGAGCGCCTGCAGCCACAGCGCCGTGGTCAGCACGCTGCAGACGAACACCACGAACATCACCGGGTTGCGGAACTGCATCCGCGGCGACAGCTTGCGGAACGAATCGGCGACGGCCTTGAGGATCAGCTCGCGGTTGAAACTGCTCGCCGCGTGAGTATGCGAAGTCATGGATCAGTGCCCCGGCGAAATCGAATGAGCCGACATGAGTTGCTCGGCGATCGGCCCCAGGGCCAGGGCCGGCAGGAAGGTGAGTGCGCCGACCACGATCACCACGCAGGCCAGCAGCGTGACGAACAACGGCGTGTGCGTGGGCAGCGTGCCGGCCGATTCGGGCACGTGCCGCTTGGCGGCCAGCGCGCCGGCCATCGCCAGCATCGCCACGATCAGCGGGAAGCGCGCCAGGAACATGCACACGCCCAGCAACACGTTCCAGAACGGCGTGTTGACGGACAGTCCGCCGAACGCGCTGCCGTTGTTGTTGGAGGCCGAGCTGACCGCGTACAGCATCTCGCTGAAGCCGTGCGCACCGGGGTTGGCGACACCGGCAACACCCGCCGGCACCATCACCGCGATGGCCATGCCGATCACCACCAGCGCGCACGGCAGCAGCACCGCGAGGCTGGCCATCTTCATCTCGTAGGCCTCGATCTTCTTGCCCAGGTATTCCGGCGTGCGGCCTACCATCAGCCCGGCGATGAACACCGCCACCACGGCGAACGCGAGCATGCCGTACAGACCCGAGCCGACGCCACCGAAGATCACCTCGCCCAGCTGCATCAGCCACATCGGCACCAGCCCGCCCAGCGGGGTGAACGAGTCGTGCATCGCGTTCACCGAACCGTTCGAGGCGGCGGTGGTGGCGGTCGCCCACAGGGTGGAGTTGACGATGCCGAAGCGGGTCTCCTTGCCCTCCATGTTGCCACCGGCCTGCAGCGCCGAGGCGTGCTGGTCGACCCCGAGATGGGCAAGCAGCGGGTTGCCGGCCTGCTCGGCCGCCGTGCAGGCCAGCAGCAGCGGGATGAAGATCACCAGCATCACCGCCAGCAGTGACCAGCCCTGGCGGCGGTCACCGACCATCTTGCCGAAGGTGTAGCAGAGCGCGGCCGGGATCAGCAGGATCGACAGCAGCTCGAGGAAGTTGCTCAGCGGCGTGGGGTTCTCGAACGGATGCGCCGAGTTCACGCTGAAGAAGCCGCCACCGTTGGTGCCCAACTGCTTGATCGCGATCTGCGAGGCCGCCGGCCCCATCGGCAGGGTCTGCGTGGCGACCTGCACCGGCGCCATCACCGCGTTGCCGGCGGCATCCTTTTGCGGGTTCCCCGCGGCGTCCATGGCCGGCTCGCTCACCATGGTGGCCTGCACCACCGGCACCGTGAGGTATGGCTTGAAGTTCTGCACCACGCCCTGCGACACCAGCAGCAGGGTCAGCAGCAGCGACAGCGGCAGCAGCAGGTACAGCGTGCTGCGCGTGAGGTCGACCCAGAAGTTGCCCAGGCCCTTCGCGCCGCGACGGGCGAAGCCGCGGATCACTGCGATCAGCACCGCGATGCCGGTGGCCGCGGAGACGAAGTTCTGCACCGCCAGGCCCAGCATCTGGGTCAGGTAGCTCATCGTCGACTCGCCGCCGTAGCCCTGCCAGTTGGTGTTGCTGGCGAAGCTGATCGCGGTATTCATCGACGAGTCCGGCGATACCGCGCCGAAGTGCTGCGGATTCAGCGGCAGCCAGGGCTGCAGCCGCTGCAGCGCATACACCACCAGCACGCCGAGCACGTTGAACAGCAGTACGGCCAGCGCGTAGCGCTTCCAGCCCATGTCCTCGTCGGCGCGGATGCCGCACAGGCGATAGATCAGCCGCTCGCTGCCCGCGCCGATCCGCGTGACGCGGTTGGGCGTGTCGGAGAACACTGCCGCGATGTAGCCGCCCAGCGGCTTCACCAGCAACAGCAGCACGACCAGATACAGCCCCAGCTGGAGATAGTCGTTGCTGGTCATTCGAACCACTCCGGCTTGAGCAGGGCCACGCACAGGTAGCCGGTCAGCGCCAGCGCGATCAGCGCGGCGAACACGTAGAGGACATTCATGGGCGACAACTCACGCAGGCATGGTGGAGGGGAGAAAGCGCGCGGCGATCACTTGCGCGGGCCCAGCCGATCGCAGATCAGCGCAAAGCCCAACGTGGCGGCGCACAGCACCAGCAGGAACAGCAGATAGACGAAATCCATCGACGTCGACTCCGTGGGAGAACGACGCGCACTGTAGGAAGTGCCGCATAAGAACGGGGTAGCGAATCGGGCCGCCCGCGTATAAAACGCGTAAAGCTTTCCGGCGCGGATGCGCTCGCGGTTATTGGGCGATCAGGCGCCCTGGCGCATCGCCACGGCCGCAGGGGTATCGGTCGGGGACAACCGCTCCACCGCGTAGCCAGCCGCGTCCCATGCGTCGAGCCCGCCCAGCAGCGGGCGCACGCGGCGGTAGCCCAGCGACATCAGCAGCTTGGCCGCCTTGGCGGCGGACACCTCGTTGGGACAGCTGCAGTAGATCACCAGCTCGCGTTCCGGCGGCACGTCGGCGAGGGCCAGCTGCACGCCGTCCAGATCGGCCAGCAGCGCGCCGGGAATCACCCGCGTGTCGAGCAGCCGCGAGGCTTCCGAGCGCACGTCGACCACCACCGGGTTACGCCCCGCCGCGATCGCGTCGTTCAGCTCGTCCACCGAGATGCGCGCCATCCGCAGCGCCACCAGCAGGCGCCGGCGCTGCCACCACTTGGCCGCGATGTACAGCGCCAGCAGGCCCAGCAGCAATTCCATCGCCAGCGTGCCGGCCTGCTCCAGCATCGCCAGCACCGCGTCGATCTGGGGGGCGAACGCATAGCCGAGCCCCACCGCCGCACCCGCCCACAGCAGCGAGCCGGCGCCGTCGAGCAGCACGAAGGCGCCCGGCCGCAGGCCCATCGCACCGACCAGCGGCGGCGCCACGGTGGACAGGCCCGGAACGAACTTGGCGATCAGCAGCACGCGCCCGCGCCAGCGCTGGAAGCGCAGTTCGGACTGCTTCACGCAGGAATCGGGCGACAGCGAGATGCGGCAGATCGTGCGCATCACGCCGGCGCCGAAGCGGCGGCCGGCGCAATACCAGACCAGGTCGCTGATCAGGCAGGCCAGCAGCGCGGCCAGCAGCACCGCCACCAGCGGCAGCCGGCCGCCGGCCGACAGCGCGCCGGCCACGATCAGCGTGGGCACAGCCGGCACCGGCACGCCGGCCTGCTCGACCAGCACGTTGACGAACACCACCAGCAAACCGTACTGCGCGATCAGCGCGATGATTTCATGAGCCATCGGATCGGTACTCGATGCAGCGGACCTGTCGTCACCCATGATTGGGCCGCCGGTCCGCCATTGCAAACCCTTCCGTGTGCGCGACGCCTCCCCGGCGCCGCCGTTGATACAGCGGTCACCGAATGGCGCGGGCGTGGCATGCCACCGCAGCGCCCGCGGCTGTCCGCCCTACGAGGCTGCGCGCTGTGCGGAGGGCATCTCGATCGCGGTCTGGCTGATCCGGCGCGCGCCGAAAACCACCAGCGGCAGCCACAGCAGGGTGAACGCCGCGGCGCAGGCGAACACGCCATCGGGACCGAGGCGTCCCAGCGCGATGCCGCCGAAGGTGCCGCCGACGAAGGCGCCGACGAACTGGCTGGTCGAGTACGCGCCCATCGCGGCACCGCGCAGGTGCCCCGGCGCCAGCCGCGACACCAGGCTGGGCAAGGCGGCCTCAAGCAGGTTGAAGGCGGAGAAGAACACCGTCGCGGCCAGCCCGAACGCCGCCATGTGCGTGCCCGACAGCGCAAAGCCGAGCAGGGCCAGCCCGATCGCCACCACGCACACGGTGACGATGCGCAGGCTCTGCGCCACCTCGCGCATGTGGTGCAGAGTCGCGCCCATCACGAAGGCGGCGATCGCCATCACCGGCAGGTAAAGCTCCCAGTGCCGGCTCACCGGCAGGTGCAAGGTATCGGCCAGCAGCAGCGGCAGGCCGACGAAACTGGCCGTAAGCAGCGCATGCAGGAAGAACACCGAGCCGTTCAATACCAGCATGCGGCCATCGCGCAGCATCGCCAGTACCGCGGCGAATCCGGCGGCGGCAGGTGCGCTTGCGCGCGCCGGCGTGGGCACGATCAGCCACAACAGGGTCAGCGACACCAGCGCAAGAATCGACGTGGCGCCAAACAGGCCCGGCAGGCCGGCAACGGCTTCCAGCGGCGGCCCGAGGATCAGCGCCAGCAGGAAGGCCAGCCCGATCGACACGCCGATGATGCCCATCACCTTGCCGCGGCTTTCCTCCGCGGTGAGATCGGCGGCCAGCGCGATCCCGGCGCCGGCCACCGCGCCCATGCCCTGCACCGCGCGTCCGATCACGATGCCGGTGAGCGTGTGCGACATCGCCGCGATCAACCCGCCGATGGCGAACAGGATCAGCCCCAGGGTGATCGCCGGCTTGCGCCCGATCCGGTCCGACAGCAAGCCCAGCGGGATCTGCAGCATGACCTGGCCGATGCCGTACACGCCCAACGCCAGGCCGATCATGAAGCCGGTCGAACCGGGCATCGTCTTAGCGTACAGCGAGAACACCGGCATGATCAGGAACAGGCCGAACAGGCGCAGGCTGATCACGCAGGCCAGGGTCAGCGCGCTGCGCAGTTCGAGACTCGAGAGTTTGCTCACGGAAACACGGACATCGAAGAAGTCATGCCGGCATTATAGGGTGACCCTCGCATGGCGGTTTGTGGCGACATGTCGCGGCGCAAGTTCCTGCAGCCTCTATAATCACCGTCTACGCCGCTGTGATGCCTCCATGAATCTGATGCCCGCCGACGCTTCCCGACCCGCCGACTTCGCCCAGGTGCGGGACCTCGCCGCCGCCGACATGCAGCGGGTCGACGCGCTGATCCGCCAGCGGCTGTCCTCCGACGTGGTGCTGATCAACCAGATCGCCGACCACATCATCGCCTCCGGCGGCAAGCGGCTGCGGCCGATGCTGCACGTGCTGGCCGCGGGCGCTGCAGGCTACCGTGGGGTGCAGCACACCAAGCTCGCCGCGATCATCGAGTTCATTCACACTTCGACCCTGCTGCACGACGACGTGGTGGACGAATCCGACCTGCGCCGTGGCCGCAAGACCGCCAACGCGCTGTGGGGCAACGCCGCCAGCGTGCTGGTCGGCGACTTCCTGTACTCGCGCTCGTTCCAGCTGATGGTGGAACTGGACGACATGCGCATCATGCGCATCCTCGCCGACACCACCAACACGATCGCCGAAGGCGAGGTGCTGCAGCTGCTCAACATCGGCAACGCCGACGTGAGCGAGGCGGCCTACCTGGCCGTGATCGAACGCAAGACCGCGGTGCTGTTCGCCGCCGCCACCGAACTGGGCGGCATCCTCGGCGGCCTGGCCGAGGACCAGGTCACGGCGTTGCGCCGCTACGGCATGGAGCTGGGCTACGCGTTCCAGATCGCCGACGACCTGCTCGACTACACCAGCGACGCCGGCACGCTGGGCAAGAACATCGGCGACGATCTGGCCGAAGGCAAGCCGACCCTGCCGCTGATCTATGCGCTGGAGAAGGCAAATCCCGAGCAGGCGCAGTCGCTGCGCCACGCGATCGAACACGGCGGGCTGGATTCGCTGGACCGCATCATCGCCTCGATCAACGACTCCGGCGCGCTTGAACGCACCCGCAACCGCGCCCTGCTGCACGCCGACGCCGCGCGCGCCGCGCTTGCCACGCTGCCGCCATCCACCTACCGCGATGCACTGGCCACCCTCGCCGACTATTCGGTGCAGCGCACGTTCTGATTACGCCCCCTGTTGCGCAGGGAGAGGAATCACACGCGTCGTTTTTGCTCCCTCCCCTGCTGGCAGGGGAGGGTTGGGGAGGGGTCGCTCTTCACGGCCAGGCAAAGATCAAAAGCACCCCCTCCTGCCCTCCCCCTGCTGCGCAGGGGGAGGAATCACACGTGCAGCTCCCGCGCGGAAGAGAACCGCACATGCCGCGCTCTGCTCGCTCCCCTGCTGGCAGGGGAGGGCTGGGATGGGGTCGCTCTTCACGGCCAGGCAAAGATCAAAAGCACCCCCTCCTGCCCTCCCCCTGCTGCGCAGGGGGAGGAATCACACGTGCAGCTCCCGCTCGGAAAAGAACCAGAGCATGCCGCGCTCTGCTCCCTCCCCTGCTGGCAGGGGAGGGCTGGGATGGGGTCGCTCTTCGCGGCCAGGCAAAGATCAAAAGCGCCCCCTCCTGCCCTCCCCCTGCTGCGCAGGGGGAGGAATCACGCGTGCGGCTTCCGCTCGGACGGGGAACCACACGCGCAGCTTCTGCTCCCTCCCCTGCTTGCAGGGGAGGGTTGGGGTGGGGTCGCTCTTCGCTGCGCTCACCATTGGCCCGCCCGCGGAAACCGATCGTTCAGCGCCGGACGCTGGCAGCCTTCGCGCCAATCGGCCAGACTTCGGCTCATGTGTCGTCTGCGCTCAATCTGCTGGCTTTGGTGTGTCGTGGCGATCCTGCTGCGGCCGGGGGCGGCGCAGGCGGCGGACATGCTGTGGCGTTACGACACGGTGCACAGCCAGATCCTTTTCAGCATCAGCCACAACGGCTACTCGCGGCCGTTCGGCCGTCTGCATATCGCGCGCGGCTGGCTGCGCTTCAATCCGGACGACTGGAGCACCGCGGCGACCGAACTGGACATCGACCTGGCCAGCGTGGACATGGGCGATGCCGACTGGAACGCTGCCGTGTGCAAGCCGGCCCTGCTCGACTGCGCGAAACAGCGTTACGCCCATTTCCGCAGCACCAGCGTGGAGCGCAAGGACGACCGGCACGGCGTGCTGCATGGCCAACTGACCCTGCACGGAACCACCCTTCCGCTGGATCTGTCCTTCACCTTCAACCGCGCCGCCAGAACCATCTACGAAACCCACCAGGTAGCCGGCTTCTCGGCCACCGCCAGCCTCGACCGCACCACGTTCGGCATCACTGCCAACCCCAACTCGATCGGTGCCCAGGTCAGCGTGTGGCTGGAGCTGGAGGCGATCCGTGACGACCACGCCATTCCATCGACCGAGGAGACACCATGAGCTTGCGCAGCAATGACCGCCAGTGGGGCACGATCAGCAAGTTCTTCCACTGGACCATCGCGCTGGGCATCCTCGGCAACGGCCTGTTCGGCCTGTTGATGGACCTGGCCCACTCGCCGATGCAGAAGATCAACTGGCTGGCCCTGCACAAATCGATCGGCCTCACCGTGCTGGCCCTGGCGCTGCTGCGCATCGCGTGGCGGCTATCCGAACGGCGGCCCGCCGAAGAGCCCGCGCCGCGCTGGCAGCAACTGGCCGCGCATGCGGTGCACGGCATGCTGTACCTGCTGATCGTGCTGATGCCGTTGAGCGGCTGGTGGTTCAACTCGGTCACCGGCAAGCCACTGCAGTGGTTCAAGCTGTTCAACCTGCCGGCGCTGGTGGCGAAGGACGACGCGCTGCGCCATTTTGCCCACGGCGTCCACGAATACCTGTTCTGGTTCCTGCTGCTGGTGCTGCTGGCGCATGTCGGCGCCGCGCTGAAGCACCATGTGTTCGACCACGACAACGTGCTGCGCCGGATGCTGCCGTTCGGCCGGCCACGCGATCGCGCCACTTCCGAAGGAGACCACCGATGAAACGTCTTGCCACCCTGCTGCTCGCGCTGGCCCTGCCCGGCCTTGCCGCCGCCACCGACTACACGCTGCAGCCGGCGACCAGCAGTCTCGGCTTCAGCACCTCGTTCCAGGGCGAAAGCTTTGATGGCCACTTCGAGCGCTGGACTGCCGCGATCAGCTACGACCCGGCCCATCTCGATGCCTCGAAGTTCGATGTCGAGGTCGACCTCGCCAGTGCGAAGACCGGCGACAAGGACCGCGACACCGCCTTGCCCGGCAGCGACTTCTTTGACGTCGCCAAATTCCCCAGGGCGCACTTCGTCACCACCGGCCTGCACAAGGATGGCAACAAGGTGATCGCCGACGGCACGCTCACCCTGCGCGGGGTGAGCAAGCCGGTGCGCCTGGAAGTGACCTTCAAACCGCTGCCGACCGGCGCCACGCTGGATGTGTCCGGCACGGTCAAGCGGCTGGATTTCGGTGTGGGCACGGGCGACTACGCCGACACCTCGGTGATCGGTGGCGAGGTGAAAATTTCCGCCCACCTGCAACTGACCGCGAAGTAAGCCCGCGTTGATGGCGAACGACAGCCTGTGGCAGCGCCTGCGTAGCCTGGTCAGGCCGGAACCCGAACGCGTGACCACGCCGCCACCACGCGCGGCCGGCGGCTCGGGCCAGGTCGCCGAGAGTCTGCGCGCGCTGCTGGATGATCCGGGTATTCCCGCTTCGGTGCGCGCCGAATTGGCGACCGACTTCGCGCGCATCGAGGCCATGCTGGACAAGCTGCAGCGCGGCGAACTGCATGTCGCCGTGTTTGGCCGCGTCTCCGCCGGCAAGTCGGCGCTGGGCAATGCCCTGCTCGGGCGCGAAGCGTTCACCGTCGGCGTGCTCCACGGCACCACCACCGACGCCGACCACGCCATGCTGGACGAGGCGCAGCACGATGGCCTGGTGCTGATCGACACCCCCGGCATCAACGAGCTCGATGGCGAAGCGCGCGAGCGGCTGGCCTTCGAGGTAGCCGAGGTCAGCGACCTGGTGATCTTCGTTTGCGACGGCGACCTCACCCGCGAGGAACTCGACGCACTGAGAACCCTGGCCGCCACCCAGCGTCCGCTGCTGCTCGCCCTGAACAAGGCCGATCGCTACGGCCGCGACGAACTGGACAGCCTGCTGCAACACCTGCGCCTGCGCGTGGCCGGGCTGGTCCGCGCCGATGACGTGCTCGCCGTGGCGGCGCACCCCGCGCCCCAACGCGTGGTCGAGTTCGACGCGCGCGGCCATGAGCAGCACCGTGAGCAAGCCCGCGCGCCGGATGTCGCCGCCTTGCGCGAACGCCTGCTGGCGATCGCCGCACGCGAGGGCAAGACCTTGTCGGCAATCAATGCCGGGCTGTATGCCGGCCGCCTCACCGATCAGGTCAGCGCGCGCATCGCGCAGATCCGCCAGGCCGTCGCGGCGAAACTGATTCGCCACTACTGCCTGGCCAAGGGCGTGGCGGTCGCGCTGAATCCGATCCCGGTCGCCGACCTGTTCGCCGCCGCCGGACTGGACGCGGCGATGGTGGTGCAGTTGTCGCGCGTCTACGGCCTGCCGCTAACCCGCGCCGAATCCGGCCGGCTGGTGGCGGTGATCTCGGCGCAGCTGGCCGCGCTGATGGGTGCGATCTGGGGCATGCAGCTGGTCGCCTCGGCACTGAAGGGCATCAGCGCCGGCTTGTCGGTGGTGGTCACCGCCGCAGCACAGGGTGCGCTGGGTTGGTACGCCACGGTGCTGATCGGCCGCGCGGCGGAACGCTATCTGATCGGCGGAAAATCCTGGGGCGAAGCCGGCGCCAAGCGCGCCGTCGCCGATATCGTGGCCGGTCTCGATCGCGACTCGATCCTGCGCGAGGCGCGCGAGGAAATTCTCAAGCGGTTGAAAACTCGCCGCGCTTAGCCGCTTTGCTCCTCCCCCTGCACGCAGGGGACAAATCGGCAGGACTGCCGATTTGTGCGGCGTGAGCCGCCCGAAGGGCGAGGGCCATGGAGGGCCCGAGTACAGGTTGGGAGGGGGTTGCGCAGGGTCGCCGGGAAGATCAAGAGCGAACCCCTCCCCAACCCTCCCCTGCTTGCAGGGGAGGGAGCCTGAGCCGCCCTAATCCCCTGTGGCGCGAGTAGGGGCCTAAGTCGACAGGAACGCGCGCACCGCGGCGGCATCGAACGGCCAGTCCAGCTCGCGCCCGTCGCGCGTATCGCGCAACACCGGCACGCGGGTGCCGTAGCGCTGTTCCAGCTCGGCCGAGTCATCCACCCACTGGCTGTCGAACTCCGGCGCGCGCGCCTGCGCCATCACCGCCAGGGCGAGGTCGCACAGGTGGCAATAGTCGCGCTGGTAG
Source organism: Rhodanobacter ginsengiterrae (assembly GCF_050026815.1). Taxonomy (NCBI): domain Bacteria; kingdom Pseudomonadati; phylum Pseudomonadota; class Gammaproteobacteria; order Lysobacterales; family Rhodanobacteraceae; genus Rhodanobacter; species Rhodanobacter ginsengiterrae. The sequence goes on along the minus strand of NZ_JALBWO010000051.1, from coordinate 41,916 downwards.
AGGATCAGGTCGGACATGCGGCTGCGAATGGCTGGGGACGCCGCGTAGAATAGCCGGTCAACTCTTCTTCCAAGCAGCGCAACCATGGCCGTCAGCGTATTCGACCTGTTCAAGATCGGCATCGGACCTTCGTCTTCGCATACGGTGGGGCCGATGCGCGCCGCTGCGCGCTTTGCCGAGCGCTGGCTGGAAGAGAAAGGCGTGCTCGACCGCGTGGTGCGCGTGCGCGCCGAGCTGTACGGCTCGCTGGCCATGACCGGCCGCGGCCACGGCACCGACAAGGCGGTGCTGCTCGGCTTCGAAGGCCAGCACCCGGACACCGTCGATCCGGACCAGATTCCCGCCACGCTGGAACGCATCCGCGGCACGGCTCGCCTGCGGCTGCTGGGCAAGCATGAGGTCGCCTTCGACGAAAAGTCCGACCTGGTCTTCAACAAGCGCCAGAAGCTGCCGTTCCACACCAACGGCATGCGCTTCTCCGCCTACGACGCCGACGGCAACGAGCTGGCCAGCCGCGACTATTACTCGGTCGGCGGCGGCTTCGTGGTCAATACCGACGAAGCCGCCGAAGACCGCATCGTCGCCGACACCACCGCGCAGCCTTACCCGTTCAGCAGCGGCGACGAAATGCTGGCGCTGTGCAAGCAGCACCACCTCACCATCGCCCAGTTGATGATGGCCAACGAGAGCGTGTGGCGACCGGAGGCGGAAACCCGCGCCGGCCTGCTGACCATCTGGCAAGCCATGAAGGACTGCGTCGAGCGCGGCCTGCGCTCGCCCGGTACCCTGCCCGGCGGATTGAAGGTGACGCGCCGCGCGCCGGCGATGCTGGCCGATCTGCGCAACCAGCCCGAAGCCGCGCTGAGGGATCCGCTGACCATTCTCGACTGGGTCAACCTGTACGCGCTGGCCGTCAACGAGGAAAACGCCGCCGGCGGCCGCGTGGTCACCGCACCGACCAACGGCGCCGCGGGCATCGTGCCTGCCGTCGGCCACTACTACCTGCGCTTCTGCCCCAAGGCCGACGACGAAGGCATTATCAATTACCTGCTCACCGCGGCCGCCATCGGCATCCTGTACAAGGAAAACGCCTCGATCTCCGGTGCCGAAGTCGGCTGCCAGGGCGAGGTCGGCGTGGCCTGCTCGATGGCCGCCGGCGGCCTCACCGCCGCGCTCGGCGGCAACGTGATGCAGGTCGAGAACGCAGCCGAGATCGGCATGGAACACAACCTCGGCCTCACCTGCGACCCGATCGGCGGCCTGGTGCAGATCCCCTGCATCGAACGCAACGCGATGGGCTCGGTCAAGGCGATCAACGCCAGTCGCATGGCGCTGAAGAGCGACGGCAAGCACCGCGTCTCGCTGGACAAGGTGATCAAGACGATGCGGGATACGGGGCGGGACATGAAGGACAAGTACAAGGAAACGTCACGGGGCGGGCTTGCCGTCAACGTGATCGAGTGCTGAGCTGAAAACGTCGCGACGCATGGCGCAGAAGCAATAGCTTTTGCGCTGACCCATAGATCAGATCACGAGCGCCCCGCCCGCTTGCAGGCGGGCCTCCTTCGGTCGGGACCCTTTCCCCCAGAGGGAGCACAGTGACCTCCATGACCGCCGGTACGTGACATCCACCGCCGAATTCTGCAACCATCGACCCCTTTATGGCGTGCTCCGCGCCGCATACGGGAACCCTCCATGACCCAGGAACGCGCGATTCACCGCGACGTCGGCCCGATGGCCCTCATGTATACCGGCCTCGGCTCGATCATCGGCTCCGGCTGGCTGTTCGGCGCGTGGAACGCGGCCAAGCTGGCCGGCCCCGGTGCAGTCTGGGCGTGGGTGCTGGGCGCGGCGATCATCATGACGATCGCGCTGACCTACGCCGAGCTGGGCGCGATGTTTCCCGAATCCGGCGGCATGGTGCGCTACGGTCACTACTCGCACGGGTCGCTGGTCGGTTTCATCGCCGGCTGGGCCAACTGGATCGCGATCGTCTCGGTGATCCCGATCGAGGCCGAGGCTTCGGTGCAATACATGTCCGGCTGGCAGTGGCAGTGGGCACAAGACCTTTACCACAAGGCGCCCGGCCAGCACGGTGAGCTGAGCCACCTGGGGCTCGCTTTCGCGGCGGTGCTGGTGGTGGTCTATTTCCTGCTCAACTTCTGGAGCGTGAAGCTGTTCGCGCGCTCCAACAGCGTGATCACCGTCATCAAGATGGTGATCCCGGCAGCCACCGGCGTGGCGTTGATCGCCAGCGGCTTCCACTCGGAGAATTTCTCGGTCGGCGCCAACGGCGGCCACCATGCGAACGATTTCGCGGCGATCCTCACCGCCGTGGCCACCGCGGGTATCGTGTTCAGCTTCAACGGCTTCCAGAGCCCGGTGAACCTGGCCGGCGAAGCGCGCAACCCGGGGCGCAGCATTCCGTTCGCGATCATCGGCGCGATCGTGATCGCCACGGTGATCTACGTGCTGCTGCAGATCGCCTTTCTCGGCGCGGTGCCGCCGGACATGCTGGTCAAGGCCGGCTGGCACGGCATCGACTTCAGCTCGCCGTTCGCCGAGCTGGCGATCATCGTCAACCTCAACTGGCTGGCGATCCTGCTGTACGCCGATGCGTTCGTCAGCCCCAGCGGCACCGGCATGACCTACACCGCATCCACCGCCCGCATGATCTACGGCATGGAACGCAACGGCACGCTGCCGAAGATCTTCGGCATGGTGCATCCGAAGTGGGGCGTGCCGCGCCCGGCGATGTGGCTCAACCTGGTGGTGTCGTTCCTGTTCCTGTTCTTCTTCCGCGGCTGGGATTCGCTGGCGGCAGTGATCTCGGTGGCCACGATCATCTCCTACCTCACCGGCCCGGTCAGCGTGATGACCCTGCGCCGCACCGCGCCGGAACTGCATCGCCCGTTCCGCCTGGTCGGCCTGCCGATCATCGCCGGCATCGCCTTCATCATGTCGGCCGAACTGCTGTACTGGGCCAAGTGGCCGCTGACCGGCGAGATCATCCTGCTGATGGTGGTGGCGCTGCCGGTGTACCTGTACTACCAGTACAAGAGTGGCTGGCATGAGTTCGGCAAGCAGATGAAAGGCGCGTGGTGGCTGGTGGCCTATCTGATCACGCTGGCAATCGTCTCGCGCGTGGGCAGCACCAAGTTCGGCGGCCTGGGCTACCTGCCGTACGGCTGGGACCTGGCCGTGGTCGCGGTGATCGGCCTGGTGTTCTATGTGTGGGGCGTGAAGTCCGGCTGGCGCACGCCGTCGATCGAGGCCGCCCAGCTGGAGGCGCACACCGATCCGGATGCGCCGCTGGTGCCGCCGGACGAGGAAAATTCGGAGCGCATCACCGGGCACTGATCGCCCCACCGTTCAAACGAAAACGCGCGGCCCGGGCCGCGCGTTTTCATTTGTGTCTGCCACCCTGTCGAAAGCGCATCGCTCCGTTCGTCGTTCGAACATGCATCCACGCCCGGCTGCATGCCACCTTCAGCCATGGAGTCACCCATGTCGTCCAGAGTCCGCACCTCGATCACCGCACTGGGCATGCTCGCCCTGCTCTCGCTGGCCACCGGCGCCAGCGCCGCTGCGGTGAAGTACCGGATCGATCCTGACCACACCTATCCCAGCTTCGAGGCCGATCACATGGGCGGGCTGTCGGTGTGGCGCGGCAAGTTCAACCACAGCACTGGCGTGGTGATGCTGGACAAGGCCGCCGGCGCCGGCACGGTGGACGTCACCGTCGACATGAAGAGCGCCGACTTCGGCCAGGACCAGCTCAACGCGGGCACGCAGGGCGAGGAACTGTTCGACACGGCGAAGTTTCCGCAGGCCCGCTACACCGGCAAGCTGGTCGACTTCGTCAACGGCGCGCCGACCCGGGTCAGCGGCCAGCTGACCCTGCACGGCGTCACCCATCCGCTGGACCTGAAGATCAACAGCTTCAAGTGCATGCCGCATCCGATGCTCAAGCGCGAGGTCTGCGGTGCCGATGCGCTGGCCACTTTCAAGCGCGACGCTTACGGCATGGATGCCGGCAAGGACTACGGTTTCGACATGACCGTGACCTTGCGCATCCAGGTCGAGGCGATCGCCGTCAAATAGGCGATACCAGCCATGGCCGGACGACGCAAGGACTCCACAACGGCCGATCGGCGCTGGCACGCATCGCGTCGCTCGGTTCAGTGGCGACAGACGAAAGCAGTATGGATATCAGTAACTCCACGCGTGAAGCGACCCCGGGGGTTCAGCGGACCCGGGCACCTCGGCACCGTGGAGTCTGGACTGCAGGCGATACAGTTCTGCATAGCGACCGCCTGTCTGCAAAAGCTCTTCATGACGCCCTTGTTCGACCACGGCGCCATGTTCGAGGAAAAAGATCCGGTCTGCGTTGCGGATGCTGGCCAGCCGGTGCGTGATGAGAATCACCGTACGATCGAGCGCGATGGTGCGCAGTGACTCATAGACGGCCTGTTCGGCCTTGGCATCCAGCGACGCCGTCGGCTCGTCCCAGATGACCAGCGGCGCATCGCGATAGAGCCCACGGGCCACGGCCATTCGCTGCCACTGGCCACCGGAGAGATCCTGTCCGCCGTGGAAATGGCGCGACAGCAGGGTGTCCCAGCGTTGGGGCAATCGCTCCACGACGTCGATCGCGCTGGAATCGCGGGCCGCCCGCAACAGCCACTCGTCATGCGGGTCCGCGCGATCATGGCGACCCAGGCGAATATTGTCGCGCGCGCTGCGTGGCCAACGGACCGGTTCCTGCAGAACCATGGCAATGCGATCGGCGAGCGATTCCGGCGCCATGGCACGGAGATCGACGCCATCCCAGGTGATGCGCCCGGAGTTCGGCTGGTACAGCCCGGCGATCAATTTGGCCAGGGTCGTCTTGCCGGAGCCGTTCTCGCCGACCAGTGCGATCGTCTGGGCGGGTTGAATGGTCAGCGATACGTCCCGCAATGCGGGGCGCGCCGCACCTGGGTAATGAAAACCGACATGGCTCAATTCGATCCGCCCCGGTTTCGGCGGTGCGGTGACATCCGCCGCTGGACGCTTCGACGGTCGCGACTGCTCGATGAATTCCCGGTAATCGCTGATGTAGAGGCCTTTTTCGAACAGTTCGCGCGAGACCAGCATCAGCCTCGACAGGGCGGCGCTGGCGGTGCGGATGGCGATGACTGCGGTACCGGCCGCAGCCAGGTCCAGCCATCGCGCGTACAGCATCATTCCGAGCGCCACATAGGTGCCCAGCTGCCCCAGGCCGGAGAGAAGTTGCCCCAACGTCGTCGCCCTGGCTGCAGCCATGCCCTGCTTCACCAGATGAAGCTCAAGCTCCACGGCACATCGCCGGTACTCGGACAGCACATAGTCCTGCGCCTGATTGGCGCGAATCTCCGGCGCCGCCTCGCGCTGCGTGGCGAGCTCGGCCATCATCTGGGTCTGACGGGTGAGCGCGATGGTCGTCGGCATGGCCGCGTATTGCAGGCTTGCCGCCTTGAGGGCGGCCCAACCTTCCGGCAGCAGCGCCAGCAGCAGCAAGGGCAACAGCAGCGGGTGCAACAGGAACAGCGCAAGCGCGGCGCCTGCCACGGAAAACATGGCGCTGAAGACTTCGACCAGGCTGGCCGTGGCGCTCTCCATGTGCATCAGGCCGCGATCCCGCGCCCGATGCAGGCGATCATAGAAACCGGGATCGTCGAAGGACGCGAGATCCACCGCCAGGCTAACTTCAAACAATTGCTCTTCGGCGAGGCGGTGCACCTTCGGCGTCAGCCGTGCTTTCGCGATCGAGGTGGCGGCATCCATCCCGATGCGCAACAGGCAGACCCCGCAGAGCAGCAACAGCACTGGCAGCGCCAGGCGCAGCTGTTCGAGATTCAGTCCCTGCCCCAGCAGCCGATCCAGCACCCGGGTGGTCAGCAGCAGAGTCCACGTGGTGGATGCACCGGCGAGAATCTGGGCCAGAACGATGATCACGGACAATCCGGGCGCCGCCTGCCGGAGAATGCTTGCGACCGGCCGCGCCGCCATCGCCAGGCGCCGGATCAACGCCGGCAAACCCGGGCGCTGCGGGCTGTCGCCATCCAGGCGCCAGTACGGCGTTTGCAGTTCGGCCTCAGCGGCATGCACGTTCAGAGCGCATCGCCTCCCAGCGTGAGCATCGACGGCAACCTGCTCTGCGGATGTGCCCTGAGCAGCTGATAGGCGATGCCGCCTACGCCTGACAGCAGCCCCGGCGAGAAGGTGTCGCGAACCATGCCGCACACCGCCCCATGTTCCTCGATGCTGGTGAGCAGGTGCTCCAACAGGGCTTCGCGCGTAAGGTCGCGCGGACCTTCGCCTGCTGCGATCGCCGCATCGAGCAGCTGCCACGCAGAAGCATCGCCGTGGCAGGCGGAATGGTTCCAGCCCAGGCCCTGGCGCCAGGTGGCGGCCGCCGCGCGACGCAACAGCTCGCGGGTTGCCGGATGCTGCAATTGCGGGTCGAGATCCAGGTGCGCCAGGCCGATACCGACCGCACCATGGCACCATGCGGCGGCGGTCTTCGCACCGGGAAGCATGCGCAGATCCAGCCAGTTCTGTTCCTCGTGATCGAACAAGGCATCTTCGAAAGCGAACGCCGCCCACGCGGTTTCCTCGTAACGGCTCTCGCCTGTGGCCCGAGCCAGCCGGGTCAGTGCCCAGCCGATACCGGTAACGCCGTGCGCGAATCCGCCCACGCCCTTCGGCCAGTGCTCATGCACCCAGTAAACGCGATCGCCATCATGCACGGCCTGCGCACAGAGCCGGTCACCGAGCCCGCAGGCCATCTGCAGGTAGTTCGCATCACCTGTCTGTCGTGCCAGCACGAGCAGCGGCGGAATCGCGCCCGCGATGCCGGAAAGCACGTCGTTCATTTCGGCGGCGGCGGCCGCATCCGGCATGCTGTCGGCCAGCGCGCATGCACGAGCGCATCCATCACCGCGATCCATGCCCCACGAAGCCAGTACCAGGCGCGTCCAGATCAGCGAGCCCAAGCCAACATAGCCGCCCGGAGGCAGCGGCCGGACCTTGATGGTGTCCCTGCGCTGGCTCTCACATTTTGCCTCGGCCAGATCAAGGGTCACCAGGGCCCCGGCCAGCAGTTCCTCCAGACCCTCGACGCGGTCGGCGCGCCCGGCACGGGTTTCGCGCAGGTAGGCCGCGATCAGCAGCGCAATGCCCGAAGTGCCGCCGTAGAGATCCTGCGCCAGCGGCTGTACCGACCAGCCGGTGACCGGGTCGAAGACCGGCGCGATCCAGGCCACGCTGCCGTCGTCGCCGTGGATGGCCGTGGCGGCGAGCTCGCGCACGATACGCGCCGCCTCGGTGCGTCGCCGCAGGTCCAGGTTGCCGTGCTTCGCATGGGCAGGCCATAACGAGACCTCCTCCGGCATCCAGCCCTGGTTGATGTAGGCGCTGATCAGGGCCGCCTGGATCACGTGGCGCTCCAGCAACAGGTCGGCGGCGCGCCAGTGATCCAGCGCCGCGAGTATCAGGTTCGTCTGCGGGCGCCAGCGTGTACCGCGCGGACCTTCCAGCCGTCCGCTGCCGGGGGTGGTGGCGAAGAACGGGATGTCGCCTTCCAGGAGATCGGCGATCTCGGCGTCGATGATGGCCGGGTCACCTGGCGCGATCGATACATTGGCGGCCATCCGTGCGAGCAGATCGTGCGCGCGTCCTCGTGCGTTCTGCTCGTTGTGCAGCGACACCGGGTGCCACAACATCCGCGCCAACTCGGCATAGACCTCCGTGGCGCGCGTCACCACGCGGATACGGCAATCGGCAAACGGCTCCAGTCGTGCAAGCAGGCTGCCGGCGTCATCCAGCCGACGCAAGGTGGCGGTCATGGCATCGAAAGCGACGATGACCTCGGGCCAGTATCTCGACAGCGCTGGCTGCGGGCTCGGGTGATTCTGCGCAGCGCGGGCCTCGACCATCGTGGTACCCACATATGCCTCGTCCGTGCCGGCATTGAGGATGTCCGGCTGGGGCAGCAGGGGCTGCTGGCCCGGCAACGAGCCGACGGCCGATGTGTCGACTCCGCGCCAGCCGAGCCCCGCGCCCCGCCCCGGCAACATGCCGATGCTCAGGACGGTGCCCGCGACGAGTTCGGCAGCACGATCCGGCGCCTGACCAAAACCGGAGGGTGACGGTGGAATCTTCGGCGTGAACAGCGTTTCGCAATCGATCACCACCGGGCTTGCACCGTGGGCGATCAGGTTTTCCGCATGCAGGTCGCTGCCGCCGAGCAGCCGCATGATGGCCAGCCAATGGCCAATGCCGCGATAGAAGCCGAGCAGTTCGTCGTCGTCCGCGGCATGGCGATGACCAACGAACTCGGTCCAGCCATGGTCCTCTCGATCGACGACGCGCGGCACGCGGATCGTCAGCGGGGTGGAATGATCGTCAGCAAGCCCTTCGAGGAATCGGGCCAGCGTGGCGTCCACGGCCAGCGAGCGCGGCTTGTATACCATTCGCCCGGCTTCGCAGCGCAACACTGCGACGGTCTGCCCGCTGCGATGGCTGTCACCGGCGCCGAAACTCACTTCCAGCAACTGCCCCGGCTCGCCGCCACACAGGCACGACAGGCTGGCCCGGTCCGCTACCCAGCGTTGGGCGAATTGCCAGGCGGCGGCGCAGCGATTGCTCACGATGCTGTCGATGCGTGCCAACAGGTTCGGATAGTGCTCGACCAGACTGTTCCAGAAATCCTGTCCGGACGACAATTCGAGAAATTCTTCCCAGCGCTGCGCGCCTTCCCCGCCTTGCAATCGCCCGCTCACTCGCGCGGCGTTGAGCTCAAGCACCAGCACCCGACTCAGTCGGGCATGCAAGGTCGCACAAAGAGATTCGCGCAAAGCCGTCAGGATGGCGTCGCGTTCATTCGCATGAAGTCCGGCGATCTGCGCAAGCTGGGTTGCCAGTCCGTCCATGCCGGACGAGTACAGGCAACCCAGTGAAGCGTTGAAATTGCCGGCGTCCGCAGGGGACGCCATGCGATCAGCAGCAATAACGGGTATACGAACCCGTACAGGCCGTGCCGCATCCACCAATCGTCCTGATGGCGGCCTCACTGGTGATTTCGGCCTCGGCGAACGCGCCGCCGCTGAACAGCGGACCGGCAGGGTTGCCTTGCTCAGCGTCGTCGCGCCACTGGGCGATCATGTCTGCACCGTGATTATCCATAACATCACCTCGCTGGAAGTTTCAGGAATCGTGCGGAGGGTGCGGAACAGAACGAAATCATGCGTGCACGAACCTAGTGCACTGATGTATGCCGAGCCGTCACATCCCGTAACCCTTGCCGACACGCGGGAGGTTGAAGCAACCTCCCGACGCCGATGTTAGGGAGTGGCGAGAAAGCATTATTGTGATACGCGGCACAGTCGGGTGTAGGCCAAACCGCACAGAAATGCCCGCCTCAGCCCAGCGCCAGCACGTCGCCCAGCAACGCTTGCGCGGTCACTTCCGGCCCGGCACCCGGGCCCTGGATCACCAGCGGCTGGCTGTGGTAGCGGGTGGTGGTGAGCGCGAACTGGTTGTCGGTGCCGTACAGCCGCGCGGCGGGATGGGTGAGCGGCACTTCGGTCAGACCGACGCGGGCCTGGCCGCGCTGGTTCAATCGCGCCAGGAAGCGCAGCACGCAGCCGCGGGCACTGGCCGCGGCATGGCGCGCCGCCAGCGTGGCGTCCAGTTCATCCAGCTGCGTCATGAAGGCTTCCGTATCCAGCGTGCGCAAGGACGGCGGCACCAGATCCTCTACCTGCACTTCGTCGTTGCCCAGCGCATAGCCCGCGTTGCGCGCGATGATCAGCAGCTTGCGCGCCACGTCCTCGCCGGACAGGTCCGAGCGCGGGTCCGGTTCGGTGTAGCCGAGCTGGCGCGCCTCGCGCAGCAGTTCGGAGAACGGGCGGCTGCCGTCGTACTGGTTGAACAGCCATGACAGCGAACCGGAGAACACGCCTTCCAGGGTGAGCAGGGTGTCCCCGCAAAGGCGCAGCCGACGCAGGGTCGACAGCACCGGCAGTCCGGCCCCCACCGTGGCCGAATCGCCGTAGCGGCTGCCGCCGACCAACGCTGCCTGCAGCGCACGCCAGCCGGACAGCTCGCCACCGGCCAGCGCCTTGTTCGCGGTGACCACGTGGTAGCCGTGCGCCAGCCATTCGGCATGGCGCGATGCCAGCGCCGTGCTGGCGCTGGCATCGATGATCACCTTGACCGCCGCGCCGCTGGCATCCAGCGCGGCAAGCAGGCCGGCGTTGTCGCGGGGCGCGCCTTCGCGATTCAGCTGCTCGCGCAGATTGCGCTGGGCCAGCCGCGCCGGCTCGGTCTGCTGCCGGCGCGAATTCGCCACGCCGACCAGCCGCAGCGAACCGGCGGCCGCGGTATTCAGCAGCTTCAGCAAGGCGCCGCCGACCACACCGGTACCGAGCAGAACGATCGCGATCGCCGGGGCGGCGGCCGCGTGCGGGAGTGCCGTGCGCTCGGCCAGCACCGCGCTCATGCGGGCACCCGGCGTTTGGACGTCTTTGCCGCCGCTGCGCGAACCAGCGCCGCGTCGAGATCGCGCAGCAGGTCGTCGCCGTCCTCGATGCCCACCGACAGCCGCAGCAGGCTGTCGGAAATGCCGGCGGTGCGGCGTGCCTCCGGCGCCATCGAGGCATGGGTCATCGTGGCCGGGTGCGCGATCAGGCTTTCGACCCCGCCCAGCGACTCGGCCAGCGAGAAATACTGCAGGCCGTCGACGAAGGCCTCGATCTGGTCGAGGTCGCCATCCAGCTCGAAACTCAGCATGGCGCCGAAGCCCTGTTGCTGGCGGGCGGCCAGCACATGGCCAGCGTGGCTGGCCAGACCGGGGTAGTACACCTTGCGCACGGCCGCATGGGCATCCAGTTGCTCGGCAATGCGGACCGCGCTCTCCTGGTGCTGGCGCAGGCGCACGCCCAGCGTGCGCAGGCCGCGCAGGGTGAGGTAGCTGTCGAACGGCGCGCCGGTGAGGCCGTTGCAGTTGGCCCACCACTTCAGTTGCTCGGCCACCGCCTGGTCGCGCGCCACCACCGCGCCACCGACCACGTCGCTGTGGCCATTGATGTACTTGGTGGTGGAATGCACCACCACGTCGGCGCCGAGCAGCAGCGGTTGCTGCAGCGCCGGCGACAGGAAGGTGTTGTCCACCACCAGCAAGGCGCCCACTGCGTGCGCGGCCTGCGCTACGTGGCGGATGTCGGTGATCCGCAGCAGCGGGTTCGACGGCGTCTCCACCCACACCAGTGCCGGCTTGCGGGCAAGCCCCGCGGCCAGCGCCACCGGATCGGTGAGGTCGGCGAACTCGACTGTGAAGCGACCCTTCTTCGCCCAGGCGTCGAGCAGCCGCCAGGTCCCGCCGTAGCAATCATGCGCCGCCAGCACGGTGGCCCCGGCCGGCACCAGTTCCAGCGCCAGCGACACCGCCGACATGCCGCTGGAGGTCACCACCGCGCCGGCGCCCTGCTCCAGGTCCGCCAGCGCCTCGCCCAGCAGGTCACGGGTGGGGTTGCCGCTGCGCGAGTAGTCATACGCGCGCTTGCGGCCGAAGCCCGCGAAACTGTAGTTGGTCGACAGGTGCAGCGCCGGCACCACGGCGCCGTGCTGGGTGTCGCTCTCGATGCCGGCGCGGACGGCGCGGGTACAGGGGGCGGAATCGGTCATCGGGGCATCTCCGGTGCTTGCGGTGTTCTTGGGAAAGGGAATCAGGCCAGTGCTTCGCGCAACAGCGGCGCCAGTTGCTCGGGCTCTTTCAGGAAGGCGTCGTGGCCATACGGCGACTCGACCACTTCCAGCGTGGCCGGGCCGCGCAGGCGGCGCTGCAGTTCGCACAGGTCGGCCAGCGGCACCAGCCGATCGGAGGGGAAGCCGATCAGCGTGGCGGGCACGGCAACCTGCTCCGGCGCCACGTCATGCAGGTCGATCGACTCGGACAGGGCGAGGAAGCGGTCGGCGTCGAAGCGCTCGACGAAACGACGGCCCTGATGCTCCAGGTAATCCTCGACCGGGAAATGGAAGCGGTCGTCGCGAAACTCCGCTGCGCCGGCAAAACGGCGGCCGAACTCGGCATTGCCGCGATAAGTGGTGATGGCCAGTTGCCGCGACAGCGCCAATGCCTCGTCGACCCGACCGCTGGCCTGGCCCAGCCGCACGATGCCGCGCTGCACGCTGCGCTGCGCGGTACTGAGCGGGTGCGCCCGGTGCGCGCCGGCCAGCAGCACCAGCCGGTCGACGCTGCGCGGGTGACGCGCCGCAAAGGCCAGTCCGACCATGGCGCCATAGGACGAACCGACGAAGGCATGCGCCTGCGCCACACCGAGTTCGCGCAGCAAGGCCGCCAGCGCATCGGCCTGGTCCTCGCTGGAAATCGAAGCGGTGCCGAGCTGGGCCGGGGTCAGCCAGTCGATTGCCAGCACGCGGCAACGCGCCAGGTCGATCGCCGCGCCGTCGCCGACCAGCTCCTGCCACCAGCCAGTTGCCGCATCGCCGGTCGCTGCGCTGACGTTGCGGTCGGCCGAGATGCCGCCCTGCACGATCACGGTGGGTGCACCGGCCGCACCCTGCCAGGCGTAGCTCACCTCGACCGCGCGGGGGCCGCTGCCGTACTTCGGCCGCAGCGTCAGCTGCCGGCTGCCGCGCTGGGCCGTCAGGCGCGCGCTCGGCGTGGCCGGCGGCACCAGCGCAGCGTCGGCCGCTTCGCTGCAGTGCGTCCGGTTACAACAGGCTTCGGGCAGGAAGGTCATCTCGCGCTCTCCGGTCGGCATCGCCCTGCGCGCTACCGGAGAGGTCGTGATCCATGGCACGACGGCGGAACGCCGCGAACCGCATCACGCCCATCTACCGGTGGATGCCGAAGCATCCCCGCAGGAGTTGGCACCGTGGCGGAAACGCTCCGCAGGTTGCCCCGGCTTCAAAGGGCCTGTCCCTCAGCCGGTCTCGATGAGTGAAGCGGATCATGAAGCCTGACCACTTTTCTGTCAATAGACGTCTAAACATCTAGACGTATATGTGTTCCTTACATTTTCCAGTTCGCGAATGGCAAGCTGCCGGCAACCCGAATCACCTCCGGGGACTGTCATGACTTTGCAACGCGCGGCAGCACCGTGGTGGCTGATGCTCCACTCCCTCCCCTGCTCGCAGGGGAGGGCTGGGGGTGGGGTCGCTCTTCGCCGCAGGGCCAAAGTCAAAAGCGCCCCCCTCCTGCCCTCCCCCTGCTGCGCAGGGGGAGGAACCATTCGTGTGGCTGCGCGCTCTGCCCCCTCCTCTGCTTGCCTCTCAAGGGACTTCCCTACGTTCGCCGCGGCGGGCTGGGGATCGCCGCTTCATGCAGGCCCTGCTAACGTAGCTGGATGACCGCCCACACCGACACCTCCACGCTGCCTGCCCGGCTGCAACGCGATGGCTTTGCCTTTGTCACCGCCGCCATCATGGGCGACCTGCTGCAGGTGCAAGCCCTGACCGACTGGCAAGCGTTTGCAGCCAGTTGGAACGATCTGGCGCCAGACACCTATCTGGCCGCCAGCGGCCGGCATCGGCGCCGGCGGCATGCCACGTTCCGCGCCGATGTCGAAGGCGGCGTGCAGGCCGCCGCGCATCAGCCGCATTACCAGAGCCTGCAGTACAACCCGCTGCAGGGTGACATCCTGCGCTGGTTCGAACCGGTGCTGCCGGCCATCGCGGAGGGTGCCAGCCTGCGCCACATCCTCGGCTTCTGCCACGACTGCTTCGGCGCGCTGGCGCCAGACGTGTGCCGCTGGCATGTCGAGGTGCACCAGTTCCGCATCGAGGCGCGCGCCGACGAGGCCGGCGAGCCCACCCCCGAAGGCGTCCACCGCGATGGCGTCGACTACGTGCTGGTGCTGCTGATCGAGCGGGAGAACATCGAGCGCGGCACCACCACCATCCACGCCCACGATGGCAGCCTGCTGGGCAGTTTCACGCTCACCCATGCGCTGGATGCCGCCCTGGTCGATGACGCCCGCGTGTTTCATGGGGTCACCTCGGTGACGCCACTTGATCCGTCACGGCCAGCGCATCGCGACGTACTGGTGGTGACGTTCAAGGCGATCACCTGACGGAAACACCGGCATTACGTCTGCTCGCGTACCATGCTTCCCTGATCATTCGCCAGGCCATGTCATGTCCCTCGATTCATCACATCGCGGGGACTCCTCTGCCGTCCCGCTGCCAACCGATGCCCGCGCTGATCGATGGGGCGAGCGGCTGAAGTTCAGCAGTGACAACGCGTTCCATCGCGAACTGCGCCGTCGCGTCGACGCCGAGTTCAAGCGCAGCGGCACGCGCCAGCGCGACAGCGCGCAGATGTATCTGAAGACGACGATCATCCTCGCCACCTTTGCACTGGCCTATGTCGCGCTGGTGTTGTTCGCCGCGACCTGGTGGCAGGCGCTGCCGCTGGCTCTCGTGCTGGGCACGGCGACCGCCGGGATCGGCTTCAACATCATGCATGACGGCGGTCACCAGGCGTATTCGGAGCGGCGCTGGGTCAATCGGCTGATGGCGCTGGCGCTGGACCTGGTCGGCGGCAGTTCGTACATCTGGCAGTGGAAGCATGCGCGCTTCCACCATACCTGGGTCAACGTGGCCGGCCACGACAGCGACATCGATCTGGGCGTGCTGGGTCGCTTGTCGCCGCTGCAGCCGCGGCGGCCGTGGCATCGCTGGCAGCATCTCTACCTGTGGCCGTTGTACGGCGTCACCGCGATCCGCTGGCATCTGTTCGGCGATTTCCGCGACATGCTTACCGGCACCATCGGCGAGCGTCCGTTCGACCGGCCGAAAGGCCGGGATCTGGCCGGCTTCGTGATCGGCAAGCTGGTGTTCTTCACTCTCGCGTTCGGCCTGCCGCTGTTTTTCCACTCGCTCGGCACGGTGCTTCTGTTCTATGCGCTGGTTTCGGCCGTGGCCGGCATCCTGCTGGCGCTGGTGTTCCAGATGGCGCACGTGGTGGAAGAGGCAGCCTTCCCGGTGCCGGACGAGAGCAGCCTGCAGATCGACACGCCGTGGGCGATCCATCAGCTGGAAACCACGGTGGATTTTGCCCGCGGCAACCGCGTGCTGGGCTGGCTGATCGGCGGCCTGAATTTCCAGATCGAGCACCACCTGTTTCCGCGCATCTCGCACGTGCACTACCCACTGGTCGCCCGCGTGGTGGAAGCCACTTGCCGCGAGTACGGCGTGAGCTATCGCGAGCACCGCACGTTCGGCGCCGGCATCGCCTCCCACTATCGCCTGCTGCGACAACTCGGCCGCCCGCCGCAACCCGCCCGGTAGCCGCCGTGCCGTTGTCCGGGCCAGTACCGCAAAACCGAGGGTTGACCGTACCCAGGATGTGAACAGCACACACCGGCTCATGGTCCTTCCATGGGTCCGTATTTTCTGCCACCCCTCGATGGCGAGCTGGCTTTCCTCCGTGCGTCCTGCTTCGTGTTTGCGATGAACCGACGCGGCTGCGACACTCCCGGCTGCGCGCTCCGACCAGGGAGCACCGCGGCCAGCCATCCGAGGGGAGTTGCCATGTCCATTGCCGCCAACATCGTGATCGCGTTGATTGCGCTGCTGCACCTGTGGTTTCTGATTCTGGAAATGTTCCTGTGGACCCGTCCTTCCGGGCGCCGCGCGTTCGGCACCACGGCGGAGTTCGCCCAGCAATCGAAGGCGCTCGCCGCCAACCAGGGCCTGTACAACGGCTTCCTCGCCGCCGGACTGGTCTGGGGTCTCTGGCTTGGCCAAGGTGGCGCCGGCTTCAGCGTGAAGCTGTTCTTCCTCACCTGCGTGCTGGTCGCCGGCATCTTCGGCGGGCTGACCGCCGCACGGAAAATCCTGCTGATCCAGGCGCTGCCCGCGGCGATCGCGCTGATCCTCATCCACCTGGCCTGACGGAAGCGACGTCGATGACCTTCCCCACCCGCGAAGGTGTCGGCCAGCGCTTCGATCCGCTGCTGATGCAACGCGCGCGCGAACGGAGCTGGGCCGCGTTGCAAGGCATCCGCCAGCGCATGTGCCCCGGCATCAGCGAGGACGAGGCGAAGCTCGAAGCCGCCGAAGTCTTCCGGGAGCTGGGTGTCGAGCGCCTGTGGCATCCGGTGATCATCCGCATCGGTGCGAACACGACCAAGACGTATCGGCAACGCTCCGACCCGAGCGTGCAACTGGGCAAGAACGACAGCTACTTCATCGACCTCGGGCTGGTGTTCGACGGGCATGAGGGCGATGTCGGCGACACCTTCGTGGTGGGCCACGCACCGTCGCGTCAGGCCTGCGCCGATGCGGCGCGCACGCTGTTCGACGAGGTGGCCAGCGCCTGGCGCACGCGAGGATGGAGCGGCCAGGCGCTGTATGCGTTTGCCGGGGAACGCGCGGCAGCGATGGGCTGGCGCCTCAACCACGCCATCAAGGGCCATCGGGTCGGCGACTTTCCGCATTCGATCCACAAGGGCGGCGATCTTGGCGACCTCGAAGCATCACCATCGAGCGGGTTGTGGATCCTGGAGATCCAGATTGCACATCCGAGCGAACCGTTTGGCGCGTTCCACGAGGACTTGCTGACCCGCTGATCCGCGCGAACGCCGCGGGCGCCTGCCGCGCAATCACCCTCGTTGAACGCCATGCACGCTATGCTGCAGCCTCATCCGGGCGTTGTCCTGGATTTCAGGCTGCTCCGCATGCCGTCGTATCTGAAACCCCTGCCCACTCCCGCCGCAGCCGCCGGCAAGGGCAGCTCATCGACGAAAGCCGGCAAACTGCCGCCGCTCAACACCATGATCGTCGGCATCGGTGCCTCGGCCGGCGGACTGGAAGCGTTCAAGACGTTCTTCGCGCACATGCCCGCCGATGGCGAGCTGGCCTTCGTGCTGGTGCAGCATCTGGCGCCCGAGCACAACAGCCTGCTGACGGAACTGATTGGCCGCAGCACCACGATGCCGGTGCTCGAGGCGACGCAAGGCATGCGGGTGGAAGCGCGACATGTCTATGTGATTCCGCCGAATGCCACGCTGACGATTGCCGATGGCGTGCTGCAGGTATCCAGGCCGGCGCCGCCGCGCGAGCATCGCTGGCCGATCAATACCTTCTTCACCTCGCTGGCCGAAGACCAGGGTGACTGCGCCGTGTGCGTGGTGCTGGCCGGCACCGGCAGCGATGGTGCACAGGGATTGCGCGCGGTGAAGGATCACGGCGGACTGGCGCTGGCGCAGTCCGGTTTCGATCATGAGGCGATGTCCGGCATGCCGGCCAACGCGGTGGCCACCGGACTGGTCGACGCGGTGCTGCCGGCAGCGGAGATGCCGGCGCGATTGCTCGCCTACCAGAAGCAGATGCATGCCGCGCAGCACAAAAAAGGTTCCGATGGTGTGCGCGGCGACGTCGCGGCACACCTGACTACCATCTGCGAACTGCTGCACGCCGAAGTCGGCCACGACTTCAGCCAGTACAAGGAAAAGACCCTGATGCGCCGGATCCAGCGGCGCATGCTGGTGGTGCAGGCCGAGACAGTGACGGAGTACATCGAATATCTGCGCGAGCATCCGAACGAGCATGAGCTGCTGTTCCGCGAGTTCCTGATCGGGGTGACCGAGTTCTTCCGCGACCCGATTGCGTTCGAGGCGCTGCGAACCATCGCGATCCCTGCGCTGCTGGCCGACCGGGCCAGCGACGACGTGCTGCGGATCTGGGTACCTGGCTGCGCCACCGGCGAGGAGGCCTACTCCATCGCGATCCTGCTGCGCGAGGCGATGGGCTCGCAACGCGGCCTGAAGGTGAAGATCTTCGCCACCGACATCGACGATCAGGCGATCGGCCGCGCCCGCGCCGGACGTTACCGGTCACCGTTGAACGGCATTTCGCCCGAGCGCCTGGAGCGCTGGTTCACCCAGGATCACGACGACTGGTGCGTGGCCAAGCAGATCCGCGAGATGTGCATCTTCTCGTCGCACAGCGTGATCAAGGACCCGCCGTTCTCGCGGATGGACCTGGTCTCCTGCCGCAATCTGCTGATCTACCTCGACAACGAGCTGCAGGAACGGCTGGTGCGAGCGTTCCACTATGCCCTGCGACCCGGCGGCTTCCTGCTGCTGGGACCGTCGGAGCGACTGGCGCGAAACGCGCGCCTGTTCACCGAACTGGACAAGAAGCAGCGGCTGTACGCGCGCCGCGACGACGCCCATACCCGCCCACGGGATTTTGTCAGCATGCACCCGCGCACCCCCAGCAGCACCGAGCACGCCACACCGAGGCATGTCGAAGACCCGATCGATCTGCAGGCGCGCCAGGCGCTGGAACCGTGGTCGCCGGCTTACGTGGTGATCAACGCCAGTCACGACGTGCTGCGCTTCGGCGGCGACACCAGGCGTTACCTGGCGCCCTCGACCGGCGCGGCCAGCCTCAACCTGTTTCAGCTGCTGGACAAACCGCTGCGCGGCGCCGTGCGCGCCGCCGCACTGCAGGCATTTGCCAGCGGCAAGCAGGTGATCCGCGATGGATTGACCCTGCTGCTCAACGGACATGAACGGCCGTTTCGGCTGATCGTGGAACCGCTGGTCCAGGACGATGTTCGCGACGATGGCAAGGTCGAGATGTGCGTGGTCGCCTTCCATGAGCTCGAACCGGCACCGCGTTCGACCGGAACGGCTACCGACGGCAAGTCCGGCGACGAGCTCGCCTGCATCCACGCGCTGGAGGACGAATTGCGCGGCACGCGCATGCAGCTGCACAACGCGATCGACCTGCACGAAACGGCCAGCGAGGAACTGAAGTCGGCGAACGAGGAATACCAGTCGGTCAACGAGGAGCTGCAATCCGCCAACGAGGAGCTGGAAACCTCGACCGAGGAAATGCAGTCGATCAACGAGGAACTGCAGACTGTCAACGCCGAGCTCAACAGCAAGAACGAGGCACTCAACCTGCTCAACAACGACATTCGCAACCTGCTCGACAGCACGCAGATCGCGACGATCTTCCTCGACCGCGGGCTGCATATCCGCAGCTACACGCCGATGATGACCGAGCTGTTCCACCTGCGCGACGGCGACAAGGGCCGGCCGATCACCGAGATCTCGCCGCGCATCAACTACCCGGAACTGAAAAGTGACGTCGTCCAGGTGCTGCGCGACATGGCGGTGACCGAACGCATGCTGCGCGGCGACGGCGACGCACCGACCTTCCTGCTGCGCATGCGTCCCTACCTTACCTTCGACAATGTCGTCGAGGGCGTGGTGCTGACCTTCGTCGACATCACCGAGAGCCAGCAATTGAACAACGAGCACGCCCGGATGGCGGCCATCGTGAACGCCTCGCGCGACGCGATCTTCGGCTTTTCCCTGGATGAACGGATCAGCAGCTGGAATGCCAGTGCCGAGCGCATCTTCGGCCTGTCAGCCACGCAGGTGGTCGGTCATCCGTTGAGCATGTTGCTGCCACCGGATCCGTCCGAGGAGACCAGGCGGTTTTTCGTCAGCCACGAGCGGCCGACGCGGCTGGCCGAATTCGACATGATCTGGGTGCGACCCAATGGCGAATCCGTGCCGCTGGCGATCAGCTATTCGCCCGTGTGCGATCACGAAGGCACGATGTTCGCCGGCAAGCTTATCGCGCGCGATATCACCGAGCGCGTGCGCGCAGAACGGCATACCGAAATGATGATGGCCGAACTCAACCACCGGGTGAAGAACACGCTGGCCACGGTGCAGGCGATCGCCCACCAGACCATCGCCAACGCCACCGATCTGCCGGGTTTCCGGGACAGCTTCCTGTCGCGGCTGCTGGCGCTGTCGCAGACGCACAACCTGCTGGCACGGGATGCATGGCTCGGCGCGCCGCTGACCGGCATCATCAACAACGAGCTGGCGCCCTACCGGCCTGACGATGCCCGCACCAATGACGCGCGGGTAAGCCTGCAGGGCGACGACCTCATCCTGCCGCCGAAGCATGCGCTGGCACTGAGCATGGCGGTGCACGAACTGGCCACCAATGCCGGCAAGTACGGCTCGCTGTCGGTACCCGAAGGTCGGGTTTCCGTCACCTGGACGACACGCCTGCAGGATCAACGTCCGTGGCTGCGAGTGCAGTGGACGGAAACCGGCGGCCCCACGGTGCTGCCGCCTGTCCGCCGCGGCTTCGGCACCCGCCTGATCAATGAAGGGGTGCCGTATGAACTGGATGGTGAGGTGACGCTCGAATTCCCCCCCGGCGGCGCGACCTGCACCATCGATATACCACTTGAGGTAGTGCACTGATGACCACCGACAGCCACCTGCCCTGCATCCTGCTCGCCGAAGACGAGATAATGCTGGCGATGATGCTGGAAGATCGCCTCAGCACCACGGGCTACCGCGTCATCAAGGGCGCGCGACTGGCCAGATGCCTGGAGCTGGCCGAGCTCGCAGCGATCGACCTGGCGATCCTCGACATCAACCTGGCCGGCGAACAGAGTTTCCCGGTGGCCGTGGTGTTGCGCCGTCGCGGCATACCCTTCGTGTTCTCCTCCGGCTACGCCGGTGAGGACATTCCGGAGATATGGCGCAACGAAACCGTGCTGCAGAAGCCCTATGACACCCGCCAGCTGACCCATGCGCTGGCCGCCATGCGCGCCGCCTGAGCATCTTCGCCGGCGGCGGGCCAGGTCGAAAGCCGGGGCTCGGGCACCGGCCAGGCCGGCCAGCCCGACGCCTGATTCAGGGTGACAAACCGGCCGCGCCATCGCAGCATTGAAAAGATCCGCGACTGACAGCATTAGAGCTGTCACTTGGCTGCGCTGGTGCAGCCGTTCCCAGGAGTCCAACCCGTGGCCCGCAGCAAACCCCTGAACCTCTATCGCAACATCGGCATCATCGCGCACATCGATGCGGGCAAGACCACCACCACCGAGCGGGTGCTGTATTACACCGGCAAGAAGCACCAGATCATCGACGTGCACGACACCAAGGACGGCAAGGGCTCCACCACCACCGACTACATGGAGCAGGAGCGCAAGCGCGGCATCACGATCCAGTCCGCGGCGGTATCTGCCGTGTGGAAGGGGCACCAGATCAACGTGATCGACACGCCGGGGCACGTCGACTTCACCATCGAGGTGAACCGCTCGCTGCGCGTGCTCGATGGCGCAGTGGTGGTGTTCGACGGCGTTGCCGGGGTGGAGCCGCAGACCGAGACCAACTGGCGCCTGGCCGACCAGTACAAGGTGCCGCGGATCTGCTACGTCAACAAGATGGACCGCATCGGCGCCAACTTCGCGCACTGCGTGAAGGGCATCCGCGAGCGCCTGGGCGCGAACGCCCTGCTGTGCCAGGTGCCGCTGGGCAGCAGCGACGAATTCGTCGGCATGGCCGACCTGGTCGCCGGCGTGGGCTACATCTGGGCCTCCGACGACAAGGACAGCGTGTGGGAAAGCGTGCCGCTGGAGCAGCTGAAGGATCGCCTGAAGTTCGACTCCGATGCGGACAACCAGTGGATCGCCGACCTGCCGAAGCTGCGCCAGGACCTGCTGGAAAGCTCGCTGGCGCTGGACGACGACGCCTTCGAGCGACTGCTCGACACCGGCGAGTTCGACCCGGCTTTGCTCAAGCAGTGCATCCGCCGCGGCACTGTCACCGGCGAGCTGGTGCCGGTGCTGTGCGGCTCGTCGTACAAGAACAAGGGCGTGCAGCAGCTGCTGGACGCGGTGGTCGATTACCTGCCCTACCCGGGCGAGAACGGCGGCATCGCGATGGTCGACGAGGACGGCAACGTCATCGGCGAGCAGGCGGTGACCGACGACGCGCCGGCGCGCGCGCTGGCGTTCAAGGTGATCAACGACCAGTTCGGCACGCTCACCTTCTGCCGCATCTACTCCGGCGTGATCAAGAAGGGCGACACCCTGCTCAACGTCACCCGCGGCAAGAAGGAGCGGGTGGGGCGCATCGTCGAGGTGCAGGCCGACGACACCAAGGAAATCGACGAGGTGCGCGCCGGCGACATCTGCGCCTTCGTCTCGATGAAGGACACCGAGACCGGTGACTCGCTCAGCGATCCGGCGCACCCGGCCCTGCTCGAGCGCATGCGCTTCCCCGATCCGGTGATCAGCGTGTCGGTGGAGCCGAAGAGCCGCAACGACGTCGACAAGCTGTCCACCGCGCTCTACAAGATGGTCAAGGCCGACCCGTCGCTGCGCATGGAAGTGGACCAGGAAACCGGCCAGACCGTGCTCAAGGGCATGGGCGAGCTGCACCTGGAAATCACCATCGACCGCATGCGCACCGAGCTGGGCGTGGAAGCCAGCATGGGCAAGCCGCGGGTCAGCTTCCGCGAGGCGTTCGGCCAGACCGTCGAGCACACCTACACGCACAAGAAGCAGACCGGCGGCTCCGGCCAGTTCGCCGAAGTCACGATGATCTTCGAGCCGGGCGAGGCGGGCTCTGGCGTGATCTTCGCCGACGATGTGGTCGGTGGCCGCGTGCCGCGCGAGTACATCCCCGCGGTCGAGCACTCGGTCAAGGCCGAGTCGAAGGAAGGCCAGGTCGCCGGCTACGAGGTGGTCGACTTCAAGGCACGCCTGATCGACGGCAAGTACCACGACGTCGACTCGTCCGCGCTGGCCTTCGAGATCGCCACCCGCCAGTGCTTCCGCGAAGCGCAGCGGCTGAGCAAGCCGAAATTGCTGGAACCGATCATGAGCCTGGAAGTGGTCACCGAGGCCACCTACCTGGGCGACGTCATCGGCGACATCAACCGCCGTCGCGGCACCATCACCGACCAGGGCCAGAAAGGCACCTCGGCCTTCGTGCAGGGCTTCGTGCCGCTGTCGGAGATGTTCGGCTACATCAACTTCCTGCGCTCGGCCACCAGCGGCCGCGGCAACTTCTCGATGATCTTCGATCATTACCAGGAAGTGCCCGCCAGCATGGTCGACAAGCTGATGGAGAAGGAAGCGAAGTAGCCGCAGGCGAAACACGTCAGCGCGGTGCCCGGGTGCCGCGCTGACGTTCATTGCCAGGCATTGATGCAGACCCGGGGCAGGCGCCCCGGTCTGTCTGCGGACGCCATCCGGATCGACCACGCCGGCGAGGCACGCGGCCGGACCGGCTGGCCACCGCCGGTTCCCGGATTTTTACGGCAATTTTATGCCTTTGCCCCGCGGCGCTACCCCTTTGTTACGGCTCGATGCGCAGACTGCACGGTTGAGTCTTTCCAGGTAGCGCACATGTCATCCATCGCCGTTCACCCACTCGTACCGGCAGCGGCAAAGTCGTCGCCAGGAGTCTTGCCACATGGGCAATGATCCGCAAAAGCGCCGCCTCGCCGCGCTGGCCCTCGGCGCCGTGGGCGTGGTTTACGGCGACATCGGCACCAGCCCGCTGTACACGCTGAAGGAAGTGTTCGGCCCGCACGGTGTGCCGGCCAGCCCGGCCAATGTGCTGGGCGCGCTGAGCCTGGTGTTCTGGTCGCTGATCATCGTGGTGTCGATCAAATATCTGCTGTTCATCATGCGCGCCGACAACCGCGGCGAAGGCGGCATCATGGCCTTGCTGGCGCTGGCCCAGCGCAGCTCTCGCCACGTGCCGCACCTGCGCATGATCCTGATCGTGCTGGGCCTGTTCGGTGCCGCGCTGTTCTATGGCGACGGCGTGATCACGCCGGCGATCTCGGTGCTGTCGGCAGTCGAGGGCCTGAAGGTGGCTGCGCCAGGGCTTGAGCCCTGGGTGGTGCCGCTCACCATCGGCGTGATCATCGGCCTGTTCTGGCTGCAGAAGCACGGCACCCAGCGGATCGGCGCGGTGTTCGGCCCGGTCTGCGTGATCTGGTTTCTCGGCATCGCCGGCCTGGGCGTGCTGGGCATTGCCCGCAATCCGCTGGTGCTGCGGGCGCTGTACCCGAGCTATGGCCTGGAATTCTTCCTGCGCAACCACGCCGAGGCATTCTTCGCCCTGGGCGCAGTGGTGCTTGCCGTGACCGGCACCGAGGCGCTGTACGCGGACATGGGCCACTTCGGCAAGCGACCGATCCGGCTGGCGTGGTTCTATTTCGTGCTGCCGGCGCTGGTACTGAATTACTTCGGCCAGGGCGCACAGATCCTGCACGATCCGGCCGCGGTGGCCAACCCGTTCTATCACCTGGTGCCGCGCGCCATGCTGTACCCGATGATCGCGCTGGCCACCGCGGCCACCGTGATTGCCTCGCAGGCGGTGATCTCCGGCGCATTCTCGATGACGCGCGAGGCGATGCAACTGGGCTACATGCCGCGCATGCGGGTGGTGCATACCTCGGCGGACATGGCCGGGCAGATCTTCGTGCCGTGGATCAACCGGATCCTGCTGCTGCTGATCGTGGCGGCCGTGCTCGGCTTCCGGTCGTCCGATAACCTGGGCGCCGCCTATGGCATCGCGGTCACCGGCACCATGGTCGTCACCACCTTGCTGGCCCTGGTGGTGGCGCGCTACCAGTGGCGCTGGCGCCTGCCCGCCGTGATCGCCACCGGTGGCGGCCTGCTCACCGTGGATCTTGCCTTCTTCAGTGCCAACCTGATCAAGGTGGAACACGGCGGCTGGTTCCCGCTGGCACTGGGCCTGTGCGTGTTCGTGATCATGACCACCTGGCGCCGCGGTCGCGAACTGGTGGTGCGCGAAATCCAGCAGGGCGGCGTGGCGCTGGCGCCGTTCATCCGCAACCTGGCGGATCATCCGGTGCTGCGCGTGCCGGGCACGGCGGTGTTCCTCACCGCCAACACCGAGTCGGCGCCCAGTTCGCTGTTGCACAACCTCAAGCACAACCGGGTGCTGCACGAGCGCAACGTGCTGCTTACCGTGGAGACGCTGGACACACCCCATGCCGAACCCGCCGAATGGTTCGCATGGACGGAACTGGACGAAGGGTTTCTTCGACTGCGGCTGCGCTTCGGCTTCGGCGAGGACCCGGACGTGCCGCTGCGGCTGGCCCAGTGCAGCCACGCCGGCCTGTTGTTCGACATGATGTCGACCACCTTCTTCCTTTCGCGCGAGCACGTGGTGGCCGGTCGGCATGGTGGCGGCATGGCGGCCTGGCGCGACCAGCTGTTCGCGTTCCTGGCGCACAACGCGCTGTCTGCCGCCGCGTTCTTCCAGATACCCGGCAACCGCCGCATCGAGCTGGGATCAGAGGTGGAGATATGACGCGACGCCCGCCACCCAGCCATGGCCCGAGACCATCGCTGCATGCGTAACCCGGCCCGGTCACGGCCATCGGCCGGGCGGCTTCCCGCAACGCGGCGCCAGGCGTGATCTCGCAGTGACTCCGGGCAGGCAGCTGCCGCGCTACATCTCGATCTCTTCGCCGCCAAGATCGGTGATCATCCGCTCGGCCTGCCGCACCAGTACCTGTGCCGATTCCTTGTATCGGTTCGCGATCTCACGGATGCCATCGGCGCTGCCGAGGAACGCATCGACCACATCCGGATCGAAATGCGTTCCGCGTCCTTCGCGGATCACCTGCACCGCCTGCTCATGCGATATCGCCTGCTTGTACACGCGCTTGCTGATCAGTGCGTCGTATACGTCCGCCACCGCCATCAGCCTTGCCGAAATGGGAATTTCATCTCCCTTCAAGCCTTGCGGGTAGCCGCTGCCATCCCACCATTCCTGGTGACTGTAGGCGATTTCCTTGGCAAAGCGCAGGAAGCCGATCTCCTCGCCCACGGCGAGTTCGGCGTTGGCGATGGCGTCGCCTCCCAGCGTGGTGTGCATCTTCATGATTTCGTATTCGTCCGGCGTCAGCTTTCCCGCCTTGAGCAGAATCCGGTCGGGAATGCCGATCTTGCCGATGTCGTGCAGCGGTGCCGACTTGTACAGCAGGTCGATCGTGGCCTCCGTCAGGAAGGTGGCGAAACGCGGGTGGCGGACCAGCTTCTTGGCCAGCAGCTTCACGTAATTCTGGGTGCGCAGAATGTGGTTGCCGGTATCGTTGTCGCGGGTTTCGGCCAGCGACGCCAGGGCGCGGATCGTCACCTCCTGGATCATGGTGACTTCCCGTGTACGCCGCTGCACCTCGCGCTCCAGAAACTCGCTCTTGTACTTGAGGAAGTCACGCGCCGCCTTGAGCTGCAGATGGTTGCGCACGCGCGCCTGCACCAGCGGCGGGCTGATCGGCTTGGTGATGTAGTCGACCGCGCCCAGCTCCAGGCCGCGACGTTCGTCCTCGACCGAGCTCATCGCTGTCAGAAAAATCACCGGGATTTCGCGGGTGCGCGCGTCCGCCCGCAACTGCCGCAGCACCTCGTAGCCATCCATCTCCGGCATCATGATGTCGAGCAGGATGAGATCCGGCGGCGTTTGCGCCTGCGCCAGCTGCAGCCCGCGTGCACCGCCAGGCGCGACCCTCACCTTGAAC
Source organism: Rhodanobacter ginsengiterrae (assembly GCF_050026815.1). Taxonomy (NCBI): domain Bacteria; kingdom Pseudomonadati; phylum Pseudomonadota; class Gammaproteobacteria; order Lysobacterales; family Rhodanobacteraceae; genus Rhodanobacter; species Rhodanobacter ginsengiterrae. Next base: position 15,516 of record NZ_JALBWO010000051.1, on the reverse strand, counting down.
TCCCCGCGCAGCACCTCGCTGATCAGGGCGAGATTTTCCGCGGTGTCGTCGATGACCAGCACGACCTCCTGAGTTTCCGATTCGCTCATTGCCCGTCTCCGTATCGTGGTGGCTGCATGCCCTGAGCCAGTTCAAACATACACCTGATGGTCCCGGGCAAAAAACTTCTGCCCGGGGTGCTATTCCGAAAGCGCATCGAGCGCTGCCAGCGCCGCATCGAAATCGAAGGCCGCTATGGCGTGCGCCACCTTCTGCAAACCGGGCGAGCGCGACGCGCCCCCGGTGAGCCGGAGGACTTCGCCGATCACCTCGGTGGCGTCGGTGTCGCCGTCGGCCAGCAAGACCCGCAAGCGCTGGATCAGCGTCTGCAGATGTTCCGGGTCCATGCTGGCCGGCACGTTGAACGCCGCTTGTTCATGCGTGGTCAATACCGCCAGCCCGGCCAGGACCGTATCCAGTTCGACGCAGGTGCGGCGCAACAGATCTACGATTCGATCGCGGCCGGCGCCTTCGATGCAGGCAAGTTCCAGCGCGGCCGCGGAGGTCTCCAGCGCGCGCGCGCCCAGGGTGCCGGCCAGACCTTTCAGCGTATGCGCCGCACGCTGCTGAGCTGCCGCATCGCCCTGCTCCGACGCCTGCAGGAAGCGCGCCTCGAAGTCGCCCTGGCCATCGCGAAACATCGTCAGCAGGCGCGTGTACAGCGGCAGGTTGCCCATCGCCGAGGCTAGACCGGCCTTGGCATCGATGCCGGGCAACGGTGGCAGCAGGCTGGCCGCCAGACCGGTAACGGTCGACGACAGGCCTCCCTCCGCCGACATCGCGCTCGCCCTGGCGGCGTCGGACGACGATGCGGCCGGCCTGATCCACTTTGCCAGCGTCGCCAGCATCTCGGCGACATGCAGCGGCTTGGCAATATGATCGATCATGCCCGCATCGATGACCTTTTCGCGGTCGCCGATCATCGCGTTGGCGGTCATCGCGATGATCGGCAATCCCGCCAGCGCAGGCTGAGCCCGAATGGCCCGGGCGGCCTCGTAGCCATCCATCACCGGCATCTGGCAGTCCATCAGCACGCCGTCGAAGCGGCTGTCCCGGGCCAGTATGTCCAGCGCTTCCTGGCCGTGACCGGCAACCACCACCTGCAGGCCGGCCTGGGTAAGGATTTCCTCGGCCAGTTCCTGGTTGACGTCGTTGTCCTCCACCAGCAACACGCGCGCGCCGTGCAGCCGACGCAACGCCTCGTTGTTGCGTTCGGTCTTGCGATGGACGCGGGAGTCGACCACCCTGCCCTTGCCCAGCGCCTCGACCACCGCGTCGAACAACGACGAGAAGGTCACCGGCTTGGTCAGCACGGCATTGACCCGGACGCCGCTTTCCGCCGCTACCGCCAGTGCTTCGTCGCGACCATGGGCGGTCACCATGATCACCGCGGGAAAGGCGGTCATTGCCGGATATTCCTGGAGACGGCGAATGGCTTCCACGCCGTCCATCGTCGGCATTTTCCAATCCATCAGCACCACGTCGTAGGGATGACCACCGGCCGCGGCCGCGGCCTCGGCAATCATCACCAGTGCCTGGCCGCCACCGCTGGCGGTATCGACATCCACCCCGAACTCGGCGGCTATCGTCGCCAGGATCTCGCGTGCCACCGGGTTGTCGTCAACGACCAGCAAACGCAGTCCATTGAGATCGTCGGCATACAGCTCGTGGCGAACCGAAGGCGTGACCTGCACGCCCAGCAAGGCATGAAAGTGAAAGGTCGAGCCCTGGCCGGGCACGCTATCGACCCACATCTCTCCACCCATCAGGCCGACCAGCTTGCGCGAAATGGCCAGACCCAGACCGCTGCCGCCGTATTTGCGCGTGGTCGAACTGTCGGCCTGGGAGAAGGACCGGAACAGGCCCGCCACCTGTTCGCTGGTCATGCCTATCCCTGAATCGCGCACCTGGAAATGCAGCTTGACCTGATCACCGGTCAAGGCAACTCTCTCGACGCCGACCACGACCGCGCCTTTCTCGGTGAACTTGACGGCGTTGTTGCCCAGGTTGATCAACACCTGTCCGAGCCGCAGCGGATCGCCGACCAGCGCGGTCGGCACGTCCGGGGCGATGTCGAACAGCAACTCCAGCTCCTGCTGCTCGGCTTTCAGGCCGACGAGGTTGGCAAGGTTGTCCATCACGTCTTCCAGACGGAAGTCGATCGATTCCATCGCCATCTTGCCCGCCTCGATCTTCGAGAAGTCGAGGATGTCGTTGATGACCCCAAGCAAGTTCTCGGCGGCGCGATGGACTTTCTCGATGTAGTTGCGCTGACGTCGATCCAGCGCGGTCTGCAGGGCGAGGTAGGACATGCCGATGATCGCGTTCATCGGCGTACGTATTTCATGACTCATGTTGGCCAGGAAATCGCTCTTCGCGCGGGTCGCTTCCTCGGCAATGTCCCTGGCCCGCAGCACCTCGCCCTGGACGCGCTTGCGCTCGGTAACGTCGACCATCCAGCCGATGATGCCGTCCTCGCCATCAAACGACAGCGGAACGTAGGTGCCCTGCATGTCGCGGATGCTGCCGTCGCGGACGTACAAGTGGGTTTCGGCGTTCCTGGCCGATCCATCGCGGCGGATGATCTCCATCAGGTCATCGCGTTCGCGCAAGTCTGCATACTGGGGACGCCAGTCATCGCCCGGACCCAGGCCAAAGGTCTTGATGAACTGCGGATTGGCGAACTTGATCTTCCCGTCCACCGAAAAGTCGATGTTGATCGGGCTGGTGTCGAGGATCATCTGCAAACGCTGGCTTTCGCCAGCAAGCTTGACGGTCTGCTCGCCCACCTTCGCCTCGAGTTCGTCGGCAAAGCGCCTGAGCGCCTCGCGCGCGCGGACCTCGGTGGTGTTGTCCACGCCTACGGTGGCCACGCCGATCGGCGCCTTCTCACCCGATACCTCGATGGGGAACCGCACCAGCTGGTGGTGTCTGGTCTGGCCGTCGCCGCCGGTGAAGCTGATATCAAATCGCCTGGGCGCGCGCTCCCGCAGTACCTCTTCACGTTGCTGGTCGCGTTGCACCCGGTATTCCGACTCTGTGGTCTCGTAGCCGGATGCATCGACCACGACACCGACCTGCGGCGCGATCGCATCGAAGCGCGCATTGGTCTGGACGTATCTTCCGTCGGCCGCCTGGATGCACATGTAGGCGGGCGCATTGCTGAAGAAGCTGGCGAGTCGGGCTTCGCTGCGCTGCATGTCGCGACGCAAGCGTGCGTCGCGGAAAGACAGCAGCAGCAACAGGGTCACCGCGATCGCCCCCAGGGCATACACCCAGAACGCGGCGAATCGGGACGGGCGGTAAGCCTCGGACTCGTCGATTTCCACGATCAAGCCCAGGTTCATGCCTTGCAGCCATCGGCCCGCACCCACCACCGGTTCCCGGCGGTAGTCCAGGTAGTTGTCCATGAACCAGCTCTGGTCGCCCTTCGAGGCCAGTACCGCCGACGCCAACTTCGTCGGTGGATCGCTGTTCAGTGGCAACGGCAGCTTGCCCGCTGCCGCGGCATGGCCGGACGGGACGCGCGCGTACAACCGGCTGACATCGCGACCGTGCGGTGTCAGCGCGTTTCCTTCGAAAGCGGCTTCGAAGCGGCTCGGCGTGCGCAGACGCGCACCGCGATCAATCAGCATCGCCTCGCCGGTCTTGCCTTGCCAACTTGCAGCAAGCAAGGGAAACAGCAAGGTGCGCGGGTTGGACCCGATGCAGAAGTAGCCCAGCACCTGCGGCCCGTCGGCCACCGTGCGGCAGGCCAGTTGCACGAAGTCGCGGCTGCCCTGCGCCAACGCCTGGGGTGACATCTTGGTCGCGCGGAACGGCACCGAAACGGCGTAGCCGTCGGCGTCGAGCCTGGGCAGCATCGCGCTCAGCACGTGCGACGTGTCCCCGACATGCACCGGGTCATCGGCGGCGAGGATCACGCCGGCGGGACTGTACAGCACGTAGATCCTGAAGCCGTAGCGGGTCTGCTGCGAACCAGCCCAGGCGGCAAGCTTCGAACGCGCCGCGGCATCCCCCGGGGTCAGCGAGAGCGTCCGCGTGAGCTTGATCAACTGCGGCTCTTTCACGATGGCCGCGGTGGTGTCGATCTGGTTCCGGTACAGCACCTGCAGCAGATCGGCCGCGGCACCGAGGCTGGCCTCGAGCTGGGATTGCACAGACTCACGGTCCAGTACGCGGATTCGATTGGCCGCCACGACGCTGAACAGCACGATGATGATCGCGCTTGACGCTGCAACAAACGGCAGCCAGTTGCGAAACGTGCTGACGCGATTGCCGCGTCCGTGAACGAGCGAGATCAGGCCCCGGACAAACTTCATTTGTTGCGCAACCCGGCGCAAGGAGCTGACCCGGCGTTCACTGCGCGCGCCGTGCCAGGCAGGTCGGGCCGCATCGCAGCGGCGCCACCGAGGGTTGCGCGCGTCATCGCGAGCTGCCAATCCACAAGGATCGGGGCAATCTTTCCTTGCAGCCTCGGACGCATCAGGGCCTCCCCCGCAACACAACAGAAAAATCGCATACCAGATGCTTTTACACCGGATCTGTACCCCAGCTTCATATACAGGTCGTGCATGCGCCATGAAAGTCGGTCGCGTACGCGAGTTCCTCACCACATCGAACGGCTCACCTCGCGGCGATCCATCACCGGCCGTCGGCCAGGCCTCGACCCACGCCACGGCCGAGCAAGGCGCGTGAACGGGATCCGCCCTGCTTCCGCCACCGCTGCCGCTTCGGCAACCTCGCCGCCGGCATGCTGGCAACGTTCAGGGCGCCGCCGCAAGCTCAGGCCGACAAGTGCTCGTACAGGATCGCCGCGCCCACGCCGATCAGGATGACGCCACCGATCACTTCGGCGCGACGGCCGACCATCGCGCCGAGCACGCGGCCGAGCATGATGCCCAGGGTGACCATGCTGAAGGTGCACAGGCCGATCACCACCGCCACCACGGCAATCGGGATGTCGACGAAGGCCAGCCCCACGCCGACCGCCAGCGCGTCGATGCTGGTGGACAGCCCGGTAATCGCGAGGCCGAGGAAGCCGTGCTTCTTCGCCGCGTCGACCGGCTCGTCCGTCTCCGGCTTCACGCCGTTCCAGATCATGTGCAGGCCCAGCACCAGCAGCAGGCCGAAGGCGACCCAGTGGTCCCAGGCTTCGATATAGCGCGAGGCGCCCTTGCCCAGCAGCCAGCCGAGCACCGGCGTGATCGCCTCGATCACGCCGAAGATCAGGCCGGCGCGCAAGGCCTGAACCAGTCGCGGACGGTCCATGGCGGCACCCTTGCCGATCGCCGCCGCAAACGCGTCGGTGGACATGGCAAAGCCGAGCAACAGGATGGAAACAGGATTCATGCGTGGTCTCGAACGACGGGGCTGGACGCAACGGCGCGACGACGCGCCCCATCGCTGTGGCGTCGTCAGCCGTTGGTCTCGCCAACCGGGATCGGTGTCTTCGCCACGGCAGACGTGCCGAGCATGTTGACGAAGACGCCTCGTCGCAACGAGGCAGGCTACTCCCCAAGGGGTATCGCGCTGCCGGCATCGCCAGCAGCACGGCGGCAAGGTTAGCACGGCGGGCCGGATGCAGACGAACGACCCGCCGCGCATACTCGGGCATCGCTCAGCACATGCCCAGGGGACCTCGAATGAGAACAGCACGCGCGCTCGCCTCCGCCACGGCGGCCAGCCTGGCCTTCTGCACCGGCATCGGACTGGCGCATGCAGACACGACGCCCCGCAGCAGCGCCGACGCCCTGCCCGCCACCATGGCCATGCTGAAACACGCCATCAGCATCCCCACCGTCGAAGGCCAGCACCAGGTGCCGGTACTGGCCGCCTATCTCGCCGAAAAATTGAAAGCCGGCGGCTTCGACGCCAGCGATGTCGAGATCATCCCGGTCGGCGAAACCGCCGCGCTGGTGGCGCGCTACCGCGGCACGGGGGCAGGCAAGCCGATCCTGCTGTCCGGGCACATGGACGTGGTGGCGGCGAAGCGCAAGGACTGGACGCGTGACCCGTTCACCCTGATCAACGAGAACGGCTACCTCTACGGCCGCGGCAGCGCCGACATGAAGACCGCGGTGGTGGTGCTGGTCGAAACCCTGATCCGGCTCAAGCGCGAAGGCTTCCAACCCAGCCACGACCTGATCCTGTTGTTGTCCGGCGACGAAGAAACCGCGATGGCCTCCACCCGCGAGCTGGTGAAGCGCTACCACGACGCCGAATTCCTGCTCAACGCCGATGCCGGCGGCGGCACGCTCGACCCCGCCAGCGGCAAGCCGGTGCTGTACGAAATCCAGGCCGCCGAAAAGACCTATGCGGATTTCCAGATCAGCCTGACCTCGGCCGGCGGCCACTCCAGCGAACCCAACAACGACAACGCGATCTACCGGCTCGCGCGCATCCTCGACCGCGTCGCCGCCTACCCGTTTCCGCCCCAAAGCAACGAGATCACCCGCGCCTCGCTACGCGCGCTGGGCGCCCACACCCCCGGCCCGCTCGGCGCAGCAATGACCCGCTTCGCCGCCCACCCCGACGATGCCGCAGCCGCCGCCACCATCTCCGCCGATCCCGCCTACGTCGGCCAGATCCGCACCACCTGCGTGGCGACCATGCTCAACGGCGGCCACGCCCTCAACGCCCTGCCGCAAAGCGCCAGCGTCAATATCAACTGCCGCATCTTCCCCGGCACCCCGGTCAGCAGCGTGCGCAACACGCTGGTCAAGGTGATCGACGACAAGTCCGCAACCGTCACCGTGCTGCCGCCACCTCCGGTCGACAGCCCCGCCTCACCGCTGCGCCAGGACGTCATCGCCGCCGTCACCGCCGCCGTCCATGCCCGCTACCCCGGCGTGGAAATCGTCCCCGGCATGTCCGCCGGCGCCTCCGACAGCATGTACTTCCGCAACGCCGGCGTCCCCAGCTACGGCATCGATGCCAGCTTCACCAAACCCGACGACACCTTTGCGCATGGGCTCAATGAGAAGTTGCCGGCGTCGGAGGTCGAGGCTGGGTTGGAGTTCTGGCATCGGGTGTTGGTGGAGTTGGGGAGGTGAGGTTGATAGCCATGCGAGCGGACCGCTCGCCGGTGGCTCACTTCAGTAGCGGCATCAGGGATGTTGTTGGTGTGTTATCACATCGCTGCGCAACTGGACCATCGCCCGAGTACGGCACAAGGTGAGCTGTTGGAATGTAGGCATCGTCGCCACTTCTTGACATACTCGCAACACAACCGGGCAAGCCGGCAATTTCGCCAAGGGAAGGCACTCACCATCGCAAGCACCTGGCGAATCGGCTCGTTTCAGCGATGGGTTGGAAGGGACTCATGACCAAGAATGTTGCACCGACGAACTTGCACCTGGTCGTAGCAGACTCCGCTGATCGGATATTGGACCTCACGGTCTATGCAAATGAGATCACGGGATCTGGAGATGCGAACGCCTACGAGATGCGGAACATGCTCCTTGAGGCGCGGCGCAAGGCTCGTGTCCGTTACAAACACGGAATGACTTTGCCAGCTACCGCCGAAAAGCTTCGGGTGGATGCGGAGCGCAAGGTGAGGCACTCGCGGACACTGGCAAGGAATATCAAGAATGCCACAGGTATCGAGCGACACAAGGAAGCCGACGCCCACCACATAGTCGCGTGGCTGGATCACCGTGCCCAGCGCTCACGAGACCTGCTTTTTGGCTGGAACATAGGCATAAACGACGCCGACAACGGTGTATATCTCCCCAAGAAATGGTCTTCGAAGGTTCCTGGACTAGAAGGCGCCACCGCTCACGAACCGATTCATACCAACCCGTATCATTTTGCAGTTCTGGCGCGCCTTGCAGACGTGAAGGGACAGGCCTCGGAAAGCGGGCGTTCGGTGCTGCGTGAAATCAAGAGCGAGATTCTCAAGAATGAATTCATCTACTGACGGATCGCACATGAAAGTCTGGGAGTTCAGGAACGGCGCATTGAATGACTTTGCCATGCTGGTCCATGCGAACGAGTCCGAACGTATTGCCGAGATCTTCGATGTCAACGGCAATCCATTCGACTGGAGGGTTCGACCGCACGCAACTGTATTTGTTGAACCTCGAAGGAAAAGGGCAAAACCTCGCGCCGACATCAGTGCGCTTAGTCCAGGAGCACTTGTACTCAACGCCAAGGCCAAAGCTGCAATAGGCGAGTTCCTCTCGAAATTTGGTCAACTGCTCGAACTGGAAGTCGATGGCCATTTGGAGTGGTTCTACAACGTCACCCACGTCATCGATTGCATCGATCTGCAAAGCTCGACCCTGCGAGCCAGTGGAACCATCGCCAAGGAGCAATTTTTCGCGAACAGCGTTCCCTTCGACCCGGTGATCTTCAAGGATCCGCGAACCGCACGCACGCGGATATACGTCAACCAGGCAGCGAAAGAGCTGCTGGAAGAGCAGATGACATCGGCCGGGATATCCGGTGCGGAATTTGCGGAACCTGGCCCACCTCCACCGCGTCCCCGACCCACCGGCTGATCCGGCGACAACAGACGATGCATCGAGCCCGACAGAGAAACCAGCGGCGTCACAGGATCACGTTGCGCAATGCCACTGCACTCTGAAAACATCGGTGCACCGTCCTTTCATTCGAGCCACTACGAGCCCGAGCCACAGGGCCAGGTCAAGGTTTGCAGCACCCATCGCAGCGGCAGAAGGCAATCGATGCTACAAAACCGGACCTGACCCTGTGCTTCCCGTGCTTCACAAGGGACCGACCATGACCGCAGCGATAGGCAAGAAAGCAGGCGCACTGCTTCTGGGATACTTCCTGCTTTCCGGCACGCCGGCTCAGGAAGCCGTCAAGGTGAGGCCGATTTCAAGCACCTACGGTATCTGTCTCCGCGGAATGGACGATTTCAGCATCAGACTCGACAGCCCCGTGGATGTCGAGTTTGCAAGCCTTGTCTACAAACGTCAGGTCGTAGGGCAGTTCGAACTCACCATTCTCGGGCCGGATCATCAGATACCCGCCAATGAAGTCGAGCACTGGCGCCATGACGAAGTGATCCTGGTGCGGAAAAAGAATGGCTACATCGCAGTGAAGCGAAACGGCTCAAGCGCGGCGTACCCCAATGTCTACGTCTCTCTTTCCTTGGGTACGGACTTGCCACGCTCCGTCAGCGCGGCATCCGTCATGCATGCGCTGGTGGCCTGCAAGTTCAAGGCTCCTGCGAGTTTCCAATCCCCACCAAAGATCAATTCGATGGTTGATGTTCGCTCCTGATGCCGACACAGCCAGGACATGGGAACGCAAACACACTATCAAGGAACGATGGCCAATTCACTTCAAGCGGTGACAAGTGAACCTGACCCCGATATCGCGCCGGCGTCGGAAGTCGAGGCCGGGTTGGAGTTTTGGCATCGGGTGTTGGTGCAGTTGGCGAAGTGAGGCAGATGGTGGAGCTGGCGTCATGCCGACTCCCGAACCAGGTCAGCTGCTGGAACAGCTGAACCCGACTCCGTTTCCATGGCGCGGCATGCAACCAGTCACCACCCCCGTGGCCGGGTTCATTGAAGTTATCATCGGATGATATATAGTCATGTCAAAGGAAGACGCAGGACTGGAAACGCTGCTGTTGCTCAACGGCGAGATCTACGATCAGGGCAACGGATACTGGATCAAGATCGAGGCGTGGCGCATCGAGGCGAACGAGCATGTGCCACACGGCATACGCTACGCGCTGACCTTGCATGATCGCTACGGCACGCGATTACTCGGTTTCGACAACGCGCATGCCGTCAAGCCACCGAAGCGCAAGCGCTATGCAGGTCGGCGTATGGCCTACGACCACCGCCATCGTCACGTCAGCGACAAAGGCGTGCCGTACGAATTCACCAGCCCGCAGCAACTGCTGGAGGATTTCTTCAACGAAGTAGACCGCGTACTTGAGGAAACGAAGTCATGAAAAAACTGGTCATCGGCATCGCCCCCCAAGAAGCCATCCGCGCCCGCGCACTGGCCATTGCGCGTGGCGACCATCAGCCCCGCCCCAACGAGCCGAAGATCTGGTTCACCTCCATGCGCTCGTTGGCCGAAGTATTGTCCGACGACAACCGCGCGTTGCTGCGTGTCATCAGGGAACAGAAGCCCGAATCACTGAGCCAGCTCGCCGAGTTCACCGGACGCGCGCCCAGCAATCTTTCGCGGACGCTCAAGACGATGGAACGCTACGGCCTGGTCGAGATGCGCCGCACGTTGCGTAACGTGCAGCCTGTCGCCACGGCCAGCGCATTTGTGATTCAGGCGGCGTGAGGTCGACGATTTAAATGAACTTGACCTCTTTATTTCTAGGGGCTGCTGGAACCGGGCTGGCAGGCGAGTTAGGTGCGGCCACTGGCTCGATATGACCGTAATTCAGGCATCGCGCGAAGCCAGTCCAGTGCCTCGTCTATATCCAGATTGGAGCTGGCATAGCTTTGCCGCAACAGGTGCGGTGAAAGCAATCCGTCCCATTTTTGGCGGACCAGATTGCTTGCTTTCGCGAGCAGCTCGTCCACAGGTACGGCGGGCTCCGAACCGATGTCCCCCAGCAAGTCTTCGATCTCATCGAGGCTACGGCCAGCGCGCTGGATCTCGACCCCCAGCCGGCCGATAGATGCCTGCACGCCGCGCGACATCAGTACGCAAGCAATGGCCTCGTTGGCCGCGTCACCCAGCCAGGTCAGCAGGATCGCTTGGCTTCCCTGATCCAGCAGCAAACGATCGGCCAAGGCCATCGTAGCGAACGCCTCGCGACCTTCGCCCAGGAAGCGCTGTGCCGTTGGGTCCAGGAAGGGCAGCGCGTCGTGTGCAACATAGATATCGCGCATGCGCTGCCGTACTTTGGTATGTACACGCCCGCCGCCTCCATTGAACAGCGGAGGAGCGCCGCCTTTGGCGGGCGCAACATGGATCGTCTTGTGTTCTTCATCAATGACTTCAATGATCCAAGTGCGCCCCCCGAACAGAATGCGCTGGCCGGGCGTCATCATTTGCGAGACGGGGAGCGTTCCCAATGCCTTTCCGCCGGAAACGATGCGAAACTCCTCGTCGCTGGAGAATGCCGCGTAGAAGGAATAGTGATTGACGATTTTGTCGCCGATGCGGCCGTGGAGCAGCAGACCTGAGTGATCCTGCGTCAGGATTTCCTCTTGTCCCAGGGTACGCAGCAGCTCGGCAAAGACGTCTTTGGACACTCGTTCGAATGGACCGGGTGGGGCGCAAAGAAGGCGGAACGCCTGAGCCGCCTGGAGACCGCCATATTGCGCGATGGAAGACAGGAGCTGCTGCACCAGCGTGGAGTAGTGCGCCCCATGCACAGCAGGCGGCTCGAACCAGTTTTCCAGCAAAAGCGAGATGACGGCTGAGGTCTGCACCGTGTCCAGTCGAAGCCGCGCTTCCAGGCCAGTCTTCTCGTCCAGGGCGTCCTCGATGACATAGCCGCGCAGGATTGCAGGTTCGCCCTCGCGTCGGCCGGAACGACCCAGTCGTTGTCGCAGACTTGCAACGGACGGTGGCGTGCCGATTTGCACCACGCTTTTGACCGCACCGATATCGATGCCCAGCTCCAATGTGCTTGTGCAAACGGCAGTTGCCGCGCGCTCACGCTGTTTAAGCGCAGCTTCGGTTTCGTAGCGGATTTCCTTCGACAGGTTACCGTGATGCGGCCAGAACTCCTTGGGGACTTGGGCCTGCTCACACAGCTCATTCAAAAGATGCGTGTAGCGTTCAACCTCCCGACGACTGTTCGGGAAAACGAGGTTGTTGGAGCCGCGCAAGGTTTTGAACATGTGCTGGGCGATTGCCAGCGGTGCACGCTCCGTTTCCGGATCGTTCTTGCTGCCCGTTCCGTTCGCGGCCGTGGGCTCTTCAAACCCTTTGACCAAGATCAGCAACTGACCCCCAGTCGATGGCGCATCGACCATCGCCACGGGGCGGTCGGGTCGCAGGAACTGGGCCGCCAAGCCCATGTCACCCAGCGTGGCGGAGAGTCCAATGCGAGGCACCGTGCGTCCCAGTGCGACTTCGATGCGGTGCATCAGCGCCTGTAGTTGCTTCCCGCGTTCCGTGCCTATGAACGCGTGAAGTTCATCGATGACGAAGAAGGTCATCTGCTTGAACAGGGCGGCAATGCTGGTGCCACGGTTGCATAACGTGGCTTCCAAGGACTCCGGCGTGATCAAGAGCACGCCAGTCGGCTTTTGCACGAACTTCCGCTTGGAAGTCGAGGTGATATCCCCGTGCCACGGCCAGACGGGCACGTCCAAGTTCTCACAGAGGCGATCCAGGCGTCCGAACTGGTCGTTGATCAGCGCTTTCAGCGGGCTGATGTAGACGATCAAGCCCTCTTCTGGCCGGCCGAGCAGATGGGTCAATGCAGGCAGGAAAGCGGCCTCGGTTTTCCCCGAGGCCGTGCTGGCTGCCAAGATGACATCCTGGTTGCCTGGCAGGATTAGCGGGATGGCTTGTTCCTGTACCTCGCGCAGCGCACCCCAACCTTCGGCCCACAGGTAGCGTTGTATCCGAGGGTCCAGTTGCAGGAAGGCCTGGGAAGCTGCCATCAGAGTTTGAAGGAGGCCAGCTCGTCTTCGGAGTCCACGGCCACATCATTCGTGCCGCCTTCATCAGCTTCCACTCGGACCTCGTCGATCAGGCTTTTCCAGTCGGTGCCAGGGTTCTGTTCCAGGATGGCCAAGAGGTTGATGAAGGAAGTGATCGTGGTGCGTGGCGTGCGGAAGAAGCTGTCGCCGATGCGATTGGCGCAGTGCTCCATGAAACTCGCGATCGCCGGATCGGGAAGCAGGTACCGGGCGGAGTCCCCGGCAGCGTATACGTGGCGGATCTTCCCCAAGAGCAGATAGAAGTCTTCCATCGTCAAGCTCGAAAGGCGCAACACGGGGCCTGAGAAGTCGACCAGCTCATTGGTCGCGAAAGCGTTCTGGGCAAGCCGACTTTGGAGTGCCGAGTAGCTGTAAATCCCGCGGCGCGTATCCATCAGGAACTCAGGTGTGCCGCCCAGAACGAACCCGAGGCCCACGGCTGTACCCTGCAAGGAGTCGTTGAGCATGCGTAGGATCTGCTCGTAGTTGGAGTTGCGCGCTTGCGAGTTGGCAAGCTTGTAAAGGTTGACCATTTCATCCAGACACACGAACAGTCCCGCGTATCCAGCCAAGCGCACGAACCTGGCCATGAGTTTCAGCTGATCGTAGATCGATGCGTCATCGACGATCGTACGAACACCCAGTGCCGCGCGCGCGTCGGTCCGGGTCACGAACTCACCGCGCAACCAACGGACGGCATCTGATTTCAGCTGCTCGTTTCCTTCCTCGACGCCGCGGCAGTAGGCCGCGATGACATCGGCAAAGTCATAACCGTTGACGAGCTCGGTCAGCTGTTCCAGCTTCGACCGGATGACCTGTTCGGTGGACACGCTCTGCGCTTTGGCTTCGGACTTGGCCGTGGCGATGAACTTTTCGACCACGCCGGACAAGGCGCCACCCTCCGGTTTGGTTCGCGTGGCCAAGTTGCGCATGAGCTCGGCATACAGCGACCGTGCCTGCCCACCGGACGCGTGCAGGCGTCGATCGGGATTGAGGTCGGCGTTGGCCACGACAAGCTTGCGCTCCATGGCGATGGCGCGAATCAGATTGAGAAAGAAGGTCTTGCCCGCACCATATTCGCCGATGACGAAGCGGAACGATGAGCCGCCGTCGGCAACGCGGTCGATGTCCGCGACCAACGCTTCGATCTCCCGGCCTCGAGCGACCTGGATCAGGTGTTGACCTGCGCGGGGCACGACGCCGGCACGCAGGGATTGGATAACGGCATCGCGATCCTTGGGGCGAATGGCAGCATTCATGCTTCGACCTTCTCAAGTAGTTGGGTGTTCACTGAAATCGGGTCCTCGCCTTCGAACAGTGGCTCGTCGAATGCCTCGAAGGCCGCCTCGTTGATCTGTTCCATCGCACCGTCGAGCATCAGATCCAAGTCCGCGGCGGCGTCCTCCAGCTCGGCGCGCGTCCACTCGGGCCGCGACAGCAGCAAGCGCAGCAGAGCGGAATGATCCTCGTCCAGGCCCAGCGGTGAACCGGCTTCGCCGTCGAGCTCCGGTTCCGGAGTGCGAGCCGCAAGCGCGCGCGTACTGTCCGCTTCCTCGGTGAATATCTTCGAAAGCAGCGCAGAGACCCGCACTGTATCCTCTTGCAACGCCGCGATACGCTCAGCATCCAGACGGAAGCCCGGCTTCTTAGCCTGGTCAGTGGATACAGGTGTGCCGCCGGAGCCAGCGGCGTGGATGTCGCTGAAGACGCGCTTGGGTTCTACGCCGAGAGCCTTGTAGACCTTTTCCAGGAACTTCACTTCATCGGGCGAGACGAGGCCGTCGGCCTGGGCCAGCGTCGCCATGAAGGCGGCAAGCATCTCGCGCGCTGCGGTGGGCAACGGCTCCAACTTCTTTTTCAGCGCCGCCAGGTTCATTGGCGAGGCGGTCAACCATTGGAGATGCGCGTGCAGCCTGCGGCGCTCGGCGAGAGTGAGGTGCGCCCATCCTTCGATTTCCGCCCGCAGATGTGCGACCTCCCGATCATGGAAGTCTCCATCGGCCTGGGCCACGGCCGAAGCCAACTGCAGCGTCAACGCAGCCGCTTGATACTCGGCACGCGAACCCACATCCGAGTCCATGAGCGGTTGAGCGAACAAGACGATCGTGTCCTGTTCGCCCGGCGTCTTGGCACCACCGAGGACATGCGGTTCCATTCCAATCTCGGCGCCTTCAAGTGCCCGCGCCAGGCCCCGCGCGCGATCGCGATTTACAACTTGATTGGCACCGCCCAACAGCGCAAGAAGTTCCTTCAGCGGCAACGACAGTCGGCCTTCGCACATCTGTGCGGTCAGCGCCTGCAGCTTTGCCTGCGTGGCATCGGGCCAGAGGGTGGCAGGCAACAGCAAAAGTCCTTCCAGTGCTCCGGCTGCCTCAGGATCCTTTCCGACGAGGCGGCTGTAGGAACCAAGTTCGTCCGTGCACTGGTTCGCGATCTCCATCAGCTTCCTGATGGGCGCGGTCAAGGCAGTGACGTCCGGAACATCCCCGAACGCCATCGTGACATTGGCACCACGCAGCCCCGCCGAGGCGGGTTGGTAGACGAACTTGAGCTTGGTACGGTTTTTCGGAAGCACTAGGCCAGGACCGAGGACTTCGTAATAGCGCTGAGCGAACAGACGCTCGAACTCGTTGGGGCAACGGGTGGCTGCGGTGCGTAGGTAGCATTCCGGACTCAAACGGACCCAAGCCAGCGCGAGGTGCGCGGGAAGCGGAGCGCGATCGACGGCAGCTTGGCCGAGAGGGGTTCACCCCCGATTTCACGGACACTTACGAGAAGGCCGATGCGGCCGATGAGGAGTGTTCATGTCGAAGCGAAGAAAATTCAGCAGCGAGTTCAAGCGTGGCGCGGTTGAACAAGCTAATCAGCC
>NZ_JALBWO010000050.1:0-146978 GCF_050026815.1 Rhodanobacter ginsengiterrae | reverse complement strand
GGGATCTCAAATCCCACCGCTACGGTCATGCCTTTGAAGACAGCCTGACCCGCAAGGACAAGCGCATCGAAGTGTTGCTGTTGCTCCACACGATGGCAGCCTTCGCCAGCTGGCTGGTCGGCATGGCCTGCGAAAACGCAGGGATAGATCAATGGCTGGCGCCGTTTCGATGCAAGCGACGGCTGTACTCGATCATGCGGCTGGGCCGTGAGGCGCTGCTGCGACGATGGTCAAACGCCAGGCTCGAAGAGCTCATGGAGCAGATACGAAAGCCATCTCCGGCACTGCTCGATCAGATGGCTGTGCCAGCATGAAAACGTGGGGAAACCTCAGCCTCCGTCCCCTTTTGGGCAATTAGCCACGTCCCCTTTGTTTTCCCGTTTTTCCAAAATGTGAAGTCAGTATTTTCAGCCCAGCGAAAGTCATCTGCCCGACTTTGGGCAGCAGAGCGATGATCTGCGCATCAATACCAATTAGCTCCGCAGCGGCAATGCCAACTTGAAGCACTGGGATAGCTTGGTCTTGCTCGATGGGATGGGCGCCCTGCTCCGTGGCTTCGCGCATGTGGGTGGAGAAATAGCTCTTGGCCGTAGCATCGAGACTCAATGTAAGTCCCAAACTTGCCACCGCCATGCGGGCGTCGCGGAAGGCAGGGTCGCGATAGGAGTCATAGAGGCTGCCAAACGAAACTCCCACGCCGGCCAAAATTTTCTTGGCGCTGTCGTTGTCGACTTTGGATGCTGGATATTGGTCAGCAAGGGCAAAGGCTTGCAGCAAAGTTCCGTTCGCTGGATGACCGCACTCGCCTTCGCATACGCCCCACTCACCATAGTACCCTCGAAAATCCTCCACCAAAGTAGTGATCGACCGGAACACCCTCAGAGCTTGTTCAGGCAGCTGTGCCCTCCGGTATAAATTCGCAAGATGAATTCGTGTCGGGGGGTGCTGCGGTTCCCGATCAAGTACCGCTATTGCAATGTTGAGCGCTAATTCCTCTCTGCCTCGTTCAAGGAAATGATTGGAAATATCGAAACGCCAATTATGCAGTTTCGGAACAAAGCTATCGGCAGCGTAGGCTGAAATTGCTGCCCCAGCCATTGCAATGTAGAGCGCATCAATGTCCTCACCAAATTCCCTTCGGAGCACTGATATCAGTGTCTCAGCGATGCGTCGATGGCGCGTTAAGATGAAGGATGATGTGGTGGTAGCCGCCGCCTCCTCGCCAAGAGGCACAAGTATTTCGCGGTGTAGTCTGTGTTCCGGACACCCCAAGACTTGTGCAAGAACAGGACGAGAAAGATATTCCAGACCTTCAGCATGCATGGCGGCAATATGGGCCATAGCGGTACCTAAATTGCCGCCGCTCGAAATTTTGCGTTGTCCGAGGCGTTCCAACAGTAAACGAGCGTGTTCATCTAAATCGGAACCACTACGCACCGCCAGCAGGGCCCCAAAGAACGCCCCTGACTCGCTGGCAGCTTCATGTTTGGCCTGTCTTTCAAGTATTTCGGCACGCTCGAACTCGGGCTCATCGGCCAGGTTGCCAAGCCCACTCCGACCATATGCCTCCCAAGCTTGAACGATCGCTAGGGCGTCAATGGAATCGAGGCCGACTAATCGTTCAGAACTGAAATCGGTGACAGTAGACCAGTCTAATTTTTTCGCGTTTGAGACGAGCCAATCCGTGTCTCGGCACGCGAGCAGTGCATGCACACGGCCATTTAATCCCTTGGGCAGCAGCTTGAGTAGATCTAGTAATTCGCTCGCCGCGCTGTCGGCTTCGTCCAGAATCAATAACCAAGTGAAGTCACCGTCCAAAATTTTGAGGATGTCGTCTGGCACGAGTGGTTGTGATTCGTCTCGGCGTTGCAAGATGCGCCAGTCATCCTTCCCTTCGACGATAGCGCTAGCCGCTTGCAGCAAGGCGGTGGTCTTGCCCTCGCAGCCGGCGGCCAACAGCAGCGAGACGATAGGCCTACCAGCGGTCTCTGCTTGCTGGAAGCGTCCCACTAAATTGCCGACAATTCGCCGGCGAGGGATAGAGGTGGACAGCGCCGTGTGCCAGTCGGGCACGGCACCATCGAAGTAGCGCAACGCAGAACCTTCATCGAGAGGCTGGAAATGAACGACAAGATCGTTAGGTTTGAAGACCGACCAGCCTTTGGGAGGCCGAACAATCCGCACAGAGGGAGTGTAGTCGACCTTGTTTGGTTGGTCACCGGGAAGCGGGTAACGCCACCAATCACCTTGGTGATGACTTTCGTGCAAGGCATCCGTCGCAAGTGTCCAAGCCTGTTGATCGTGGATCCAACGCCAAGCTTGTAGCCGAACCTCACCTGCTTTCAGGTCAGCCTCCCCCCAAACCAATCCATTTCGCCAAAGCTCGCCTTCCCGCGATTGAAACCCCGCTCCGGCCTGGATGGCAAGATAAGCTTGACCCCCGCCGTAAGTAGGCTCTGCCCAAGCATCGTGTAGGTGCCCATGCAGGTAAAGCACATGATGCTGGCCCAGCAGACTTTTAATGGGCTTCTGTTGCTCCGGGATGATCCATTCTATAGGGTGGTGGCCGAGAACGATGCGCAACCGCGCCGGCTTGATGGCATTCAAGGCCTTTTCTAGAAGCGGCTTTCCTGGAGTAAGGCGGCGTTCGTCCTTATTGTCTTTGCTGAGCCAAGCGGTGTTGATGCCGACTATGCCGACTTCAAGATCATTTATAGTCAAACACGTGGCGTAGGCACCTTCTGGCCCGGCAAATGCGCCATTGACGGACGTAATATCGCTTTTAATATAAGAACGGAAGCGAGATATAAGCATTTCATCGCGAAGCCTGGACCCTTCATCGGTAGGGTCAAGATAATGACTTTCTGCTTTAGCGATCTCTTCTCGACTGAACGCGGGATGCTTGGTGCGATCTACATCGTGATTGCCCGGCACGACAAAGGTTCTCTGCTCAACGCCACCGCCGATTTCCTGCTGCAACGGGCATATAAAATCTAACCAAAAGGTCTCGTACTGGATGTCCAGCCCCCCATCGGCCAAATCGCCAGTGATGAACAACAGATCGGGGATAAATCCTTGATTTTTCTTATCTCGCACGTGCCTTATTATATAATCGAACATTTTGCGTGTGGCGTAATCGTCTTTGCCAACGTGGAAATCGGACAAATGCAGCCACCGTATGACTTGATCATCGTTATCCATTCGCAACCCTTAATTGATAGACCAGCCATTCAATGGATTACTGGCTATTGCTCGGTAGCTGTACGTTCCTAATTAAACACGACACACTCACATATTCCTCCGATACTCCCCCCCCACCTCATACAACGCATGGCTGATCTGCCCCAACGAGTTGTACTTAACCGCCTCAATCAACTGCTCAAACACATTCCGACGCTCCCTCGCCGTCGTTTGTAGCACCTTGAGGCTGTCAGACGCCAACGCATTCCGCGCCTCCCCAAACCGCTTCACATTGGCAATCTGCGCCCCCTTCTCCTCCTCCGTCGACCGAATCAACTCGATCTCGGTCGCGATCTCCCCCGCATGATCCTTCGGCAAAAAGGTGTTGACCCCAATCAACGGCAACGACCCATCGTGCTTCTTGTGCTCGTAATACATCGACTCGTCCTGGATCTTGCCGCGCTGGTACATGGTGTCCATCGCGCCAAGCACCCCGCCCCGCTCGCTGATCGCCTCGAACTCCTTGTACACCGCCTCCTCGACCAGGTCGGTCAGCGTGTCGACGACGTAGCTGCCCTGCCACGGGTTCTCGTTGAAGTTGAGGCCCAGCTCCTTGTTGATGATCATCTGGATCGCCACCGCGCGGCGCACGCTTTCTTCGGTGGGCGTGGTGATCGCCTCGTCGTAGGCATTGGTGTGCAGCGAGTTGCAGTTGTCGAACAGCGCGTACATCGCCTGCAGCGTGGTGCGGATGTCGTTGAACTGGATCTCCTGCGCGTGCAGTGAACGGCCGGAGGTCTGGATGTGGTACTTCATCATCTGGCTGCGCGCGCTGGCACCGTAGCGCTCGCGCATGGCGCGGGCCCAGATGCGGCGGGCGACGCGGCCGATGACGGTGTACTCCGGGTCCATGCCGTTGGAGAAGAAGAAGCTGAGGTTGGGCGCGAAGTCGTCCACGCTCATGCCGCGGGCGAGGTAGTACTCGACGATGGTGAAGCCGTTGCTGAGGGTGAAGGCGAGCTGGCTGATCGGGTTGGCCCCGGCTTCGGCGATGTGATACCCGCTGATGCTGACCGAATAGAAGTTGCGCACCTTGTGGTCGACGAAGTACTGCTGGATGTCGCCCATCATGCGCAGCGCGAATTCGGTGGAGAAGATGCAGGTGTTCTGCGCCTGGTCCTCCTTGAAGATGTCGGCCTGCACGGTACCGCGCACCTTGGTCAGGGTCTCGGTCTTGATCTTCGCGTAGGTTTCGGCGTCGATCAGGTCATCGCCGGAGACGCCGAGCAACCCCAGGCCGAGGCCTTCGTTGCCCTTGGGCAGTTCACCCAGATACGTCGGGCGTGCCTTGCCTTCGTAGAGCTTGTCGATCTTCTTCTGCGCCGCCGCCCAGCGGGCGTCGTCTTCGCGCAGGTACTTCTCCACGTTCTGGTCGATGGCGGTGTTCATGAACATCGCCAGGATCATCGGCGCGGGGCCGTTGATGGTCATGGAGACCGAGGTGCTGGGCGCGCTGAGGTCGAAGCCGGAGTACAGCTTCTTCATGTCGTCGAGCGTGGCGATGTTGACGCCGGAGTTGCCGATCTTGCCGTAGATGTCGGGGCGTGGCGCCGGGTCTTCGCCGTACAGGGTGACCGAGTCGAACGCGGTGGACAGGCGCGTGGCGGCGCCGCCCTGGCTGAGGTAATGGAAGCGGCGGTTGGTGCGCTCGGGCGTGCCTTCGCCGGCGAACATGCGGGTGGGGTCTTCGCCGCTGCGGCGGTATGGATACACGCCGCCGGTGTACGGGTAGTGGCCGGGCAGGTGCTCCTTGCCGAGGAAGGTCAGCAGTTCGCCCCAGTCCTTCGACTTGGGCGGCGCCACTTTCGGGATCTTCTGGTGGCTGAGCGAGTCGCGGTAGTTGTCGACGCGGATGACCTTGTCGCGCACCTTGTATTCGTTGACGTCGGCGGTGACCGATTCGAACAGCGCCGGCCAGTGGCGCAGTTGTTCGATCGCTTCGTGGCTGAGTTCCTTCAGCGCGGCGTTGTAGCGCTGGCGCAAGGTGGTCAGCGAGCGATCACCGTCGGCGTGCAGCGCATCGCTGGCGTACATGTCCAGCGGCCGCGGCAGCGCCGCGTCGCCCAGTTCCTTCAGCGACTCGTAGTAGTGCTGCGCCTTGCTGGCGAACTCGGCCTGGGTCTCGATGGCCTGGTTGATCGCGCGGCCCTGCTCGGCGATTTCGGCGAGGTAGCGCACGCGGGCGCCGGGGATCAGCACGGTGGCGCGCGGAGACTTGAGCGTGGTGTCGAGCTGGGGCTGCCAGTCGCAGCCGGGGGAGGAAAGCAAAAAGGGGTCAGAGTCATTTTTCGACTCCGTACCGCCATGACCTGCTGCGTGCTCGCCCGAAAAGTGACTCTGACCCCTTTTTGCCTTCTCGCGCATCAACCGGCACAGGTTGGTGAACATCCAGGTGACGCCCGGGTCGTTGAACTGGCTGGCGATGGTCGGATACACCGGCACGTCCTCGTCCTTGACGTTGAACGCGGTGCGATTGCGCTTCCACTGCTTGCGGATGTCGCGCAGCGCGTCTTCGGCGCCGCGCTTGTCGAACTTGTTCAGCACGATGAGCTCGGCGAAGTCGATCATGTCGATCTTCTCCAGCTGGCTGGCGGCGCCGTAGTCGCTGGTCATCACGTAGGCGGGGAAATCGACCAGGTCGACGATTTCCGAATCGCTCTGGCCGATGCCGGCGGTCTCGACGATGACCAGGTCGTACGGCTGGCTTTTCAGGAAGTCGATGCAGTCGTGCAGCACGATGCTGGTGGCGGCGTGCTGGCGGCGGGTGGCCATCGAGCGCATGTAGACGCGATGGCTGCGCAGGGAGTTCATGCGGATGCGGTCGCCCAGCAAGGCGCCGCCGGAACGACGACGGGTCGGATCGACGGCGAGCACGGCGATGCGCATGTGCGGGAACGCGTGCAGGAAGCGCAGCAGCAGCTCGTCGACCACGGACGACTTGCCGGCGCCGCCGGTGCCGGTGAGGCCGAGTACCGGGGTCTGCTTGCCGGCGAGTTTCCACTCCTTGCGCAGGCGCTCCAGTTCGCCGTCGGCGAAGCGGCTTTCCTCGATGGTGGAAAGCATGTGGCCGATGGAGATCTCGTCGTCGATGTCGACGTGGCTGGCGGCGGTTTCCACGCGTTTGGCAACGGCGGCACGGGTGCGCTCCATCACGTCCTCGATCATCTCGACCAGGCCCAGCTTCATGCCGTCGTTGGGGTGGTAGATGCGCTCGACGCCGTAGGCCTGCAGCTCGCGGATCTCTTCCGGGGTGATGGTGCCGCCACCGCCGCCGAACACGCGGATGTGGCCGGCGCCGCGCTCGCGCAGCATGTCGACCATGTACTTGAAGTACTCGACGTGGCCGCCCTGGTAGGACGACAGCGCGATGGCGTCGGCGTCTTCCTGCAGCGCGGCGCGCACCACGTCCTCGACCGAGCGGTTGTGGCCGAGGTGGATCACCTCCGCGCCCTGCGACTGGATGATCCGCCGCATGATGTTGATCGCCGCGTCGTGGCCATCGAACAGGCTGGCCGCGGTGACGAAGCGCAGCGGGGTGGTTTCGGCGGGCGCGGTGGCGGCGGGGACGTGCTTGGCGGGGGAACTCATGGCAACTCCGGACATCGATGCTTGATCCGTTCGATTCTAGTGGGAATCGGTGGCAAGAGCTTGCCGCAGCGCGCTTGCCGACAGGCGTGGACCCGACGCTGCGGGCAAGGCCGGCTGCGCCGGATCGCCTTCCACGGATGTTTGTTTGATCGCATACTGGGCGCCAGCCAGGGGACCAATCACAAGCGGAAATGAATGGCTTTCGTGCCCGGCATGACGCTGTCGAACGCAGCAAAGGCTGGCGCATGACCGGTGGAAGCGGATGGGGGCAACCCATGCGAGCCGCGCCGGGCGTACCGAATTCAACGCAACTTCAAGGACAGCACACATGAAGAAGGCCTTGTTCGCTGCACTCCTCGCCATGGTGACGATGGTCGCCCAGGCCAGCTCCCGCGAGAACGTGGAATCCTCCACCGTGGTCAAGGGAACCATCGTGCTGGCCACAGACGGCACCGTGCAGACCGCGGTCGTCGACGATGAGGCCAGTTACGGGAAAGCCATCGCGGACCTGGTACGCAAGGCCGCGTTGCAGTGGCGCTTCCACCCGGTGCTGCGCGATGGCGCACCGGTGGTCGCCAAGTCCAGCATGCATGTCCGGGTGGTGCTCGACAGAATGCCGGACGGCAACTACAGCGCGCGCATCAAGGGCGCCACGTTCGGGGACGACAACGGAAACTCCACCGACACGCTGCAAGCGGCCGAAGGCAACAAGAAGATCATGCCGCGCTACCCCGAACGCGCCGTCCATGATCGGGTGCAAGGCACGGTGTATCTGTCGCTGCACGTGGACCACGACGGTCACGTGTTGGAAGCGGTCGCCGAGCAGGTCAATCTCGGCAACCTGGGTCCGGACGGCGAGCTTCGGCAATACCGCAAGCTCCTGGCCGACGCGGCGCTCAAGGCTGCCCGCCAATGGAGCTACGTGGCGCCCACGACCGGCCCGCTGGTCACGCAGAACAGCTGGACCGTCCACATTCCGGTCAAGTTCAGCCTGAACATGGACAGGCTGAGCCGCACCAGGTCCGTATGGGAAACCTACGTCCCCGGACCGTATGTACCGGCGCCCTGGGTCGATCGGCCAGACACGAGTGCGGCCGATGCCCTCGCCGACGGCAGCATGCGGACCGAGGGTGCCGGCCCCACCCTGCTCGCTCCGCTCAAGCACGGTTGACGCGGCAACGGTTGCGCGCCGGGCCACGGCGGGCATGACGATCGAGGTGTCGGCGCAGCGTCGAAGGAGCGCCACGGCCTTCATTTCCTCGACACGGTGTTGATCACGATAGTGATTTGCTGCAGGTATGCTCGAATCATGACCGTCATCAAGGGACCACGCATGAAATATCGCCATCTGCTCGCCTCACTGGCCGCCGCGTTGCTGGCCGGCTGCGTCACCTCGCCGACCGGTCGCTCGCAGCTGATGGTGGTGTCGGACAGCCAGATGAGCCAGATGGGGCTGACCGCGTTCAACGACATGCGCAAGCAGGGCAAGTTCGTCGATGCGCCGCGCGAACGCGCCTATGCCAGCTGCGTGGCGAATGCGCTGATCGCCGTGCTGCCGCCGCCGTGGAACACCCAGCAGTGGGAAGTGCAGATCATCGGC
This sequence comes from Rhodanobacter ginsengiterrae, assembly GCF_050026815.1. Classification (NCBI taxonomy): domain Bacteria; kingdom Pseudomonadati; phylum Pseudomonadota; class Gammaproteobacteria; order Lysobacterales; family Rhodanobacteraceae; genus Rhodanobacter; species Rhodanobacter ginsengiterrae. The sequence continues at coordinate 138,550 of NZ_JALBWO010000050.1, read as the reverse complement.
GACGACAGCGCCAACGCATTCGCCCTGCCCGGCGGCCGGATCGGCGTGAACAAGGGCATGTTCAAGGTCGCCAGCAACCAGGACCAGCTGGCGGTGGTGCTGGGGCATGAGTTGTCGCACGTGGTGGCGCGCCATGGCGCGGAGCGGGTGTCGGACAACTACCTGGTGCAGGGTGCGGTGGCCGCCGGCACGATCTACGCCGGCACCCGCGGCAGCAACACCGGCTACGCCGCGGCGGCGCTGGGACTGGGCGCCGAGGTGGGCATCCTGCTGCCGTTCTCGCGCACCCAGGAGAGCGAGGCCGACACGCTGGGCCAGCGTTACATGGCGCAGGCCGGTTTCGATCCGCGCGCGGCGGTGACGCTATGGCAGAAGATGGGCGCGCAAGGCGGCAGCAAGCCGCCGGCCTTCCTGTCCACGCATCCTTCTTCCGGCAACCGCGCGCAGGCGCTGGAGCGGCAGGCGCAGCAATGGTTGCCGGTGTACCAGCAGGCCCGCGCCGCAGGTCGTGCACCGAACTGCCAGCTGTAGCGACGGCCAGCCTAATCGTTGCCTGAATGGGACGACGGGCGCAGGTCAACTGCCCGTGCCGCCCACCGTTTTCCGAACTGCCGGCCGACGAATCGGCCCAGCCTGAGGAGATCGCCATGACTCGTACCCCACTGAAACTGGCCTTGCTGGCCGGACTGGGCCTGACTTTCGCCGGCGCCATCTACGCGCCACCGGCGGCCGCACGCGCGCAGGTGGCGGTTGGCGTGCACATCGGTATCGCGCCACCGCCACCGCGCTTCGAGCGGGTGCCGCCGCCGCGGCGCGGCTATGTCTGGGCGCCGGGTTACTGGCGCTGGAACGCCCATGCCCACCGCCATGTATGGGTGGGCGGCTCCTGGGTGGTGGTGCGCCGGGGCCATCATTATCGGCCGGCACATTGGGTGCGCCACGGTGACGACTGGCGCTTCCGCCCCGGCTACTGGGGCCGCTGAACCGCCCGCGCGGACTCCATACGCAGGCGGCTTGCTGCGCCGCGGCACCACCTGCGGGGGTGACGTACTAAACTTGTCGCTTTGATTCCTCGCCCCGGCTTCGGTCGGGGCGATGAGTTTCCGGCGTTTCCACACCCCCGGCGGGGTCCCTCATGCTCCTCGCCACCCTCTGTAGATGCCCATCGGCACCGTAAATCATGGAGTCACCGTTCCAATGATCTTTGAAACCATCGAAAAGACGGGTCACGAAGAAGTCGTCTTCTGCCACAACAAGGACGCCGGCCTGAAGGCCATCATCGCGATCCACAACACGGTGCTGGGCCCTGCGCTCGGTGGCCTGCGCATGTGGCCGTACAAGACCGAGCAGGAAGCGGTGAACGACGTGCTGCGGCTGTCGCGCGGCATGACCTTCAAGAACGCCGTGGCCGGCCTGAACCTGGGCGGCGGCAAGGCGGTGATCATCGGCGATCCGAGCAAGGACAAGTCCGAGGCGCTGTTCCGCGCGTTCGGCCGCTTCGTCAACTCGTTGAACGGCCGCTACATCACCGCCGAGGACGTCGGCATCGATGTCAACGACATGGAATACGTGTTCCGCGAAACCGAATACGTGACCGGCGTGCACCAGGTGCATGGCGGTTCGGGCGATCCGTCGCCGTTCACCGCCTACGGCACCCTGCAGGGCCTGATGGCCGCGCTGCAGTTCAAGCACGGCAACGAAGACGTGGGCAAGTACAGCTACGCCGTGCAGGGCTGCGGTCACGTTGGCGGCGAGTACATCAAGCTGCTGCGCGAACAGGGCGCCAAGGTGTTCGTCACCGACATCAACAAGGAAGCGGTGCAGCGCTGCGTGGACGAGCTGGGTTGCGAGGCGGTCGGCCTGGACGAGATCTACGACGTCGACGCCGACGTGTACAGCCCGTGCGCACTGGGCGGCACCGTCAACGAGCAGACCATCGACCGGATCAAGGCGAAGATCATCTGCGGCCCGGCCAACAACCAGCTGGCCACCGACGAAATCGGCGACGAGCTGCAGCGCCGCGGCGTGCTGTATGCGCCGGACTACGCGGTCAACGCCGGCGGCGTGATGAATGTGTCGCTGGAGATCGACGGCTACAACCGCGAGCGCGCGATGCGCATGATGCGCACGATCTATTACAACCTGGGCCGCATCTTCGAGATCTCCAAGAACGAAGGCATCCCGACCTACAAGGCGGCCGACCGCCTGGCCGAAGAGCGCATCAGCGCGATCGGCAAGATCAAGCTGGCGCACATGGGCAATGGCAGCACCCGCTTCCAGGGCCGCATGCGCGGTCAGTAAGCGACCACCCTGCCACGGAACAGAAGAAGCCGCCGGTTGACTGGCGGCTTTTTTGTTGGCTTGGCCCCAGCTACCGGCATTGCCCGCGTCCGTAGGCTAAAATCGCCGTTCTGCACACTCTGGAGTTCGCGATGCGCCCGTTTCCGCTCGGTGAAGAGATCGACCTGCTGCGCGAATCCGTGCATGCGTTTGCGGAAAAGGAGATCGCCCCTCGCGCGGACAGGATCGACCGCGACAACCTGTTTCCGGCCGACCTGTGGCGCAAGTTCGGCGAGATGGGCCTGCTCGGGGTGACCGTGGCCGAGGCATACGGCGGCAGCGGCATGGGTTTCCTGGCACACATGGTGGCGATGGAGGAGATCTCGCGCGCGTCCGGTTCGGTCGGCCTGTCCTACGGCGCGCATTCCAACCTGTGCGTCAACAACATCTATCACAACGGCAACGAGGCACAGAAGCAGAAATACCTGCCGAAGCTGTGCAGTGGCGAATATGTCGGCGCGCTGGCGATGAGCGAACCGGGCGCCGGTTCCGACGTGGTCGGCTCGATGAGCTGCAAGGCCGAGCTGCGCGGCGACGTGTGGGTGGCCAACGGCAACAAGATGTGGATCACCAACGGCCCGGACGCCGACGTGCTGCTGGTCTACATGCGTACCGCGCCGCGTACCGCCGGCAGCCGCTGCATGACCGCCTTCATCGTCGAGAAAGGCATGAAGGGTTTCAGCACCGCGCAGAAGCTGGACAAGCTGGGCATGCGCGGCTCGAACACCTGCGAGCTGGTGTTCGAGGATTGCGAGATCCCCGCCGAGAACATCGTCGGCGAAGTCAACGAAGGCGTGCGCGTGCTGATGAACGGTCTGGACACCGAGCGGCTGGTGCTGTCCGGCGGCCCGATCGGCCTGATGCAGGCGGCGCTGGACCTGGCCCTGCCCTATGTGCGCGAGCGCAAGCAGTTCAACGCGCCGATCGGTACCTTCGGCGTGATGCAGGCCAAGATCGCCGACATGTACACCGCGCTGCAGAGTTCACGCGGCTTTGCCTACATGGTGGCGCAGCAGTTCGACGCGAAAGTGAAGTCGCGCATCGACCCCGCCGCCTGCCTGCTCAACGCCTCGGTCAACGCGGTGCAGGTGGCGCTGGAGGCGATCCAGACGCTCGGCGGCAACGGCTACATCAACGAGTTCCCCGCCGGCCGCCTGCTGCGCGACGCGAAGCTGTACGAGATCGGCGCCGGCACGAACGAAATCCGCCGCATGCTGATCGGCCGCGAGCTGTTTCACGGCAAGGCGTGACGCTGCCGCGGCACGAATGAGCGGCGTTGCCGTCCGCCCATTCGTGCCGACCCGCTCCCTCAGGAACCCGACGCCACCGGCGTCAGCTCCAGCGTCAGCACCTCGAATGGGGCCAGCGTGATCGTGCCCGGCTTGTCCGCGTCCAGGGTCAGCCCCGGTTTGGCCGCGTCGCTGCGCCACGGGCTGTGTGCGGTGAAACGACGGGCGGCGCCGACGGGCAGTTCCAGCTGGCGCTGCAGGTCGATCACCGCCAGCTGGGTGTGATCACTCGGGTTGCGCAGGGTGATGATCGACTTCGTCGGCGACCACGACGCCCAGCCATAGACATCGAGCCGATCCGGATCGCCGCCGATCCAGTGCGTGTCGCGCAGCACCCCGGCGTTCTTCCGCGACCAGTTCGCCGCTTCGGCCAGCACGTCCCAGTCGTGCTCGCTCAACAGCGACGGGGTGATGTACAGCTCCTGCAGCTCGGTGCCGGTGGCGAAGTAGGAGTGCACTTCGTTGCCGAAGTCATGGCCCGGGTCGGTGTTGAGCTTGCGGTTTTCCTTCGCGTAGATGATGCCGTGGAGCATCAGCGAGTTGAGCGGGAACAGCGGCCCCTTCAGCACGATGTTGCGGTAGGTTTGCGCATCGCGATAAGTGATCCACTGCTCGCGCGTGCTGCCGACGCCGGTTTCGCTGTCGTCCTCGCCATCGCGCCAGATGGTGTCGGCGTAGCGCAGCCAGAACGGCGAGGCCCAGGTGCCGGTGGTGAGGTTGATGAAGGTGTCCGGCCTGGCCGCGCGGATGTCGTCGATCAGCTGGATCGCCGCGGCGAAGTCGCTGTCGAAGCGGCTGCCCGGGAACACCTTGTCGGCATTGCCGGTGCCGTCGAACTTGAACTGGTTGATGCCGTCCTTGTCGAGCAGCGCCATCACCGCATCGTGGAAGCGCTGGTAATACTTCGGTCCGGACAGCGCCAGACCGCCGTCGATGATCTCGTAGCCCGCCTTGGCGCCGCGTTCGGCGCGCTCCCTGGCCGGCGGCCCGTAACCACCCCACGGCGACAGCCACACACCCGGCGCCGCGCCGTATTTCGCGGCGGCTTCGCGCAGCGGCACGAAGCCATGCGGGAAATCCTTGCTGAAATGCCAGCTGCCGCTGCGGTCGTCCCAGCCATCGTCGAACAGGAACGAATCCAGTTTCACGCCACGCTTCACATGCAGCTCGGTGCCCACCGTGTTGATGCGGTCCAGCGCCTGCACCTCGGTGTAGGGCGTGAAGTAGCCGATGTCGTACCACGAGTTGTAGTGCAGGAAGGGCCGGTACGGATGCGCCCGCTCGCGCTCGACGTAGCTGGCGAAATCGCGCCGCAGCTGGCCGTCGCGCACCACGCCGGCCACCGCCGAATAGGCGATCGTCTTGCCCTGCTCCAGCGGCAGTTGCCGGTCCAGCATGAGCCTGACGTCGCTGCCGCGCACCGTGCTGTCGGACTGCGGATGTTCGAAGCCGAGATAGAGGTCGCCGGCGACCACCGGCGAGCCCTTGGCCTCGCCGCTGACCTCCGCGCCGGCCGCCTGCGTCTGCAGCAGCGACACCTTGGCGATCTTCTCGTCCTGTTTCAGCGCGGTGATCGAGATCAGTTCCCGCAGGTAGGGCGAGCCGTCGCGCTGCACCAGCCTCCAGTCCACCCGGAAGCGACCATTCGGGTCACCGAAGCTGGCCTCGACCGCCTTGCCCGGCAGCTGCAAGACGAGCCGTGAGGCCTTCGCGTCCACCGGCAGCGTGTGCACGCGCGGCAGCGACAGCAAGGTCATGTCTGAGGCATTGATCGTGCTGCCGTCGGCCAGCAACAGCGCGAACGGCGCGCGCACGGCGAAGCTGCGCTGGTGCGCGCGGTCGGTCAGCGTCATGTCGACAAGATGCTTGCCATCCAGTTTCCAGCGCGCCTCGATCGCGGCGTTGCCGAAGCTTTCCATGCCTTGCTGATCGGCGAAGGTGGCGACGCCAGGTTCAAGTACCGCCCCATCCGTGGCGATGCTGTCCTTGGCGATGCCGTCCTCGGCGCGGGCCGCGCTGAAACCCGCCAGCGCGACCAGCAGGCAGGAAGCCGCCACGCTCATGCGCGACGGCCGAAGGGGATGCGAATGCGATGCTGCCATGGTTGCCTCTCGTGTTGGTTCAATCATATCGACCAGCCTGTTGCCGCCGCAGCGGTGAATGCCAAGGCTCCGCTGCGGCCATGAACGACGACTCGCCCTGCAGCAGCACGCTTACGGCTGCCTTGGCAGCCACTGCTGATAACCGGACGAATCGCAATCGGCCAGATTCACCGTGCTGTTCTGCCCGGCATCGCCGGCAGCGTTCAGGCATTGACCGGAGCCCACGTTGAACCAGGCCTGCGCGCCGGGCATGTACAGCCACTCCTGACGGCTGTCGGCAACGCAATTGGCGGCAAGTACCGCGTTGCTGCCATTGGCCTGCAGGCAAACGCTGCGATCGATCAGATTCAGCCGGTTGCCGGCATCGTTCGCCAGCAACTGGTTGGCAATCGCCCAGGACGAGCTGCGCTTGCCCGCACAGATATTGAGGCCCAGGTGATTGCCGCCCAGCGTATCGGCGCAATAGTGCTGGACGCGGTTGCTGGCCAGGAACGGCGCGCCAACCGACTGGTTGATGGTGGCGATCGCCGTGTGGTCCGGGTCCATCATCGAGCTGGCGATGGACGCGCAATCCCCATAGACCTCGGTCGAGGCGTTGCTGGTTTGCGCGGCGTTGTTCGCCGGGTCGTACATGATCGGAGCGTAGAACACCGCCGTCGTGGCGGGCACTTCAGAGCAGGACGCATACTGCTGCGATCCCTGGGTGAAATTTTCGACGAACTGCGGCACCACCGCTTGCAGGATGCCGTTGGCCGCCGGCGAATGGATGGTTCCGATCACCGTGGTGGTGCCCGTGCTGGTATCGGTGATGGAGGCCTGCCACAGGTAGTTCTCGCCAGCGTCGGCCGCTCCCGCGGGAATCGTGGTCTTCCCGGCGTAATTCAGGTGGAAGGTGTACATGACCCCCTCCTTCCACGCTGCGGCCTGGCTGCCGGTCGTGCTGAACAGGCATTGCGTGCCGGTGCCCTCGCCGCCGAATCCCTGGCATACCGCACCCGAGGCGGGACCCGGCTTGTCGACAGCGGGGTCGTAGGTCTGGCCGAAGATCGAGAAGAGCACGGTCTTGGTCTTCTTGGCGTTTTGCTGGATGCCGGTATAGCCGCCCTGGTTGACGTTGATCGTCCAGAAGAACTGACTGGCGTAGTACGTATTGCCGTTGTGGCCCGGTTCGTGGGTCACCCGGATGGAGGCATCGATGCCGTTGTAACCATGCAAGCCATCGGCGTTGGCGACGGTCGCGGCGGGGTAATAGTAGTGATTGGCCGTCATGCCACCTGCAATCACGGCATGGGCCGGGCTGGCCACGATGGCTCCCATGCCTGCAAGCCCACAAGCGAGATGCAACAGATAGTTTTTCATCAGATACCTCGGGTGAATGAGCAAGTGATGCCGATCGACCGGGCGGCGCGACAACGTGGTTCACGAACCATCAGCAGGGGCGCCACGCCTGCTCGGCGCGGCGCCCCGTGTCCTCACTGGAAGGTGTAGCGAGCGATCAACATCGTGGTTCGCGGCGCCTGCCAGCTGGGTGCGCCATAGCTCGGGTTGAGGATCGGCGATCCATCGGTCTGGAAACTGCCGGTGTCGTAGCGCTGCTCCGCGTCGATGCGGCCCTGACGATTGGTGACGTTCTGCACCTGCAGATCCAGGCTCAGGTGGTTCGACTGATTGATCGCCCAGTCATAGCCCACGCCCAGGTTCCACTGCCAGAACAACGGCACCCTTCCGGCCGACCCCAGCGGTGCGGGCACGTTGTTGCAGTAATGGCTGGCTGCACCGTATTGCTCGGCCGGGTTGTTGATATCGGGGTAGGTACCCAGGCAGTTCTGCGGCGTGCCGGTGGACAGATCGAACGTGCTGCCAATGCGCAATCCCTTCGGAAAGTAGTAGATGCCATTGAGCTTGAGGCTGTGGCGCACGTCGCCCGCCAGGTTGCCGGAGCTGTGTTCCATCAGGCCGGGGAAGTCCCACAGGATCTGCTCGGACGGTCCGCCGTTGGTACGCGTGCCGAGATTGAGCAGGCCATCGTAGTTGCCGTACAGGTGCGCCCAGGTGTAGCTGAGATCGAGGAAGTACGGCTCTTCGCTGTTCTGCGTGTGACTCAGCTCCAGGGTGAGGTGGACATATTTGCGCGTGGGCGCGGGGCCGAACACGCTGCCCGGCAAGGTCAGCGCCTCCAGCTTGCCGTCGCCGTTGTAATCGCGCATGACCACCTGCGCGATGCCCGGGTTGATCATCGGGCAACCGCTGGAATCCTCGTAGCCCGGATAGCCGTGCGCCTGCGCGTAATCGGTGATGCCCTGGGTGTAGCAGGTGTCCTCGATGGCGCGCTTGAGCGAGGAATAGCCCAGCTCGGCCAGCGACGACCAGCTGTTGCCCAGCGTCTTCTGCACGTACACCTCGAACTCGTACTGGTACGGCGCCTTGATGTTGGAGCTGGCCACGTTCGCCGCACTGGGCGCCTGGCCGTTGATCAGCGTCTCCTGCGGACCGATCTGGGCCAGCCCGGTCGGTGCCTGGGTGTTCGGGTCCCTGCCGGCATAGGTGTAGTAGCGGTACCACTGGGTGACCGCGCCCGCAGCGCCATTGTTGACGCTGGACGGAATCGGAATGGTGTACTTGCCGGCATTGGCGCCGACCTTCATCGTGCTGTCGCCGTACACATCCCATGACACACCAAGCCGTGGCGACAACAGCGGCAGGCGCCAGAAGTTCTGGCCGTTGATGTTCTTGTTGACGAAGGTGTCGTCGCGCAGGCCGGCGTAGACAATCCAGCGATCGGCTGCCTGCCAGTAGTCGTCGATGTAGAACGCCTTGTTGACCGTGTAGAACGGGCCGCCGGTGCTGATGTAGTACTGCGCCACGTAGCGTCCGTCCGCCGGCGCGGGCGAGCCGTTCGGCAATACGCTGCCGGGCTGGGTGTAATAGGTCCAGTCACCACCGTCGGTGGTGGTGCTGACATTGTTGATGAAGTGCTTGTAGTGCTCGCCGCCGATGGTGATCTTGTGGTCGCCCAGGTTCCAGGTGAAGTCGCCCTTGAAACCACGACGCCAGTAGGCAAACGGATAGAGCTTGCTGCTGGTGGTGGTGACGCCGATGTTCTTGTGCACCTGGGTCACCGGGTCGACCTCCACCACATACGGCAGGTTGGTGCCCGAGGTCGAGGTGGGGCTCAGCGACGACTGGCTGAGGTAGCCGCCCATCAGCCGCAGACTCATGTCGTCGTTGATCTGCCAGTGGTAGTTGCCGATCAGGAACTGGTTCTTCACCTGGCTCGAGGTCCAGCCGGCGTACGCACCTTGCGAGGACGGATCGTAGTCGCGCGTCAGCTTGTACTGGTTGTTGAAGGTGCTCTTCCAGTCGCGGTTGCCGACCACGTTGAGCGACTGGTCGGCGTTGATGTTCCAGGTGAGATTGAGCAGGCCGTTCTTGTCGCGGTTGGCGGTGTCGGTATGTCGGGTCTGCGAGTTGCTGACGCTGGTGTTGTCCGGCGAATTGCCCAGCATGGCGAAGAAGAACAGCTTGTCCTTCAGCAGTGCGCCCGATGCCCATAGGTACTGGTTGGCCACGTTGGCGCTGTGCGTGTTGCTGGAACTGAAGTGGTAGTAGTCGCCTTGCGATGTCCGCGAATCGCGCGCGCGCGGGTTGAACCACGAGGTGGCCGGGGTGAAATACAGCGAGTAGCCGGCCTGGAAGCGGTTGGTGCCCTGGCGCACGGTGGAGGCGATGGTGCCGCCAGTGGTGCTGGTCCAGCTCACGCCTGCGTTGGCGCTCAGCACCTGGGTCGAGCTGATCGCCTCGGCCGGCAGGTAGGTGGCGCCCAGTCCCTGATAGTCGTAGGTGCTGTCGAATTCGTTGTAGTAGTAGCGGTTCTCAGCCGGACTGGCGCCGCCCATCTGGACCAGGCCGGTGGTCTGGTTGTCGTATTTCACCTTGGAGCTCAGCAGCGCAACGCTTTCGGGACCGCGCCCGGTCGGCAGCTGGTTGACCACGCTCATGCTGTAGTTGTTGGAGAACTCCGGCGTGCTCACGTCGATCGGTATCACCTGCGTCTCGGTGGCATGTCCGGTCACCCGGATCGCATCGAGATTGGTGGCGTTCACCGACCCCGCCGTGGAAGCGGCAACACTGGAGAGCGCTGGCACGACAGTCTGCACGTTTGCACTTACCGTGACGGTGCGGGTGCCGATCGCGTTGCCATCCTGCGACACGGTGACGGTGTACTTGCCGGGACTGAGGCCGCCCACGTTGTAGCGCCCGTCGCTGTCCGGATGCAGCTGGCGGTGGTAACCGGTGGCCGGGTTGGTTACCTCGAGCGTGACATGGCTGCCGCCCGGCTCCCTGCCATACAGGCCACCGGTGATCGATTGCGCCTGGGCGACGTTCGCACCCAGCGCAACCAGCAAGCCCATGGCCAGCATGGTTCGCCGGAACCTGCGTGGCGAGCCGCCTGCGCCGGCGTTGCTGCCGGCTTGTTCGTGCACGACAGCAGCCAGCCGCCTCGTGCCCTTGCCATTGACCGTACGACCATCCTTCATTTCAGCGTGCATTGATTGCCCCTCACGTTTTCGTTATCGCCCGGCGCAGGGTGACCTCTCCCCTCTGCTGCCAGCGGTTGTGGTTATTCGTGGCATCGCCTCCTGCCCACGAACTTGTTGGCGCCCTCGTCAAAATTTCGACACAAGCCTCCCCGCCGGACCGATTTCCGGCCCGGTTTGATTCCCTGTCTTTCCATCAAGCCAGGCGGTGCACTCGAACCCGAGACAGCAACGCCTCCACCGCCCGCCGTTCGACGAAACCGGTCTCCTCACCTTGCGCATTGGCGGCGCCGCAGGCGACGCCCAGGCGCAAGGTTTCTTCCAGATTCATGCTCCGCGCCAGGCCCACCGCCATGCCGGCCAGCAAGCAGTCGCCCGAGCCCACCGTGTTGCGTACCTGCGCCAACTCGATCGCGGCGTGCCAGATGCCACTGGCATCGGCCGCCACCGCGCCCAGTGCACCCATGGTCACCACCGGCATCGCGATGCCGCGCGCCTGCAGTTCGCGAACCGCCTCCACCGCCGCGGCGAGATCGCTGACCGGACGGCCAAACAATTCGGTGATTTCGTCGCGATTGGGCTTGAGCAGAAAGGGTTGTGCCGGCACGGCGTGCTGCAGCAGTTCGCCGCCGGCGTCGAGCAGGCAGCGTTTGCCGGCATCGCGCACATACGTCGCCAGCTCGGCATAGGTGGTCGACGGAAAACCACGCGGCAGGCTGCCGGACAGCACGATCAGCTCGCTGTCATCGACGCCACGACGAAATGCGCGCAGCAGGGCTTCCTGCTGCGCGCCGTCCAGCAGCGGCCCCTGGCCGAGGATTTCGGTGATCTGGCCGTTCGCATCCTGCAGCGCGATGCAGGTGCGCAGGTTGTCGGTGACCTCGATGCCATGGAACAGCACGCCGCGCTCGCACATCAAGCGACCGATCATGTTGCGATGGGCCGGGTCGATCAGGCCGACCAACTGCACGCGCTCGCCCAGCGCGGCGATGGTCTGCGCCACATGCAGGCCCTTGCCGCCGGGGTAAACCTGTTCGTCGAGTGCGCGACTGACTTCGCCGGGACGCAGTGCATCCAGCCGGATGAGCCGGTCGATCGCGGTGTTGAAGCCGATGACCGTGATCACGACACGCTCGCCAGCAAAGCTTCCACTTCCGCCGCGCTGGCCTGGCCGACCGTACCGCCGGTGCGTCGCGTGGACAGGCTGCCGCAGGCGCTGCCCCAGCGCATGCAGTCACGCAGCGCCTGGCCGCGCAGCCACGCATGCAGGAAACCGGCATCGAACGAATCGCCGGCGCCGGTGCTGTCGACCGGGCTGACCGCAAACGCCGGCACTTCGAGCAGGTGGCCCTGATCCAGGCTGGCGCAGCCGCGTTGTCCGCGCTTCACCACGGTATGCGTGCGCCCGTTGTGCAGCGCATGCAGGCCATCCAGCATCCGCTCGCGACCGGTGATGGCCGCCAGCTCCAGCTCGTTGGGCAGGAACAGGTCGACTTCCTCCAGCGTGCCCAGCAGGTCGGCCGCCCACGCCTGCTGCGGATCGAAGCCGGGATCGAGCGAGGTGCTCAGACCGGCAGCATGCGCACGCGCGAACAGCGCGCGGCAATCGGGCCGCAGCGCGCGCTGCAGGTAGTACGAGGAAACATGCAGGTGATCGGCGCCAGCCAGCAGCGCGTCGTCCACCTCGTCCGCACGCAGCGTGGCGATCGCGCCGGGGAAGGTCACCAGGGCGCGATCCTGCGGCGTCGACAGCGAGACGGTGACGCCGGTGCGCAAGTTCGCGTCCGGCTGCACGGCGGCGATGTCGATGCCGGCGGCACGCAGCGCATCGAGACAATGGGCGCCCCAGCTGTCGGCACCGAGCTTGCCGCGGAAGGCCACCGGATTGCCCAGCCGCGCCAGCCCCATCGCACAGATCATCGAAGAGCTGCCTGGCGTCATGCAGAAGTCGTCGGCCAGCACTTCGCGGCCCGGCGCGGGCAACGCATGACAATGCTTGAAGACCAGATCGACGTTGATCTCGCCGACGACCAGGATGCGCTTCATGCGTCCTCTCCCTGCCCGGTTTTCGAGCGGCGCTCGCCGTGCATCGGAAAGTGCTCGACCACGCGCGTGAGCACGCCCTGCGACGGCGTGTCGGGCTTGCCACCCAGCGCCAGGCAACGGAAGAACGCCAGCAACTGCCCCACCGCCACATCCGCCAGCAGCGGCAAAGCATCGTCTGCCGCATCGAGGCCGGCCAGCTCCACCGCCACGTCGTGCGGGCCCAGCACGTCGACCGGGATGCCTTCGCCGACCAGCACCCGGGTCATGCCCAGCTGCTTGCGCGACAGTTCGCGCAGCAGGTCGAGTTCGTACGCGCGCACCGCCGGGTCCGGCGACAGGAAGCCGACCACCAGGGTCTGCTGGTCCAGACTCGACATCGGCCCGTGCCGCAGGCCGAGATAGGTCTCGGCCATCGTCACCACCGCGCCGCCGGTCATTTCCAGCATCTTCAGCGCGCACTCGTGGGCGGCGCCCAGCGCGCCGCCACTGCCCAGATAGACGACATTGCCGAACTCGCTGCGAGCGATCGCCGCCAGCGCGTCAGCCTGTTGCTCGAAAACATGCTCGACGCTGCGTGCCAGCCGACTCACCGCGGCGCTGGCGTCGTCACCTTCGCGACGGACAAGACCGAAGCCGGCCAGCAGCAGGTTGGTGAAGCTGCTGGTCATCACCAGGCTGCGATCATTGGTGCGTTCGTCCAGCACCAGCACGGTCACGCGCGGATCGTCGCGGTAGCGGGTGGCGAGCATGCCATCGGCATTGCAGGTGATGACCAGGTGGCGATAGTCCGGCGCATCCGCCAGCAGGCGGTCCACCACGCCGGTGCTTTCCGGGCTGTCGCCCGAACGCGCCAGCGAAATCAGCAAACCGGCTCCGGCTGGTAGCACACTGCGCCAGTGCGTAAGCAGGCTGCCCGCGGCGATCGCCTGGGTCGGGATGCCCAGGCCGAGCTGCAGGCTGGGCGCCAGGCATTCGCCGATATACATCGAGCTGCCCGAACCGGTCAGCACGATGTGGTCCGGTCGCGGTGACAAGGCTGCCTGAAGTTGCTCGCGCAGCCGCAGCTGGCGCAGCAGCTCGGCGGTAGCCAGCCAGGTCGCCGGCTGCTGCAGGATCTCACGCAGGGTATCGACATAACCCCGTGCCTGCTGCGCCGCCAGCGGGGGCGCGCACAAGGCGTCCAGTTCAGCCGACACTTTCGTTTGCTTGCTTAATTTTGACATTTTGCCAAATTCGATTGAATATGAAAGCATGTAGCTTCTGAACCGAGAGTATTCGAAATGAAACAAAGCTTGCAAGAGGTTTCGAACACCGGCAGCCAACTTTCCCGGCTCGCCCTGTCCCATGGCAAGCGCACCCGCCTGTGGCGGCTGCTGTACGGCCACGGACCGCGCAACGGCAGCCTGCTGGTGCTGCCGCTGGACCAGGGACTGGAACATGGTCCCACCGATTTCTTTCCCCACCCACCGGCCGTCGACCCGGGCTACCAGTTCGAGCTCGCCGCGGCCGGGGGTTTTTCTGCCATCGCGCTGGGCATTGGCCTGGCCGAGAAGTACATGGGCGAGTACTGCGGCAAGGTGCCGCTGATCCTCAAGCTCAACGGCAAGACCAATATCGCCAGCGACGCCGAAGCCACCTCACCGCTGTTCGCCTCGGTCGAGGATGCGGTGCGCCTGGGCGCCGAGGCGGTCGGTTACACCATGTACGTGGGTTCGCCGCGCCAGCACGACGAGATCCGCCAGTTCGAGAAGGTGCGCCAGGACTGCGAGCGCTACGGCATGCCGCTGGTGATGTGGGCGTACCCGCGCGGCAGCGCCGTCAACGCAAGGGGCGGCACCAACACGCTTTACGCGCAGGATTACGCGGCCCGCGTGGCGCTGGAAATGGGTGCCGACATCGTCAAGCTGCACGAGCCGAACGACAGCGTGGCCAATGTGCCGGCGCCGTATGACAAGCTGCAGGAGGACGCCGCTGCCCGCTGCGCGCGCGTGGTGCGTTCGGCTGGCCGCACGATGGTGCTGTTCTCCGGCGGCGAGAAGAACGACGATGACGCGGCGGTGTTGCGCAAGGTCGAGTTCTACATGCAGTCCGGCGCCAACGGCGTGATGTTCGGCCGCAACATGTGGCTGCGCCCGTTCGATCAGGCGGTGTCGCTGGTTCGCTCCGTCCACGACATCATGGCGAAATATCCGCGCTGAACAGGTGAGGCAGACCGCTCGATGAGTCACAGCTCCTCCAAGTCACCGCAGCAGCTGATGCAGGCCGGCTGCCTCTGCTGCGCGCCGCCGACCGGCGCCGGCACGGTTCGCATCGAAGGCAGCAAGAATCCGCTGCAGACCCAGCCGGATACGGGCAAGAACGAGCTGCGACTGAAGGACTTCCGTCCGCGCAGCATGCTGCAGGTGCCGCGGACGCATGTCGAACGGCCGCGCTTTCCGGTGATCGACGTACATACGCACCTGACCTGGTCCAGCAACGTGCGCAGCGGCATTTCGGTGGGCGAAGAGGTCACCCTGTTCGCCCGGCCCGAGGATCTGCTGCCGGTGATGGACCGCAAGGGCGTGCGCACACTGGTGAACCTCACCGGCGGTGTCGGAGCCGGGCTGGAAAAGAGCATCCGCAGCTTCGACCAGGTCGCACCGGGACGCTTCCTCACGCTTACCGAGCCATCGTACGAACACTTCCCGGAACCGAACTACGCGCAGTTGCAGGGCGACGCGATCGCGCATGCCAAACGGGTTGGCGCGCGTGGACTGAAACTGCTGAAGACGCTGGGCCTCTACCTGCGCGAACGGATCGACGAAGGTCCGCTGGTGGCCGTGGATGACCGCCGTTTCGATCCGATGTGGGAGGCCTGTGCGGCGTACGACATGCCGGTGTTCCTGCATGTCTCCGACCCGGAGGCGTTCTTCCTGCCCACCGACGCGAGCAACGAGCGCTACGAGGAACTGGCCAACCATCCGGACTGGTCGTTCTACGGTCCGCAGTTCCCCAGCAATGCGGAGCTGCTCGCCGCGCGCGACCGGCTGATCGCGCGCCACCCGAAAACCACCTTCGCCTTGCTGCATGTGGGCAACAACGCGGAGAACCTGGCCGCGGTCGCCGCCTGCCTGGATCGCTACCCGAACACGGTGATCGACATCAGCGCCCGCATCGGCGAACTGGGCCGCCAGCCACGCATCGCGCAACGCTTCTTCGACCGTTACCAGGACCGCATCCTGTTCGGCACCGACGCGGTGCCGTCACCGTACGGCGACGATGTACCGCAGCAGCTGTTCGGCGACGAGCTCTACGAGATCTACTATCGCTTTCTGGAAACCGAAGACGAATACTTCGACTACGCGCCTGCCCCCACGCCGCCACAGGGCCGCTGGTCGATCTACGGACTGGGCCTGTCGGACGAAGTGCTGCGCAAGGTTTACCATGACAACGCCGCCCGCCTTCTGAACATCGACCCGTGAATGAAACGACCCGTGATTGAAGCTCCGCTCGCCTCCCGCCGCCTGCTGGTCGAAGAACGCCGCCGCTTGATCGTCGAACTGGTCGAGAAACAGGGCCGCGCCACGGTGGAGGAACTGGCGACCCGCTTCGGCACCTCCACCGTCACCATCCGTGCCGACCTGGACGCGCTGGCGCGCAGCTCGGCGATCGCCCGCTCGCATGGCGGCGCGTTGCCGGTCGCCGCGGCAACGCACGACACGCCGCTCAACATCAAGGAAACCCGCTGGCACGCGCAGAAGCTGCGCATTGGCCAGGCCGCGGCGAAGATGATCCGGGATGGCGAGACGATCATTCTCGATTCCGGCTCGACCACGGTGGAGATCGCCCGGCAGATCCGCCAGATGAAATTCGAATCGCTGACGGTGATCACCAACGCGCTGAATATCGCGATGGAATTGACCGGCCTGCCGCAGATCCGCGTGATGATGCTGGGTGGTCTGCTGCGGCAAACCTCGTATTCGCTGGTCGGCCCGGATGCGGAACAGGCGCTGGCGAAACTCTCCGCCGACCGGCTGTTCCTCGGCGTCGACGGACTCGATCCCGAAGTCGGCGTGACCACGCCCGACCCGCTGGAGGCGGCACTGAATGCGCTGATGATCCGTGTCTCGCGGCAGAGCATCGCCGTGCTCGATGCCAGCAAGATGGGGCAGCGCAGCCTGTCGGTGATCACCCCGGTGAAGAACCTCGACATGGTGATCAGCGACAGCAGCGCCCCGGCCGAAACCGTCGAGGCGCTGCGCGCTGCCGGCGTGCAGGTCGTGCTGGTCTGACGGCGCAGCTCGGCAGTCGTCAGAAGTCCAGACGGAAACTTGCCGTTGCCATCTTCGCCTGCTGCCGCTGACCCATATCCTGGTCGTAGCCGAACTGAAGGCTGGCGCGTGGCGTCATCTTCCAGTCCAGCGTGGTACCGAACACACCGCCGTAGCGCGACACGCCGATGCCACCGACCGGTGCAAACTGATTGATCCCGCTGAAGCTGGCATCGAACACCTCGCCGCGCAGGCCGAACGATTGCTGCCACAGCATGTGCGCCTGCAGGCTGATGTCGCCACCACCGGCCAGCGTCCAGTCATGCGTGGCACGCAGGCCCGCGCCGACTTGCCAGCGCGCGGTGCTTTGCGTCGCCGATTTCAGGCCGAAGCCATAGGCGCCCCGTTCGTTGAAACCATCGCGCTCGACCTGCGCGTATTGCAGATTCATGTACGGGGTTATCTGCGTGCGGCCGAAGGCCAGGCGATAGCCGCTTTCGCCATAGGCCACGCCGTAGCGACCATTGCCGTCACTGGCCACGCCGGCGAACTGATCGCCGAGTTGCAGCTGGCGGCGCATGGTTTCGCGATAGCTGCCGATGCCGAAACGGCCCATGGTGTACCAGGAACCGCGAATCACGCCGCCATAGAGCATCGCTTCCAGCGCATGGCTGTAACCCTGGTCCGCACTCTCGACCAGTCGTCCCAGGCCCTGGCTCTGACTCAGCGCATAACCGACGATGCCGTTGTTGTCGACACGATAGTCCTGCCCGACCAGTGCGCCGCTGAGGTCGTAGCCGACGTTGTCGTAACCGCTGCGGGACATGCCACCGTGATAGCCCAGATTCTGCGTCCAGCCGCCGGCCGTTGGTGCATCGAGCAAGCTGTCGAAGCGGTCGGACAACGCACGCGTGCCCGCGTCGATCGCCTCAAACGTCATCGCCGCGCTGGCCGCATGCAGCTGACCGGAGAGGCTGGCCAGCGACTGCTGCATGACCTCGGTGGAAACGGCATGTTGCAGGCTGGCGGCACCGGCGATGAAGCTTGCGCCGGCGGGTGAACCGCTGGCGACGCCCTGCAACTGGCTGTTGATTTGCGCGAACGCACTCTGCGTGCGCAGCGCGGCGCCGTAGCTGGCCGCGGTGTAAGCCAGGCCCTGGATCTGGCTCAGGTTCACCTGTTGCACATCGAGCCAGGCATTGTTGGCGTCGTAGTTCAGCGTCGCAGTCAGCACCACGCTGGGCGCGGTGTCCAACGCTGAGAACGTGCCGGTGAGGCCGCCATAGGCCGACAAGACATTCGTGTGCGAGCTGACCACGTAGTCGGTATTCGCACCGTACACGTAGAGGTCGCCGCCGGACAGGGTGGCCATGCCGTTGACGTGGAGTTGCGAGCCCAGCGATACCGCCATGCGCCCGTTGCCTTGCTGCAGGTAGTTGCCGCTGACATAGACATCGCCCTGGCTCACCACCATCACGCCGGCGTTGGTCACGTTGTTGGAGATCGAGAATCCGGTGGGATTCTGCGGCGTGGCGGCAGACATCAGTGTGCCCTGCGCGCCAATCTCGACGGGGCTGCTCAACCCGGCCACGGCGAGCGTGCCCCCCTGCACCTGGGTGAGACCGGTATAGCTGCTGCTGCCGCCCCAGAGGTTGAGCCTGCCCGGCCCCTGCTTGATCAATCCGCCAGCCCCGGAAATCGGATTGCCCCAGGTCGAGGTGCCGCTGAAGTTGACCGTGACGTCACCCCAGTCGAATTTCGCCGGCCCGTTGACCGCCTTGAATGCATCCAGCATGCCGTAGCCGAACGTGGCGTCGGGACCGGGCGTACCGAGGTCGCGTGCCGTGCCCAGCAGGGTCTGCCGCACCAGATCATTGCTGAAATAGGGAAACGCCTGCCACACCAGGGCAGCCGCACCGGAAACCTCGGGCGCCGCGAACGAGGTGCCGCTCACCACCCAATAGGTCGGCTTGCTGCCGGCGACCGCATCCTTGTCGCTGACGATCACGTCGCCCGGCGCGGCCAGGCAGTAACTCATCGCCTTGCCGCAGGCATTCGAGTAGCTGGCCAGCTCGGTCGGGTGATTGCTGTCGACGGCTACCGCAACCAGCCAGCCGGCCTCCAGTTGCGGTGCCAGGCTGGGCAAGGCGGCGATGTCGCTGGGATCGCTGCGCGAATCGTTGCCGGCGGCGAACACCACCAAGCCACCATGCTGCAGCACGAACGGCTCGTAGGCCTGGGCGAATGCCTGGTTGATCGAGGCGTTGGTGGTGTCCCAGTAGATGCCACCCCAGGAGTTGTTCATCACCTGCACGCCGGCATTGATCAGCGCCGGGTTCAGCGTCTGCGCGAAGAACTGCGCATCGGCGGCGGTGACCGCGTTGCCCTGGCCGGAGCCATCGTCCTTCGGTGCCACGTCGCTGATGATCCGCGCCGAGACGAGGCTGGCGCCGGGTGCGATGCCGCCGGGAAACTGGTCGAATGCCTGGCCGGCCGCGATCTGCGAGACCCAGGTGCCATGGCCAACGACATCGTCGATGGCAGTGTTGTTGCTCGCCGGGTCGACATAGATCAGTTCCTGCCTGACCCGCCCGACCAGCGCCGGGTGGTTGCGCATGATGCCGCTGTCCACCACGCCGATGGTCACCCCGGCGCCGGTGAAGCCGAGGCTTTGTGCACCATACGCGTTGGTAAGCGACAGCTGGGCATCGATCGGCGGCTGGCTGCTCGGCGTGGTGGGCGGCGGCGAACTGGGTGCGGCCGGCGGTGGCGTCGGCTTGACGTTGCCGCCCCCGCCGCAAGCGCTCAAGCCCAACGCCATCGCCACCAGCAGCGCCAATTCACGCCGCCGGAATACTGCATCGAATCTGTTCATTACGCCCCCCACCTGCACGCTTCGATCTGACCACTGCCGATGTACCCCAGGCGCACGGCACGGTCCCCGCGGCCATCTTCGCACAACGAAAATCCAATGAAACGCAACGCAAGTCCTTGCGTACAAAGGATTCGCCGAGGTTTGCCGGGTTTCGCGGCTGACTGCGATAATCAGCGGGTTTCCATACAGGCGTTCGCGCCCCACCAAAGTCTTGCAAGCGGAGTTGTCCATGTCGGATATCAGCGTCGTCATCGTCGGTTCGAAGCGCACAGCGATCGGTTCGTTCCTGGGCCAGTTCACCGGCGTTCCCACCCCCAAGCTGGGTTCCGTCGCGATTCGCGCGGCGCTGGAACAATCCGGCGTGGCCCCGGCCGACATCAGCGAAGTGATCATGGGCTGCGTGCTGCCTGCCAACCTTGGTCAGGCGCCCGCGCGGCAGGCGGCACTCGGCGCCGACCTGCCGTTTGGCACCGGCTGCACCACCATCAACAAGGTCTGCGGCTCGGGCATGAAGGCGATCATGCTGGGCCATGACCTGATCAAGGCCGGCTCGGCCAACGTGGTGGTGGCTGGCGGCATGGAGTCGATGACCAATGCGCCGCACATGGTGCAGGCCCGCACGGGCATCCGCTATGGCGACGGCCAGCTGGTCGACCACATGGCCTGGGACGGGCTGACCAATCCCTACGACGGCAAGGCAATGGGCGTGTTCGGCGAGTTGTGCGCCGACAAGTACCATTTCACCCGCGAAGAGCAGGATGCGTTCGCGATCGAGTCGGTCAACCGGGCCAAGGCGGCCCAGCAGAATGGCGCGTTCGCCGGCGAGATCGCGCCGGTCACGGTGAGTGGCCGCAAGGGTGACGTGGTGGTGGACATCGACGAGCAGCCGGGCCGCTCCGACGTCGCCAAGATCCCCACGCTGAAGCCGGCGTTCCGCAAGGAGAACGGCACGATCACCGCGGCCAGCTCCTCCAGCATTTCCGATGGCGCCGCGGCCGTGGTGCTGCTGTCCGCCGACGACGCCGACAAGCGAGGGCTGAAGCCGCTGGCCCGGATCGTGGCGCATGCCACCCATGCGCAGGAGCCGCAGTGGTTCACCACCGCTCCGGTGGCCGCGATCCAGAAGGTGCTGGACAAGGCCGGCTGGAAGGTCGAGGACGTGGACCTGTTCGAGATCAACGAAGCGTTTGCCGTGGTCGCAATGACGCCGATGAAGGAACTCGGCATTCCGCACGACAAGCTCAACGTCAACGGCGGCGCCTGTGCACTGGGTCACCCTATCGGTGCCAGCGGCGCCCGCCTGGTGGTGACCTTGTTGAACGCCTTGAAGGTACGCGGCCTGAAGCGCGGCGTGGCTTCGCTGTGCATTGGCGGTGGTGAGGCCACCGCGATCGCGATCGAATCCCTTGATTGATTCCAGCGGCGGCCGGCGGCTGTCGCGCTATATTCACATGACGGCCGGTTAAATCGGTTTTTAATAAGCACTGAAGGGCAGTTATAAAGATCTGGCGCAATGTTCCCGAAAGCGTTATTAATACACGGCCAAACGGCATTCCACGGCAAAGGAGATTCACCATGAAGTTTACGCGTACCCTACTCGCCGCCGCGCTCGTCGCGCTGTTGGCGGCATGCAGCAACGGCGCGCAGGATTCCGCGCAGGACGCCCAGAAGTCGGCTGATACTGCACAGCAGGCTGCCGATACGGCGCAGCAGGCCGCCGCGGCAGCTCCGACCCAGGGCACTGAGCAGGCTGCAGACCAGGCCAAGACCGCTGCTAACGCAGCTGGCCAGGCCGCCGATCAGGCTGCGCAGGCTGCCGTTGCAGCTTCCGCCGCCGCGCCGGCGAACACCGATACCTCGAAGGACGCCATGTCGGCTGCGAAGGACGCCGCCGGCAACGCTGCTGACGCCGCCGGCAAGGCTGCCGACGCTGCGAAGGACGCCGCTGGCAATGCCAAGGATGCTGCCGACAAGGCCAAGGACGCGATGAAGGGTCACTGATCCCTTTCTCCAGTTCTGCGTTGGAAAAACGGTCGCCTCGTGCGACCGTTTTTTTTGCCTGCCCTTCAAGCCGTTTCGCGGCTTGTTTGGGTCGCAGCGCGAGGCTTCGCTATCATCCATGGTTTGTGCCTGAGCGCAGCCACACCGTGAGCCTCCATCCATGAGCGTCATTGCATCGCAGATCGATCCGCGTTCACCCGAGTTCCAGGCTGGCAGCGCGCAGTTGCGCGCCGTGGTCGATGACCTGCAGCGCGAGCTGATCCGCAGCGCCGAGGGTGGCGGTGCGAAGGCCCGCGAGAAACACGTGGCGCGCGGCAAGCTGCTGCCACGCGAGCGCATCCGCGCCCTGCTCGACCCGGGCTCGCCGTTTCTCGAACTGTCCGCACTTGCCGCCCACGGCATGTACGACGATGCGGCACCGGCAGCGGGCCTGATCACCGGCATCGGCCGGATCAACGGCATCGAGGTGGTGGTCGTGGCCAACGATGCCACCGTCAAGGGCGGCACCTATTTCCCGATGACGGTGAAGAAACACCTGCGTGCGCAGGAAGTCGCGCTGGAAAACCGCCTGCCCTGCGTCTACCTGGTCGACTCCGGTGGCGCCTTCCTGCCGCTGCAGGACGAGGTATTTCCCGACAAGGAACACTTCGGCCGGATCTTCTACAACCAGGCGCGGATGTCCGCGCTGAACATTCCGCAGATCGCCGTGGTAATGGGCTCGTGCACCGCCGGCGGCGCCTACGTGCCGGCGATGAGCGACGAGACCATCATCGTGCGCGAACAGGGCACGATCTTCCTCGGCGGCCCGCCACTGGTGAAGGCCGCCACCGGCGAGGTGGTCGATGCCGAGACACTCGGGGGCGCCGACGTGCACACTTCGATTTCCGGCGTGGCCGATCACTTTGCCGAGAACGACGCGCACGCGCTGGCAATTGCACGCGACATCGTCGGTCACCTCAACCGCAGCAAGCAGATGCCGCTGGCCTTGCGCACGCCGGTCGAACCGAAGTATCCCGCCGAGGAGCTCTACGGCGTGATTCCCGCCGACACCCGTCGCCCGTTCGACATCCGCGAGGTGATCGCGCGCATCGTCGACGGCTCGGAGTTCCACGAGTTCAAGGCGCGCTACGGCAAGACCCTGGTGTGCGGTTTCGCGCACATCCACGGCTACCCGGTGGGCATCGTCGCCAACAACGGCATCCTGTTCGCCGAAAGCGCGCTCAAGGGAGCGCACTTCATCGAGCTGTGCAACCAGCGCAACGTGCCGCTGGTCTTCCTGCAGAACATCACCGGCTTCATGGTCGGCAAGAAGTACGAGCAGGCCGGCATCGCCAAGGATGGCGCCAAGATGGTCACTGCGGTGGCCTGCTCGCACGTGCCGAAGTTCACCGTGGTGATCGGCGGCAGCTTCGGCGCCGGCAACTACGCGATGTGCGGCCGCGCCTATGGCGCGCGCTTCCTGTGGATGTGGCCCAACGCGCGCATCAGCGTGATGGGCGGCGAACAGGCCGCGTCGGTGCTGGCCACGGTGAAGCGCGACGGCATCGAGTCCCGCGGCGGCGAATGGACGGCCGCGGAGGAAGAATCGTTCAAGGCGCCGTTGCGCGAGCAGTACGAACGCCAGGGTCATCCCTATTACGCCAGCGCCCGCCTGTGGGACGACGGCATCATCGATCCGGTCGACACCCGTCGCGTGCTGGGCCTGGCGATCTCCGCCTCGATGAACGCGCCGATCGAACCGCAGCGCTACGGCGTGTTCCGCATGTAGATTTTTCTTCCACGCAAGACGACTTCACAGGGGAAGTCAGGGATGATCGTCGGTATTGATCTGGGCACCACGCATTCGTTGATCGGCTGTTACAGCGAAGCGGGACCACGGTTGTTTGCCAATGCGCTGGGTGAGTTCCTCACCCCTTCGGTGGTGAGTGTCGACCAGGCCGGCCAGGTGCTTGTCGGCCAGGCCGCGCGCGACCGGATGGTCAGCCATCCCGACGCCAGCGTGGCCAGCTTCAAGCGCTGGATGGGGACATCGCGCGAGACCCGGCTGGGTGCGCACAGCTTCCGCCCGGAAGAACTGTCGGCGCTGATCCTGCGCTCGCTGGTCGCCGACGCCGAAGCGGCACTGGGGCAAAAGATCGGCGAGGCGGTGATCAGCGTACCGGCGTATTTCTCGGACGCGCAACGCAAGGCCACCCGCGCTGCGGGCGAGCTGGCCGGCATTCGCGTCGAACGGCTGATCAACGAACCGACTGCCGCCGCGCTGGCCTACGGCCTGCGCGACAAACCCGATGGTGCGCGCTTCCTGGTGTTCGACCTGGGCGGCGGCACCTTCGATGTTTCGGTGCTGGAGATGTTCGACGGCGTGGTCGAGGTGCATGCCAGCGCCGGCGACAACTTCCTCGGCGGCGAAGACTTCCTCGACCTGCTCGAACACGCCTGCCGCGCCGATCTCGAACTCGACGATGCGTCACTGGATGCCAGCCAGCGTGGCCAGCTGCGGCGGCGGCTGGAAGTGGCCAAGCGCGCGCTGGGAAGTCAGGGCCACGCCGGCGTCGAGATGACGCTCGGTGCACGACAACTGACCTGGCAGATCGACGAGGAGCGCTTCAACCGGCTGGCCGAACCGCTGGTGCAGCGCATGCGTGCGCCGCTGGAGCGGGCGATGCGCGACGCCCGCCTGCAGCCGGAGCAACTGGACGAGATCGTGCTGGTCGGTGGCGCCAGCCGCATGCCGCTGGTGGCCAGGACGGTTTCGCGGATGTTCGGCCGCCTGCCGCTGCGCCACGTGAACCCGGACCAGGCCATTGCGCTCGGTGCCTGCATCGCGGCCGGGCTGAAGTCGCGCGACCAGCAGCTGGATGAAGTGATCCTCACCGATGTGTGTCCGTACTCGCTGGGCACCGAGGTGGCGCGCCGCGACGAACAGGGGCGTGCGATAACCGGCTTCTTCGAACCGATCATCCAGCGCAACAGCACCGTGCCGATCAGTCGCGAGGAGACGTTCTGGCCAGTCAGTGAGCGGCAGCTGCAACTGCAACTGGACGTCTATCAGGGTGAAAGCCCGCTGGTGGAAAAGAACATCAAGCTGGGCGAACTGACGGTGGACATCGACCCGACGCTGCCGATCGCGGAAAACGCGGTGACCGTGCGTTTCACCTACGACATCAACGGCGTGCTGCAGGTCGAGGCACGCGTGCACGCCGACCAGCGCCGCTACGAGCTGCTGCTGGAACAGAACCCCGGCCTGCTCGATGCACAGCAGATCCGCGAACGCCTGGCCGCGCTGAACGAGATCAAGATCCACCCGCGCAGCAAGCAGGAGAACCTCGCCATGCTGGCGCGCGCCGAGCGCCTGTACGAAGAACACCTGCTTGCCCGCGATCAGGTGCAGGAATGGATTGCACGTTTCCGCGCAGTGCTGGAAAGCCAGGACGAGTCGATCATCCGTGTGCATCGCCTCGAGTTCGGCCGCGCGCTGGATACGCTGGAGTCCGCCTGATGTCGCCGTTCGAGCTGCTCGGACTGGCGCCCGATGCCGACGAGCGCGCGATCAAGCGCGCCTATGCCCAGCGGCTGCGCATCACCGGCCCCGAGGACGATCCGCAAGGATTCCAGCAACTGCACGCTGCCTATCAGGCGGCGCTGGAACATGTCCTTGACGCGGAAAGCGGTCCCGGGCGGATGCTGCAGGGCGTGGTCGCGGTTACCTCGCCCGAGGGACCTGAGCCGAGGCTTTCCGTGGTGCCCGCATCCGCGGATACCCGCGATGTCGCACCGCTCGATCCACCCCCGCTACCCCGGCTTGATCCCGACGATTTCTGCCGCAGCGCATTCGCGCTGAGCGAAGCCGGCGATGCGGCGGCGCTGGGGGCATGGCTGGCCAGTCGGCCCGAGTTGTGGTCGTTGCAGCGCAAGGCACAGCTCGGCAACTACCTGGTGCGGCAGCTCTATCGGCAGCAGCCGCCGATGCCCGGCGAATGCATGGAAACCCTGCTGCGCTTCTTCGACCTGGACCATGCGCTCGCAGGCCATGACCCGCTGGCCAGGCTGCAGTTGGAACGGCGCACCCGGCTGGCCTGGCAACTGCAGCACGATGACGAGGCAACCCTGGCTGCGCGGCTGGCGATCCGCACGCCACTGGAGCGCCGGCGGGCATACTGGATCCTGCGCCAGCTGCAGCGTCCGTTTCGCTGGTTGCGCGTCCTGTGGCTGGGCCTGAACCCCGTCAAGCCGGGGCTGATCGCCGACTTCATTGAAAATGTCAGCGAGCACCGTCCGCAGGACCTCCCCGCCACGATCGACCGCGCCCAGCTTGCGTTCTGGCTGGCCGCCGCGGATCGTCAACGCGTCAGTCAGCCCCGTCTGGTACTGGGTGGTGCACGCAGCGCGGCGATGCTGCTGCTTGGCGTGTTGCTGGCGCCGCTGCTGAGCCTGCTGTGCACCGACAGCGTTTCAGTACAACCGATGCTGATCGCGATCGGCATCCTGATGCTGCCCAGCGCGTTGTGGGCGATGTGGATGGCCTGGTCGCTGCTGGTTTCCTGGTATCTGCAGCCAGACCCGATCATCGCGCGCCGATCCCTGCACACGTATCTGGTGCCGACGATGTGCGTGATCGGCGTGGTACTGGGTGCCGCTGGGCAGGATGATGTCGGACTGGCCCTGATCGCCCCGGCCCTGTGGCTGGCGCTGCGTCGTTACTGGTATCGCCACGCCAGCCGCCATGCGCTGTTTCGCTCGGGCCACGTGCGGCTGATGTCGTTGCTGGCCATTCCCGTGCTGCACGCCATCGTGAACGCCGAACTGGGTCCCGACCTGGTGTCCTTCGGTGAAATCCTCGCCGCGGTGGCCATGCTGGCCTGGGCGGCCGATCTGCGGAGGCAGCGCCAGCGAAAGGTCGCCGGGTAACCCGCATGCCATGCCACCGCATCAGCAGGCGCGGCGTACCGCAGGCGTCATCAGCGGAGCCTGCCGCGTGTGTTGACGCTGGATGAGTCGCGCACCAAGCCACAGCGCGCACAAGGTCAGCGCGTAAAACACCAGTTGCATGCCCGCCGGCTGGGCGTCGTAGCCAACCAGGATGTGCGCGGTCTGACCGAGCACCGAACCGTTGGCCAGCAGCCACGAACTGTCCCACCACTGATGTCCCCAGGCCGGCAGCAGGTTCGCCTGGATCAGGTAACGCGCGGCGGTCGAGGCCAGCCCGGCGGCCAGCAGTACCAGCATCGCATTGGTGGCGCCGAAGAAGTGCCGCAGGGGGATGCGCAGCAGGCCCGCATACAAGCCGAAGCCCACGCTCGCCCCGGCCAGCACGCCGAGCGACAGCCCTGCCCAGAGATGATCCGCGCCACCGGCACGCATGCCATACAGGAACAGCACCACTTCCGAGCCTTCGCGCAGCACCGCCAGCGCCACCACCGCCAGCAGCAGGCCCAGCGAACTGGCCCCGCTGTGCACCGCATTGCCAAGCGCCTGCATCTGCCGGCCCAGTTCGCGACCGTGACTGGACATCCACAGCACGTGCCAGCCGATCATCAACACTGCAGCTAGCAGGATGCCGGCATTGAAGAGTTCCTGGCCGACTCCGCTGAAGGCGTCGGCGAGCAGCTTGGCGGACAGTGCCACCAGCACGGCCCCCGACACGCCGAGCGCGATGCCACCGCCGACGAACCAGCCGCGCCGTGCCACGCCGCGGGTGGCGGCGGCGACCACGCTGACGATCAGTGCCGCTTCCAGCACTTCCCTGAATACCAGCAAGGCGATGGCCCACATGGCGCTACTCCACCACCAGCGTGCCCTGGGCAGTGGGCTGGTGGAAATCGCCATAGAAACGGTAGTGGCCCGACTTGAACGGGCCAATGAAGATGCTGATGCGGCTGTTCGGCATCACGATCTTTTCGGCCGGAAAGTCGTCGCTCTCGAATTCCTCCGGCGACGGGTCCTGATTGATCAGTTCCAGCTTGATCCGCGTATTGGCGGGAATGTGCAGCTCACTGGGCTGGTAGCGGTGATTCTTCAGGGTCAGGGTGAAACTCGGCACATCCGCCGCGCTGGCCAGCAGCGGCAACAGCAGCGCGAGCAGCATGGGCAACAGGTATTTCATGGCGTGATCCCGCAAATACGATTGATTGATAATCATTATCGACAATGGATGGCATCAAGGCCTTGATCTGGATCAGCTCGATCGGTGGGAGCCGGGCCTGAGCTGGCCCGGACCAGCTCAGGCCCGCGGGTCTTCGCCGCGCAGGCGCACGTCGTTGGGCAGCATGTCGGTGCGCTCCACGCTTTCCTCGCGCTGCGATTCGAAGAAGCGCTGCACCTGCTGGCACACCGCCATGGTGTTTTCACGGGCGATCGCCGAGACCATGAACCAGGGCTCCTTCCAGCCCAGTTCGGCAACGATCTGCTCCGCCACCGCCTGCCGCTCGTCCTCGGCCAGCATGTCGGCCTTGTTCAGCACCAGCCAGCGCGGACGTTCCAGCAATTCGGGATTGAATTTCTCCAGCTCCTGCTCGATTGCCCGCACCTGCCCCGCCACGTCGGCACCATCGATGGGCGCCATGTCGACGATATGCAGCAGCAGGCTGGTGCGCGACACGTGGCGCAGGAACTGGATGCCCAGACCGGCGCCTTCGGAGGCACCTTCGATGAGGCCGGGGATGTCGGCGATCACGAAGCTCGAATCGGTGCCCAGGCTGACCACACCCAGGTTCGGAACCAGCGTGGTGAACGGATAATCCGCTACCCGCGGGGTCGCCGCCGACACGGCGCGGATGAAGGTGGACTTGCCGGCATTCGGAAAACCGAGCAGGCCCACGTCGGCCAACAGACGCAGTTCCAGCTTCAGCTCGCGCACTTCGCCCGGGGTGCCCGGCGTGGCCTTGCGCGGCGCGCGGTTCACCGAGGTCTTGAAATGGATATTGCCCAGGCCGCCCTTGCCGCCCTGCGCCACCAGCATGCGCTGGCCATGGCTGGTGAGGTCGCCGATCACCTCGTCGGTGTCGACGTTGGTGATCATGGTGCCTACCGGCACGCGGATCGCGGTGTCTTCGCCGCCTTTGCCGTACATCTGGCTGCCCATGCCATTCTCGCCACGCTTCGCCTTGAAGCTGCGCTGGTGGCGGAAATCGATCAGCGTGTTCAGCCCCTCGTCGGCAACCAGCCAGACCGAGCCGCCGAAGCCGCCGTCGCCGCCATCGGGGCCGCCGAACGGGATGAACTTCTCGCGGCGAAAGCTGATGCAGCCATTGCCGCCGTCACCGGCCATAACCTTGATGTTTGCTTCGTCGACGAATTTCATGGGGGAGCCGGGATTCGGGATGGGTGATTCGGGATTGGGAAAAGCGGGTAATCGTGGACATGGTACGGGACGTGGAGCGACTCGGCTTCTACGAATCCCTTCCCGAACCCCCGCTACAAACGAAAAGCCCCGCCGAAGCGGGGCCTTCGCTATCGTGTCGCGAGCGGCTTACGCCTGGACGACGTCGACGAAACGGCGGTTCTTGTCGCCGCGGACGGCGAACTTGACGGTGCCGTCGACCAGCGCGAACAAGGTGTGATCACGCCCCAGACCCACGCCCACACCCGGATGGAACTGGGTGCCGCGCTGACGGATGATGATGTTGCCCGCTTCGATGGCCTGGCCACCGTAGATCTTGACGCCAAGGTATTTCGGGTTCGAATCGCGACCGTTGCGGCTGGAACCTACGCCTTTTTTATGTGCCATGACTCAATGCTCCAGTTGCTCAGGCGTTGATGCCCGTGATCTCGATTTCGGTGAAATGCTGACGGTGACCCTGCTGACGCTTGTAGTGCTTGCGGCGGCGGAATTTGATGATGCGGATCTTGTCGGCACGGCCGTGCTTGCGAACAGTGGCGCTGACGGTGGCGCCTTCGACGATCGGCGCACCGACCGTGATCGACTCACCGGTACCGACCAGCAGAACCTGGTCGAAGCTGATGCTGGCGCCTTCTTCGGCGGTCAACAGCTCCACGCGCAGGACGTCGCCCTGCATGACACGGTACTGCTTGCCACCGGTCTTGATGACTGCGTAACTCATGGGAATGCCCTTCTGTCGTTATTCTCTTGGGTATCGCCATGACCATTTCAGGTCTGGCGAACCGCGGATTATAGCGATGTGGCCCCGCGCTGGTCAATTACTGACCACGACCGCCCCGAAAACGGCTGGAACGGCCCTGTGGCCATGCCAAGCGTGGCGTCTCAGTGGCCGGATTTGGGCGCCGGAACCGCTGGCGTGGCGGCGGGACTGGCCGGGCAGCGGCCATTGGCGTCCAGCGTGCCGTCCTGCTGCAGCTTCTTGATCATCGCCTGACCACGCTCGCGGCCCCAGGCCTGGCCCACCTTCATGCCCTCGGCCATGGTCACCGGCATCTGCGTGATGACCTTCTGGCCCAGCGGCGAGCGGTAGAACTTCAGCAAGCCGGACACATCCTCGGCGGTGAAGTGGCGCTGGTAGATCGGCACCATCCGGGTGAGCAACTGCTGACCGCCGTTGGCGTCGATGAAGCCCTGCCAATAGGTTGTCGGCACGCACGGCACCGCTTGTGCCATCACGCCGCCCATCTGGGTGTTCATCTGGTCGAACATGCGATCCATGTGCATCAACTGGAACAATTCCCGCACCTGCTTCTCGCTGGGCTGCGCGGCAGCGGCCTGCCCGGCGGCAGCCAGCGCCAACAAGGCCACGGCGGCCATTCCCTTCCATTTCCGCATGAGCTGTCTCCGTTCGACTTGAACCATCATTTAGCCACAATCGGGATGCTCCACGAAAGCCGATGGATTCATCGTCGATTATGCACTGAACCATCAGAACTCCTTGGTATAGTAATCAACCCCCCCATATACGGCGTCCATGGACACCATACGCATCCGCGGCGCACGCACGCACAATCTCAAGAACATCGATCTTGACCTTCCACGCGACAAGCTGATCGTGATCACCGGCCTGTCCGGTTCCGGCAAGTCGTCGCTGGCTTTCGACACGATCTACGCCGAGGGGCAGCGTCGCTACGTGGAATCGCTTTCCGCGTACGCGCGGCAGTTCCTGTCGATGATGGAGAAGCCCGACGTCGACCACATCGAAGGCCTGTCGCCGGCGATCTCGATCGAGCAGAAATCGACCTCGCACAATCCGCGCTCCACGGTCGGCACGATCACCGAGGTCTACGACTACCTGCGCCTGCTGTATGCGCGCGTGGGTACGCCGCGCTGTCCGGATCACGGCATTCCGCTGGAAGCGCAAACCGTCAGCCAGATGGTCGACACGATGCTCGCGCTGGATCCGGAGCAACGCTACATGCTGCTGGCGCCGGTGATCCGCGAGCGCAAGGGTGAGCACGTGCAGGTGTTCGAACAGATGCGCGCGCAGGGGTTTGTCCGCGCCCGCGTCGACGGAACTGTCTACGACCTGGATGCGGTGCCGCCGCTGACCCTGCGCCAGAAGCACACCATCGAGGTGGTGATCGACCGCTTTCGTCCGCGCGAGGACATCAAGCAACGCCTGGCCGAATCGTTCGAGACCGCGCTGCGGCTTGGCGACGGCCTGGTGATTGTCGCCAACATGGACGCGGCCGACGCACCCGAGCAACTGCTGTCCTCGCGCTATTCCTGCCCGGTCTGCGATTACTCGCTGCCCGAGCTGGAACCGCGGCTGTTCTCGTTCAACTCGCCGGTCGGCGCCTGTCCGTCCTGCGATGGCCTGGGCGTGACCCAGGTGTTCGATCCATCGCGCGTGGTGGGTCATCCCGAACTGTCGCTGGCCAACGGTGCGGTGCGTGGCTGGGACCGCCGCAACGCGCACTATTTCCAGCTGATCCTGTCGCTGGCGGCGCACTATGGCTTTGCCGTGGAAACGCCATGGCAGAAGTTGCCGGCAGAGGTCCAGAAAGCTGTGCTGTACGGCAGCGGCAAGGACAAGATCGCGTTCAAGTACATCACCGAACGCGGCGGCAAGGTCACTCGCGAGCACGCCTTCGAGGGCATCCTGCCCAACCTCGAACGCCGCTACAAGGAAACCGAATCCTCCGCCGTGCGCGAAGAGCTGGCCAAATACATCAGCGACCAGCCCTGCCCGGCCTGCGACGGCCAACGCCTGAACCGTTCGGCGCGCAATGTGTTCGTCGCCGACCACGCGCTGCCGTCGCTGACCCATCGCTCGATCGACGACACGCTGGCGTTCTTCGCCGACCTCAAGCTCACCGGCTGGCGCGGCGAGATCGCGGTGAAGATCGTCAAGGAAATCCACGAACGGCTGACCTTCCTCAACGACGTGGGCCTCAACTACCTCACCCTGGATCGCCAGGCTGATTCGTTGTCTGGCGGCGAGGCGCAGCGCATCCGGCTCGCTTCGCAGATCGGCGCCGGCCTGGTCGGCGTGATGTACGTGCTGGACGAACCGTCGATCGGCCTGCACCAGCGCGACAACGAGCGCCTGCTCGGCACGCTGACCCGCCTGCGCGACCTCGGCAACACGGTGATCGTGGTCGAGCACGACGAGGACGCGATCCGCATGGCCGACCACGTGCTCGACATCGGCCCCGGTGCCGGCGTGCACGGCGGCGAGATCGTGGCGCAGGGCAGCGTGCAGGACATGCTCGATTCGCCGCGCTCGGTCACCGGCCAGTTCCTGTCCGGCGAGCGCGCGATCGAAGTGCCGAAGGAACGCCGCCAGCCGATCGATGCGGATTCCTGGCTGCATCTGAAGGGCGCCAGCGGCAACAACCTGAAAAACGTCGACCTGGCGATTCCCGCCGGCCTGTTCACCTGCATCACCGGCGTCTCCGGCTCGGGCAAGTCGACCCTGGTCAACGACACCCTGTTCCGGCTCGCTGCCGCCGAACTCAACGGCGCCGGCACCCAGGCGGCACCGTACAAGTCGGTACAGGGCATGGATCTGTTCGACAAGGTGGTCGACATCGACCAGTCGCCGATCGGCCGCACGCCGCGCTCCAACCCGGCCACCTACACCGGCCTGTTCACCCCGCTGCGCGACATGTTTTCGCAGGTGCCCGAGGCGCGTTCGCGTGGCTACACGCCAGGCCGCTTCAGCTTCAACGTGCGCGGTGGTCGCTGCGAGGCCTGCGAAGGCGATGGCATGATCAAGGTGGAGATGCACTTCCTGCCCGACGTCTACGTACCGTGCGACGTCTGTCATGGCAAGCGCTACAACCGCGAGACGCTGGAGATCCTGTACAAGGGCCACACCATTGCCGACGTGCTCGACATGACGGTGGAGGATGCGCTGAAGCTGTTCGAGCACGTGCCGACCATCGCACGCAAGCTCGACACGCTGCGCGCGGTGGGCCTGGATTACATCAAGCTCGGCCAGAGCGCGACCACGCTGTCCGGCGGCGAGGCGCAACGCGTGAAGCTGTCCAAGGAGCTGTCCAAGCGCGACACCGGACGCACCTTGTACATCCTCGACGAACCGACCACCGGCCTGCATTTCCACGACATCGAGCAGTTGCTCGACGTGCTGCACCAACTGGTCGACCAGGGCAACACGGTGGTGGTGATCGAACACAACCTCGACGTGATCAAGACCGCCGACTGGGTCGTCGACCTCGGCCCCGAGGGCGGCGCCGGCGGTGGCCGCATCCTGGTTGCCGGCACGCCGGAAACGGTGGCGGCAACCGCAGGCTCGCACACCGGCCACTTCCTTGCGCCGCACCTGAAACCGGCCAAACCCAAGAAGCCTGGCGCCACCAAGCGCGTGAAGGCAGCTACCAGGCACATCGCCTCGGCCGACAAATACAAGCCGATGCGCGGCAGCGGAAAGAAGAAGAAACCTGCATGAGCCCACGCAAATCCAGCAAGACCGTTGTCGCGGCCGACGTCGCCACGGCATCGGCGGAAACCGCAGCGGCAACGGACCGACCGCTGTTCGTCGCCTCGCTTGGCGTGCGCTGGCGCGATCTCGACGCCTTCAACCATGTCAACAATTCCAACTTCCTCACCTACCTGGAAGAGGCGCGGCTGCAGTGGCTGCAGCACCTGCGCGACTGGTTCAGCGAGGAAGCGATGCCGGTGCTGGCCGCCAGCGAGCTGCAATACCGTCGTCCGATTCCGTGGCCGGCAGCACTGCATGTCGAGTTGCGCTGCGGGCGGCTTGGCAACAGCTCGATCACGATCGCACACCGCATCGTGGACGCCGACAATCCCGACCGCCTCTACAGCGATGGCCACGTGGTGATGGTGTGGATGAATCCCGCCACCGGCAAGCCGGTGCCGTTGCCCGAAGCCATACGCGCCGCCGCCGCGTAGTCAGCTCGTGCACGCCCCGGCCGCCCGCACTTCGTTCATGCTCGATCCGCACGGACCGGGCCGGATCGAGACGATCAGCGGGGCGCGCCATGCATGGCGCTTCCGGCCGCACTTCCATGCCGGCGACGAAATCGTGCGGATACGGGCCGGCCGCGCACGGCTGCGCCTGCCCACCACGTGCCGGGAGGTCGTTGCCGGCGATACCGTGGTGGTGCCGGCCGGCGTGATTCACCGCTTCGAGCCGATCGACGCCAGCGGCTGGGCCTTCACCGCACGATTCGAACCGCTCGCGGCGAATCGCGATACCCACGGTGACGCGCTCGCCGCGCAGGCAAGAACCCTGCTGCTGGAACGGCCCTCGCTGCACACCGATGTGACGTCACTCGCACAGGCCTGCGCGGTTTCAGCCGGACATCTGGCGCGTGCATTCCATCGCGAGACCGGCACCAGCCTGCACAATTTTCACGTGCTGCTCGCCCTGCACAAGGCCAAGGCCCTGTTGCGCGAGCAGACGCCGATCATTGAAGCGGCGCTTGCCGCGGGCTTCTACGATCAGGCCCACCTCAACCGCGAATTCGTCAGGACCTTCGGCATGACTCCCGCCGCATTCCGTGCCGGGTGGGCGATTGCCGCCTGAAAGCGGGGCCGCAAGGCTCACGGGCTGGATGGTCCAGGCTCCTGGACCGCGCTGGGGGCGATTTCCAGCGCCATGTACAAGGTATCCGGCATCGGGTTGTCGTAGTACGGCGCCACCGGCTGAAAACCCAGCGCAACGTAGAGTTGCCGGGCGCTGCGCATCGAGGCCAGGGTATCCAGCAGCACGCGCGCGTAGCCGGCACCGGCTGCCCACGCGATCACCGCCTCGGCCAGTCGTCGCCCCAGCGCCTGTCCACGCGCGGCGGGGCGCACGTACAGCCGCTTGATCTCGCACACGCCTGGCAGCGGCAGCGGCCGCAACGCCACGCAGCCCAACGCGGATCCTTTGCCGTCGCGCGCGATCAGGATCACGCCCCGCGGTGGCGCGTACTTGCCAGGCAGTTGTGCCAGCTCCGCGCCCACGCCCTGAAAGGAAAGGTCGATGCCGAGGCTGTCGATGTATTCGTGGAACAGCCCGCGCACGCTCTCGATGTCGTCCGGCAGACGGGCAGCTGTGATTTCGATCGTCGGAGAGGAGGACATGCTCGGGCCATCTGCGGGGAATCGTCGCGCCACGATACGGAATCGCCACTGTGCGCGCTTGGACAGTTCTGACCGGCGGGCACGGCAATTCAGCGGCAGGCCGTGTGGTCCGGGCGATCAAGCCCGGCAGTGTGCCGGGGCCTGGAACGTTCCGTTTCGGTCACGACGCGCCGGCAAAGCAGCGGTCTTGATCCCCGTGCCAGTCCCCCGGAAAATTCATTCGGCGCGAAGTGATGCAATCGACGCACCGCATGCAGAAGCCATCGCTATGATGTCGGTCCGATCCCCACGATGGAGTTCGCCGATGGCGACGATGCCCCGCCCTTCCCTCGCCCTCGCCGTCGCATGCCTTGCCGCACTGGCCGGCGCCGCGCCCGCTCATGCGGCAGACGCCACGGAACTCACCCTTTATCGCAGCGACAATGCGGCGCTTTACTCCGGCAACAACGGTGGCAGCGTCGACGACGGTTACGCCGTGGTGCGCGAACAGCGCTCGCTGAAACTGGCCGCCGGCACCCATGATGTGGTGCTCGGCGACCTGCCCAATGCGCTGGATGCCGAAGCGCTGGCGCTGGGCTTTCCCGATGGCAGTGCCAGGGTGGTTTCGCAGCGCCTGCTGCTGGCGCAGGGCGCCAATGCGGCGCTGACCGGACTGGTCGGCAGCGAGATCACCGTGCTGGGCAGCAACGGCGAAACACTGGCCAACGGCAGCCTGCTGCGCGCCGGCGACGGCTTGCTGGTACGCGGGGCACTGGGCACGACGCTGGTGCGCACCTATGCCGCCGTGCGCAGCTCCGCCGGTGAGTTCCCGCTCGGTTCCAGCCTGAGCCTGCGGGTGGACGCTGCACGCGCTGGCGATGCACGCGCCGTGCTCAGCTACCCCACTTCCGGCCTTGGCTGGCGCGCGGCCTACGTGGCCACGCTGCAGCCCGGCGCGAGCTGCCGCATGCAGTTCGAATCACGCGCCAGCATCGCCAACCGCAGCGGACGCGACTGGCACGATGCACAGGTCACCCTGATCGCGGGCCAGCCGAACATGGCCAAGCCGTCGGCGCCCCAGCCGATGATGGCGATGGCGCGCGGCTTCAACGCGAAGGCCGAGGCCATGCCGCAACAGGACAGCATCGGCGATTACCGCAGCTACAGCTTGTCCGGCGCTGTCGAGCTGCCTGACGGCAGCGTCAGCCAGGTGCCGCTGTACACCAGCCGCATGCTGGATTGCACGCAAACCGCGCTGTACGAGAACGGCGGCGGTTACCAGCCGCCGCAACCGGTCACCAGCCGCGATTTCAACCAGGGTGGTGGCAACGCGATCGTCAGCACGCTGAAGCTGAAAGCCTTCGACAGCCTGCCGGCAGGTTATCTGCGCGTGCTCGCCGCCGACCGCCACGGCACGCCGCAATTCATCGGTGAAGGCCGCATCGACGATACGCCCAAGGGCAGCGACGCCACCATCACCCTGGGCACCGCGTTCGACCTGCGCGCCGAACGCGAACGTACCGCTTTCAGCATCGACAAGGCCGGTCGCACGATGGACGAAGCGTTCCGCATCAACCTCAGCAACGCTGGCGACAGCGCGCGCGTCGTCACCGTGCGCGAGCACCCCGCCCGCTGGCGCCAGTGGGTGCTGATATCGTCCAGCAGCAAACCGAGCCAGCAGAATCCGGATACGCTGGAGTTCCGCGTCGAGGTGCCGGCCAACGGCAAGGTCGTGCTCGACTACGCGCTGCGCTACAGCTGGACCGCCGACGAACAGCCGCAATAACCCTGCACCGGAGTCCGCCATGCTGAACCTGATCAATCACGACAACGCGATCCGCGAAATCCAGCTCGCCCGGCCGCCGGTCAACGCACTGGACCTGGAACTGGTGCGCGGGTTGCGCGGCGCCGTCGAGGCTGCCGTGCTCGACGACGCCCGCGGCATCGTGCTTTCCGGCGCGCAAGGCTTGTTCTCCGCCGGTGTCGATGTCCCCGCCCTGCTCGCCTGCGATCGTGTCGGCGTGCGTGAGTACTGGCGCGAATTCTTCGCCCTGTGCGCCACGCTCGCCTGCGCGCCGATCCCGCTGGTTGCCGCGATCACCGGCCACAGCCCCGCTGGCGGCGCCGTGCTGGCGCTGTTCTGCGATTACCGCGTGATGGCCTCGGGTCCGTTCCGGATCGGCCTGAACGAAGTGCAGGTGGGCCTGATCGTGCCGGAGTCGATCCAGCTGGCACTGCGCCGCGTGGTCGGCACCTACCGTGCCGAGCGCTTGCTGGTGGCCGGCGCCATGATCGAATCGGACCAGGCGCTGGCCTGCGGTTTTGTCGACGAACTGACTGGTGTCGACCAGGTCACCACGCGCGCCCTCCACTGGCTGGGCGAACTGCTGGCGCTGCCCTCGCACGCGATGCTGACCACTCGTCGCCTGGCCCGCGCCGACCTGGCTGGTGCCTATGCCGATCCCGACGCGTTGCCGCTGGATGAATTCGTCGACGCGTTCTTCCATCCGCAGACGCAAGCCGTCCTGCAGGAACTGGTGGCACGACTGAAGAGCAAGAGCGAGAAGTGAGTGGAGAGGAGTGAGAAAAGAGTGTACGAGCCCATGCTTTCTCTCACTTCTCACTCCTTCACACTCACTCCTCGCCTTTCGCCACCGGTCGCGACGGGTCGCTGACCCAGCCGCTCCACGACGGTGCGTACAGGCGCGAGCCGTGCAAGCCGGCGTACTCCATCGCCAGCAGGTTGTGGCAGGCGGTGACGCCGGAGCCGCAGCTGTGGATCACGGTCGCCGGCGCCGCACCATGCAGCGCGGCGTTGAACTCCTCGCGCAGCCGAGCGGCCGGCTTGAAGCGGCCGTCACTGCCCAGGTTGTCCGCGAACGGCCGATTCAACGCACCGGGCACATGGCCGCCCACGCGATCCAGCGGCTCGACGTCACCGCGGTAACGTGGTGCCGCCCGGGCATCGAGCAACTGACCGGCCGCGCCGTCGGCAACAGCCGCATGATCGAGCAGCACCTGACTTGTGTCGTAATACAGCGACACCTTGCTTGCCGGTCGCGGCGCAGCGGCGCCGGACTCGATCGGCAAGCCTTCTGCCAACCACGCCGCGTAGCCGCCATTCAACACCGCAGCATCGGCTGCGCCGGCCAGGCGCAGCAACCACCACAGGCGGGCCGCAGCCAGCGCACCACCCGCAGTGTCGTAACTCACCACCTGCATGCCGGGCTGCCAGCCCCAGCGCGACAGCAGCGCGTTGAAGGCAGACTCCAGCGGCAGCGGGTGCCGCCCCAGGCCTTCGGCCTGACGGGACAAATCCGACAGGTCACGATCCAGGCTGGCATGCACGGCGCCAGGCACATGTCCTTCCCGATAATCGTGCTCGCCCTTGTCCGGATCGCCGATGTCAAAACGGCAATCAACGATGAGCACCGCATCGGGCGACATCGCCGCCAGTTCGGCAGCTTCGATCAAGCTTGTCTTCAGCGTCATGTGCGTCCCATCCTCTCAAGCAGGTTGTAGAGCATCGCCGCCGTCGCGCCCCAGATGCGATGGCCACCATGGATGAACTCCACCATCGGTCGGTGCTGACCGCGGAACTCCATCGTGTAGCGCCGCAGGTTGGCCGGTTCCAGCAGGAACGACAGCGGCACTTCGAATACCTCGGAGACTTCATCGGGTGACGGATACAGGCGCGCACTGATGTCGATCCTTGCCACTACCGGCGTGATGCAGAAGCCGCTGATCGTCTCGAAGCGATCCAGATAACCCAGCGGCGTCACCAGCCTGCGGTCCAGGCCGATCTCTTCCTCGCTCTCGCGCAAGGCGGTGGTCAGCGCGTCGCCATCGGCAGGGTCGGTCCCGCCACCGGGAAAGGCGACCTGGCCGGCGTGTGCCTGCAGGCTGTCGTTGCGCACGGTAAGCACCAGGCGTGGCTGCACGCCTTCGCGAAAGCCCACCAGCACGGCCGCCGGGCGGCGCTGGCTGGTCCCCAGCAACCGCGACATGTCCGCATGGTTCCAGCCCGGCCCGGTCGGTGGCGCCGACAGCGGCAGCAAGGCATCGACCAACTCGTCGATCATGCTTGCCGGCGCGACGGAAGAACCTGCCGCATCACGTGCAGCCGCTCGGCGTTGCTCATCGTGCGCCAGCGCCCGATCTCCTCGCCACTGCGCTGGCAGCCGATACAGTAGCCACGCGTGTCCAGCCGGCAGGTGCCGACGCAGGGCGTCAGGGCGACCTCGGCGGAAGCGTCTTGAGCGAGAGCGGGGTCGTTCGACATGACCCGGGATGTTACCACTGCGAGGCTTACGGCCGCGCCGGATCGGGCTTGATGGCGAGCAGCTCGATCTCGAAAACCAGCGCCTCGTTCGGACCGATGCGCGGCAACGCGCCGCCTTCGCCATAGGCCAGCTGCGGCGGAATCACGACCTTCCAGCGATCGCCGGTATGCATGCGAGGGATCACGTCCTGCCAACCGCGGATCACCTTGTCCACCGGGAAGCTGACCGGAGCACCATGCGCCCAGGTGCTGTCGAATTCCGTACCGTCGATCAGCATGCCGCGATAGTTCACCGTGACCAGGCTGGTCACCGTCGGGCTGACCTTGCCATCACCCTTGCTCAACACCTGGTACTGGATTCCCGAGGGCAATTGCACCACGCCCGGTTGCTGCCGGTTGCTGGCCAGGTAGGCGGCGCTCTTGCGCGCGTTCGCCGCAGCGATGCGCTTGAACTCGGCCAATGCATCGGCGTGCATCTGCTCGTCGAGGCGCTGCAGTTGCTGGTGCATGTCCTGCATCGACACCCCCGGGCGCCGCTTGGCGTAGGCATCCTCGATCGCCTTCACCAGCACCGGAATCTCCACGTCCGGCTTGCCGTCGGCGAACTGGCTGCCGATCTGGTAGCCGATCGCATACGACAGCTTGGCCTTGTCGGGCCTGGCCACCGCTGTGGCACTGCTCTGCGCATGGGCCATGCCGCCCAGCACCAGCAACGCGCCGAGCAGCCAGCCACACAGATGTGTCATGCCTTTTTCCACCGGGCCTTCCCGTCGCTTGCGATCGATCCTGAGAGGTCATCCTAAGCGGTTCGCCGGTTTCCTGCAGCGGCGGCGCTCGTGGCTTGAGAACCTTCGCGGCAGCAAAGGTTCCCGCTGCTACCATCGTGCCTTTGCATCCATCGGGAGTCATTCATGGCCTATCGCAACTTGGAAATCAGCCATCGCGGCGCGGTACGCACGATCGTGGTCAACCGCCCCGACAAGCTCAATGCGCTGAACCGCGACACCCTCAACGAACTCACCATCGCCTTCGCCCAGGCCGCGCAGGACGACGCCGTGCGCGCGGTGGTGCTGACGGGTGCGGGCGAGAAGGCCTTCGTCGCCGGTGCCGACATTGCCGAGATGAACGGCTATACGCCAACCCAGGCGCAGGGCTTCTCGCGCACCGGCCAGCGCCTGATGACGTCGATCGAACGACTCGGCAAGCCGGTGGTCGCCCGCATCCAGGGTTTCGCGCTGGGCGGCGGCATGGAGCTGGCGATGGCTTGCCACCTGCGCGTGGCCAGCGAGAAGGCGAAGTTCGGCCAGCCGGAAATCAACCTCGGCCTGATCCCCGGTTTCGGCGGCACCCAGCGCCTGCTGCGCCTGGCCGGCCGCGGCGCCGCATTGGAACTTTGCCTGACTGGCGCAGTGATCAATGCCCAGCGTGCCTTCGAGCTGGGCATCGTCAACCGCGTGGTGGCGCCCGAGGCGCTGGACGAGGCAGTGAACGCACTGGCCGGCCAGTTGGCCGCCGCCGCGCCCCTGGCCGCCGCCGGCATCCTCGATGCCGTGCTGCAAGGTGGCGAGACCGGCATCGATCAAGGCCTCGAGTTCGAGACGCAGGGCTTCGCGCTGGCGTTCTCCACCGAGGACATGCGCGAGGGCACCACGGCATTCCTGGAGAAGCGCAAGGCGGAGTTCAAGGGACGCTGATCGCCACCATTCGCAGGTGATGCCACCCGGGATTGATCAAGCCCGGTGCGACCACGACCCTGCTCAGTGATGCGAGCCACGATAGTTCTTCTCGCCAGCGGTCACGCGCAGGTCTAGTCGGTTTTCCGGCGGCGCCAGCGGGCAGGTGGCAAAACCGGTGAAGGCGCACGGCGGGTTGTAGGCCTTGTTGAAATCCAGCACGACCTTGCCGTCCTTTGGCGGGTCGATGTAGAGGAAGCGCGCGGCGCCGTAGGTTTCCTTGCCGCTGGTGCGGTCGGCGAACACGATGAAGTACTGCGTGTCACCCGGCTCCTCGATGATCGGCAGCAGCTCGAAGTGCTTGCCGTCGCGGGTGAACTCCAGCTTGCCCGGCACTGGCGACTTGTCGATGGTGCCGATCACCGAAGCCATCTCCAGCGTCTCGCCCGGCTGTGCCGGCACCCAGGTCGCCTCGATCCGCCATGACGGATCGATCGGGAACGAGTCGATGCCGAGGAAATGCTTGCGCGTGGGCGCCTCGCTGTCCTTCACGCGCAGGCCCTTGCGGCCGTCGCGATCAATCACGTAGAAGCTGGCCGTGCCGAACGCCACCTTGGTCGGTGCCGCCTCCGCAGCGGCATGCGCATCGTCCACCAGCACCGCCTCACTGACCATCTTGCCGTCGATGGTGGCGTGGCTGGCCGGATCCAGTGCGATCCGCATCTTGCCATCCGCCGCCAGCGTGACCACACCCAGATGCGCCGGCCCCGCGCTCAGCACGATGTCGTTGTCGGCGGCGCTGCCGACGCGATTGGCCCCCTCCTTCAGCCACTCCAGGCCGATCAGGCTGAGCCAGCCATCGGGCGCGGTGAGTCGCTCCACCCGACCGGCGTGCCACTGCTCGACCCCCTGCTTGTAACTATCGATGTCGGTGGCTTGCACGGTAGCGACTCCCAGAATGGCGGCGGCAACGAAAAGACTGATACGTATCATCCACGATCTCCGACAGAACACTTGAAGGCGCCTCAACGACCGCGCATGAACAACCTGTCGAGCTCGGCCAGGCTCAGCTGGACCCAGGTCGGACGCCCATGATTGCATTGTCCGGAGCGCTCGGTCGCCTCCATCTCCCGCAGCAACGCGTTCATCTCGGGAATGGTCAGGCGCCGGCCGGCGCGCACCGAGCCATGGCAGGCCATGGTGGAAAGCAGCTCGTTCTCGAATTCCTGCAGCCGCCGCGAACTGCCGTGCTGGGCCAACTCGGACAGCACGTCGCGACTGAGCTGGGCCACGTCGGCACCTTCGAGCAGTGCCGGAATGCGCCGCACCACGATTGTCGACGGACCGCTGCGGGAAAGTTCCAGCCCCCATTCGGCCAGCGCCTCGGCATGTTCCTCGGCGGCGGCGGCTTCCTTCGCGCTGACCGCCAGACTCAATGGCACCAGCAACATCTGCGAACGCAGGTTGCTGCCGACGCGACCGGATTTCAGCTTCTCGTAGGTGATCCGTTCATGCGCCGCGTGCATGTCCACCAGCACCATGCCATGCGCATTCTCGGCCAGTACGAAGATGCTCTTCAGTTGCGCGATGGCGAACCCCAGCGGTGGCGCTTCGCCATCGGCCGACGCGGGCAGTGGCGGTGCGGGCGC
Source organism: Rhodanobacter ginsengiterrae (assembly GCF_050026815.1). NCBI lineage: Bacteria > Pseudomonadati > Pseudomonadota > Gammaproteobacteria > Lysobacterales > Rhodanobacteraceae > Rhodanobacter > Rhodanobacter ginsengiterrae. The sequence goes on along the minus strand of NZ_JALBWO010000050.1, from coordinate 96,064 downwards.
AGCCGGCGCGAATGACGCAGAGCCGAGCAGCGCCGCATAGTCGGCCAGCGGTTCTTCGCGTGTGCCCAGACCGAGGCGACTCTGGCTGGACGCGACGGGCCACGCCGCAGCATGCGAAGCCGCCGGGGACCCTGCATAAGCATAGGCCGACGCCGGCATCGACGCCGTTGCGGGCAATGTGCCCAGTCCCGCGCGCGTCTGCGCCAGCGCCTCGTGCAGGGTGCGAAACAGGAAGTCGTGGACCAGCCGTTGCTCGCGAAAGCGCACTTCGTGCTTGGCCGGATGCACGTTCACGTCGACACCGGCGGGGTCCAGTTCCAGATACAGCACGAACACCGCATGACGGCCGTGGAACAGCACGTCGGCATAGGCCTGGCGCACCGCGTGCGCAACGATGCGATCGCGCACCAGCCGGCCGTTGACATAGAAGTATTGCGAATCCGCCTGCGCGCGCGAGGCGGTCGGCAAGCCGACCCAGCCGGAAAGATGCAGGCCCGCCGCGGCGTGATCGATGCGCAGGCTCTGCGCGGGAAACTCGTCACCGAGCACTTCGGCCACCCGTTGCAGTTGCGACTGCTGATCGCGCGCGGCCTTCCAGATACGCACCGGCTTGCCGTTGTGGCTGAGCCGGAATTCCACCGAGCCGCGAGCCAGCGCCAGCGACTTCAGCAGGTCGTCGATGTGGGCGAACTCGGTGCGCTCGGCACGCATGAATTTTCGTCGCGCCGGCACGTTGTAGAACAAGTCGCGCACTTCGACGCTGGTGCCGGGCGGATGCTGCGCGGGGCGTGCCGCCTGCAGTTTGCCGCCGTCGACCTCGATGCGGAACGCGGTGTGCTGGTCGTGCACGCGCGAGGTCAGCGCGAAGCGCGACACCGACGACACCGAAGCCAGCGCCTCGCCGCGAAAACCCATGCTGGCAACGTGTTCCAGATCGTCGAAACTGCCGATCTTGCTGGTCGCATGCGACGCCACCGCCAGCGGCAGTTCGTCGACATGGATGCCGCCGCCGTCGTCACGCACGCGGATCAGCCGCGCCCCGCCCGCCTCGATGTCCACTTCGACGCGGCTGGCACCGGCATCGAGGCTGTTCTCGACCAGTTCCTTGACTACCGAAGACGGTCGCTCGATGACCTCGCCGGCGGCGATCTGGTTGATGAGTTCGGGGGGCAGCAGGCGAATGACGGTCATCCGCCAACTTTAGCAGCGAACGCCGCTGCTGCCGCCGCGAAAGTCAGCCTGCGGGAATGGTCAGCGTGGTGCCGGCGCGGACCGTGTTGCTGTCGATCCGGTTGGCGTTCTTCAGCGCACCGACACTGACACCATATTGCCGCGCGATGCTGCTGAGGCTTTCACCGCGACCGACCTTGTGCACGTCATGCGTGGACGCGGCCGCCCGGCTTGCCTTGTTCCTGGTGCTCGAACCGTTGCTGGAGGCCACCTGGACGCCATTGCGGCGCGCCGCCTCGGCAGCGAACCAGGTACCCGGGGGCGGGGTGGATTCAAAATAGTTCTTCACGCCGCCCATCACGGCTTCGGCGAGCTTCTTCTGGTGCGCCGGATCGCGCAACCGACGCTCTTCGGCGGGATTGCTGATGAAGGCAGTCTCGACCAGGATCGACGGCACGTCGGGCGAACGCAGCACCACGAAATTCGCGCGCTCGACATAGCCACGATGGGTCGGACCCAGTCCGCCAAGCGCCTTGAGTACATTGCCGGCGACCACGTCGCTGGCCTGCATCGCCCAACCCTGCTGCAGATCCAGCAGGACCTTGGCCAGGCTGTCGTCCTTGTCGTCCAGCGAGGTGCCACCGATCAGGTCGGCGCGGTTCTCGCGGTCGGCCAGCCAGCGCGCTGCCTCGCTGGTCTTGCCGCGCGGCGACAGCACCCACACCGAGGAGCCCCTGGCGTCGCCGCTGGTGAAGGCATCGGCGTGAATCGACACGAACAGGTCGGCATTGTTCTCGCGGGCAATCTTGTAGCGCTGGGTGAGCGGAATGAAATAGTCGCTGTCGCGCGTCAGCACCGCTTTCATGCCCGGCTGGCGATTGATCTGCGCCGCCAATTCGCGCGCCACCGCCAGGGTGACGTTCTTCTCCAGCGTGCCGCCCGGACCATGCGAACCCGGGTCCTTGCCGCCATGGCCGGCATCGATCGCCACCACCACCTGACGCTGGCCATCGAGCATGGCAGCGGCCTGCTCGGCGGCGACGCGGCGGCTGTGCGTAGGGTTGCTGTAAGACTCGACGGGCATGGACCTGGCCGCCGCCGGCGCGACAGACGGCGCCGCCATCGTCGCGTTGGCGGACGGGGCTGCAGCCACATCGGCGCGCCCGCTGCCCGGATAGAGGTCGAGCACCAGGCGATAGTTGCCGTCGTCGGTCGGCTTCAGAAGAAAGCTTTTCAGCCGGCTGGCCGGATCGACCCTGGCGGTCACCTGCATGCCGCTGCCCAGGCGCGAGTGGCTCATGCCTTGCAACAGGCCTTCCGCGGAGGGATCGGAGAAATCGTGACCCGGAGTGCTGTCCGGCAGCTGCACGACGATCTGGCCGTTCTTCTGGCTGATCTGGTACTGCAGCGGACCGGAAGCATCGAGCACCACGCGGGTGTACTGGGGGCCGGCCCAGACCCGGGCGTTCTTCAACTGCGCGGCGCTGGTCGCGCACACGGGGAAGATCGCCGCGACCGCGACGACCACCCAGCTCACTCGCTTGTTCAGGTACGCCTTCATGCCCCGCATTGAAACGCAGCCAATCGCGTATTGCAAGCTCTTTTCCTTTGAATATCCATAACCTGCAGACTATTCGTCAGGTGACCTCAAGTTATCGGGCGCAACCTGCGCTTTCCGCACGAGTCCTTGCCTGACCGGCTGACCCAGACAGTTTCCCCAGCAGAAATAGTTACTTGGCGATTCTGCGCAGCAGTCGCTCGCCCCGTGCGCTGCGCGCGCTCAGGGCTGCCTGGCGCCCCGACCCGGCGTAATCCAGGCTCAATTCGACGTCCGCGTGCGGCAGCGCGCCGACGCCGCGCTCGGGCCATTCGACCAGCACCACGGCAGCCGGGTCGGCCAGCGCGTCCAGACCCAACCACTCCAGTTCGCCCGGGTCGGCGATCCGGTACAGGTCCAGGTGCCAGGCCGGACGATCCCCCGCCGCATAGCCCTCGACCAGGCTGTAGGTGGGGCTCTTGACCCGCTCGCCCACGCCAAGAGTGGTCAGCAGCGCGCGGGCAAAGCTGGTCTTGCCAGCGCCGAGCGGGCCGTGCAGGTAGATGACCAGACCATCATCCAGAGCGCTCGCCACCCTGGCGCCCAGCGCAGCGGTGGCGGCCTCGTCGGGAAGCGCCCAGTCCACTGCCCATTCCGCCTGCTCAATCATGCTCACGTTCGTAGTCCGTCATGCCATTGCCGATCGCCCGCAGCGGAGCCAGCAGATCACTGGCCAGCAAACCACGCTCGCCCTGCCGCGCTGCGCGATCACCGGCCCGCGCATGCAGGCCCACGCCGATGCGCGCGGCCTGCCACGCACAGCAACCTTGTGCCAGGAGTGCCGCCACGATGCCGGTGAGCAAGTCGCCCATGCCGCCGCTGGCCATGCCCGGGTTGCCCCACGGACAGACGTCCAGACGTCCATCCGGATCGGCGATCAGGCTGCCAGCACCCTTCAAGACCACGACCGCGTGATGACGACGCGCCAGTTCGCGTACCGCCGCGAAACGGTCCTGCTCGACCGTCGCGGTCGCTATGCCGAGCAACCGCCCCGCCTCGCCCGGGTGCGGCGTCAGCACGGTCGGCGCACTGAACCGGCGCGGTTCGCGCGCCAGCAGGTTCAGGCCGTCGGCATCGAGCACCAGCGGCTTGTTCGCATCCAGCGCGGTCAGCCACAAGGCGTGTCCCCAGGCGGCTTGTCCCAGCCCCGGGCCGAGCGCCAGCACGCTGGCATGTTCAAGCTGTGCGTCCAGCGCCTGGGGTCCGTCGACACCGTGCGCCATCAATTCCGGCCGTGCCGCATTCAACGCAAATACATGGGCCGCGCGGGTGGCCACGCTGACCAGGCCGGCACCGGCGCGCAGCGCCGATTCGCCGGCCAGATGTACCGCTCCGGCCATGCCGTGGTCGCCGCCGATCACCAGCACGTGGCCGTAGTTGCCCTTGTTGGCGTAGCGGTGCCGGGGCGGCAGCGATTCGGCCAGCAGCAACCGCGCGTCTGGCGCTGCAGCGGCGTAGACGCTGTCAGGCACGCCCAAGGTGGCCAGCTCGAGCATGCCGACCTGGTCGACGGCACGTCCGCTATGCAGGCCGCGCTTGCCGGCGATGAAGGTGATCGTGACATCGGCGCGGATCGCCGCACCGGCGCAGCTTCCCGTGTCGGTATCCAGGCCGCTGGGGACATCCAGTGCCAAGACCGGGCAACCGCTGCAGTTGATCGCCTCGATCAAGCGCGCCGAGATCGCATCGGGTGCACGATTGAGGCCGATGCCGTAGAGCGCGTCCACGTGCAGCTCCGCCTCGGGCAAGGTCGCTTGCGCATCCCACTGCAGCACCTGACCGCCCGCGCACTCCCACGCCGCACGTGCGGTGGTGGCGTCGCCATGCGAAGTGGCGGTCAGCGCCACCAGCTCCACCTGCAAACCGGCCTCGCGCGCCAGCACGCCGAGCAGGAAGCCGTCGCCGCCGTTGTTGCCGGGGCCGCAATGAATGCATACGCGCTGCACTTGCGGCCAATGGCGCCGAAGGCTGCAGAGTGCCGCGCTGGCAGCGCGACGCATCAGCTCCGGCCCGGAAATGCCCAGCGTCGACAACGCCGTGCGCTCGATCGCGCGCAGCTGTTCGACGGTATGCAGATTGCGGCTGTAAGGATGGGCGGACATGCGCGAATTATAGGCATGGGCGGCATCTACAATAGGCAGATGTCCAGCACCGACATTGCCACTGCGCCCGACTACGCCGCCCTCGCCCGCGACATCAAACGCTGGGCGCACGAACTGGGCTTCGCCGACACCGGCATCAGTGGCACCGAACTGGGCAACGACGAGCCGCATCTGCTGAGCTGGCTGGATCACGGCCACCACGGCGACATGGAATACATGGCGCGCCATGGCACCAAGCGCACGCGGCCGGCCGAACTGGAACCGGGCACCCAGCGGGTCATCTCGGTACGCATGGATTACATACCCCCCGGCACGGCCAACGCCTGGGCGGTGCTGAATGACGCCGAGGCCGGCTATGTGTCGCGCTACGCGCTGGGGCGCGATTACCACAAGCTGATGCGCAGCCGCCTGCAGAAGCTGGCCGAGCGCATCCACGGCGCGGTCGGCGACTTCGGTTACCGCGCCTACGTGGATTCCGCACCGGTGCTGGAAAAAGCGTTGGCGCGCAATGCGGGACTGGGCTGGATCGGCAAGCATACCGTGCTGATCAACCGCAGCGCCGGGTCGTACTTCTTCCTCGGCGAGCTGTACACCGACCTGCCCTTGCCGCTGGACCAACCCGCCAGCGCGCACTGCGGCACGTGTGCGCGTTGCATCGAGGTGTGCCCGACCCAGGCGATCCTCGGTCCGTACCGGCTGGACGCCAGGCGCTGCATTTCCTACCTGACGATCGAGCTGAAAGGCAGCATTCCCGAAGAGCTGCGCGCACCGATGGGCAACCGCATCTTCGGCTGCGACGACTGCCAGTTGGTGTGCCCCTGGAACAAGTTCGCGCAGACCACCACGGAAGCGGACTTCGCGCCGCGACACAGCCTGGACGGCGCCAAACTGGTCGAACTGTTCGCATGGAGCGAAGACGAATTTCTCAAACGCACCGAAGGCATGGCGATCCGGCGCACCGGCTACGAAGGCTGGCTGCGCAATATCGCGGTGGCGCTGGGCAATGCGCCGCCCTCCGCGGTGGCCATCGAATCACTGAACGCCCGCGCCGACCATCCGTCGGCAGTGGTGCGCGAACACGTGGCATGGGCGCTGGCGAAGCAGCGCCGCTGACGCTCAGGCGTCGGCCATCTGCTTGGGGATCGAGTGATTGGTGTGGCTGATGCGATTGCCCGGGCCGGCGGCGACGTAGACGCAGGTCGGCTGGTAGTCCTTCAGCTCCGCCTCGCTCAGCTGCACGAACGCGGCGATGATGATGATGTCGCCGGCCTGGGCACTGCGCGCGGCACTGCCATTGACCGAGATGATCCCGGAACCTTCCTCGGCACGCAGCGCATAGGTCACGAAGCGCTGGCCGCTGTTCACGTTCCAGGCATGGATCTGTTCGTACTCGCGGATGCCGGAGGCATCCAGCAGGAGCCCGTCGATCGCGATCGAGCCTTCATAGTGCAACTCGGCGTGGGTCACCGTGGCACGGTGGATCTTGGCCTTGAGCATGTTCAGGTGCATGGGAATCTTTGTTCCAGCAGGATCGGCCTGCAAAGTCGGGCATTATCGAACTGCTGACGCTGCATCGCAACATCAGCTCCGGAATCCCGTAGATGCGGGCGCCTCAGTCGAACAGCAAGTTGTCGATCAGCCGGGTCTTGCCCAGTCGCGCAGCCACCAAGGCAATCAGTCCATCGGTTTCGCCGTTGGCCGGCTTGGTCAGGTCTTCGGCGCGACGGATCGCCACGTAGTCGGGAACGAAACCCGCACGCTGCAAGCGCGCCGCCGCGGTCTGCTCGATAGCCTGCCACGGGTGCCCCTGGGCCAGCAGCCCGCGCATTTTCCGCAAGGTGTCGTGAATCAACGGAGCGCGCACGCGTTCTTCGGCGTTCAGGTACTGGTTGCGCGAACTGAGCGCCAGGCCATCCTCGGCACGCAGGATCGGGGCCGCCATCACCTTCACCGGCAGGCCCAGGTCGCGGACCATCCGCTCGACGACCTTCAGCTGCTGGAAATCCTTCTGGCCGAACACCGCCACATCCGGCTGTACCAGGTTGAACAGTTTGCACACCACGGTCGCCATGCCGTCGAAGTGGCCCGGGCGATGGGCGCCCTCCAGCATCTCGGTGATCCGCGGCACCCGTATGCTGACACTCTGCTCCGGGCCGAACGGATAGATCGTGGCCACTTCCGGCGCGAACAGCAGGTCGCAATCATGCTCGGCCAGCGCGGCCTGGTCCTGCACCAGGGTGCGCGGATAGCGGTCGTAGTCCTCGTTCGGACCGAACTGGGTCGGGTTGACGAACACGCTGGCGATGACCCGCTCGGTGCGGGCGCGCGCCAGCTTGATCAGCGACTGGTGACCTGCATGCAGGTTGCCCATGGTCGGCACGAAACCCACCGTCTGGCCCTGCGTGCGCCAGCCGCGGATCGCGGCGCGCAGTGCCGGGATGTCTTGTACGGTCTGCATCAGAGTTCGACTCGCCAGCTCAAGGGAAACGGGATCAGTTGAAACAATGCTCGGGCGCCGGAAACACGCCGCTGCGCACATCCGCGGCATAGGCGGCGATGGCCGCTGCCACCGAGTCGCGCCCGGCCAGGAAATCCTTGCTGAACTTCGGCCGCTTGCCCGGCGTGATGCCGAGCATGTCGTGGATCACCAGCACCTGGCCATCGCAATGCGGCCCGGCACCGATGCCGACCACCGGAATGGATACCGCCGCGGTCACCCGCCGACCCAGCTCCACCGGCACGCCTTCCATCACCAGAAGGTTCGCACCGGCCTCCTGCACCGCCAGCGCCTCGTCCAGCACGCGATCGGCGGCCGCCTGCTCGCGGCCCTGGATGCGGAAGCCACCGAACTTGTGCACCGACTGCGGGGTGAGCCCCAGGTGCGCACAGACCGGAATCGCGCGCGCACTGAGCGCGGCGATGGCGTCCAGCACGTGCGGCGCCGCGCCTTCGATCTTGACCATCGCCGCGCCCGCTTCGCCGACCAGCCGAGCGCCGGCGTCGAGCACGTGGGAGACGTCGCGATCGGCCATGAACGGAAGGTCGGCCACCAGCATTGTGGCCGACAACCCGCGCGCCACCGCGGCGGTGTGATAGATCATGTGCTCAAGCGTCACCGGCAAGGTACTGCGATGCCCCTGCACCACCATGCCCAGCGAATCGCCGACCAGCGCAACGTCCACGCCCGCGGATTCCAGTTGCCAGGCGAAGCTCGCGTCGTAGGCGGTGAGCATCACGATGCGCCGACCTTCTGCCTTCATCGCAAGCAGGCCTGGCACGGTCACCGGCTTGCGGTCGGGGACACTGGCGTTCTGCACGTACACGGCAATTCCTGAAAGATGCTTGGCTGTCGATTATCCGGGCTGGCACGTTGATGGCTCAAGCCACACGTTCACAACCTGAGGCGTCAAGCCGGGCGAGCTGCCCGGCCACGGTATCCTGTCCGGACGGGCGCAGCGTGGGCGCAATGTCGCACAAGGGCAACAGCACGAAAGCGCGCTCGGCCAGGCGTGGATGCGGCAGGCTCAGCTGCGGGTCGTCCAGCACCACGCCATCGACGTGTAGCAGGTCCAGATCCAGTGTGCGCGGCCCGTTGCGTTCGGCGCGCACCCGGCCCGCGCGCAGCTCGATCGCCAGCAGGGCGTCAAGCAGGAGCCGCGGCGAAAGCTCGGTGTCGAGTTCCACCACGGCATTGATGAAGGGTGGTTGCTCCAGCACGCCCCATGGTGGCGTGCGGTACAAGTGCGAACGCTGCACGAGGCGCGTCGCCGGCAATTGCGCCAGCGCCTCCATCGCGTCAAGCACCTGCTGCCGCGGATCGCCGAGATTGCTGCCCAGCGCCACATAAGCCAGGGTCATGCAGAGCCCGACTTGTTGCCCGGTTTGCGCCGACGCCGGCGCGGGCGCGGCGGCTTGGCAGCGACCGGCGCCGGAATGTAATCGTTGCCACCGCCACCGGCCGGCAACGCCGCCGCCAGCACATCCTGCGGCAATTGCTGGGCATGCGCCCACCATTTGCCCAGCTCGCGCATGGCCGGCGATTCATCCGCCCGCAGCAGCAGGAAGTCGAACGCGGCACGGAAGCGCGGATGGGCCATCAGGCGGAATACGCGCTTGCGCTGGATCTGCTCGAAACGCGGCTGCAGCGACCAGATCTCTTCCATGGTGAAGGTGAACCGGCGCGGGATCGCCACCCGCTGGCACTGTTCGCCCACCACCCGCGCGGCGGCCTGCGCCCACGCCTCGTTGCCCTCGACGCCGCGGCCGATCATCTGCTGCGCCACATCGCGCACTTCGCCCCACAGCAGCACCGCGAACAGGAACGCCGGGGTCACCGACTTGCCCTCATCGATGCGCGCATCGGTATTGGCCAGGCCATTCTCGACCAGGGCGCGCAACGCCTCATCGCCGCGACGAAGCGCGCGGGCGGTGGCCGGGAAAAGGAACTTGAGCAGACCGCTATGTTCCAGCATGCGGAAGCTCTTCAGGCCGTTGCCGGACAGGAACATCTTCAGCGACTCGTCGAACAGGCGCGCCGGCGCGGCATCTGCCAGCAGCGGCCCCAGCGTCTCGAACGGTGCCATGGCGGCGGCGTCGATCTGCATGTCCAGTTTTGCCGCCAAGCGCGCTGCGCGCAGCATGCGCACCGGATCTTCGTGGTAACGGATGTCCGGGTCGCCGATCAGGCGCAACATCCGGTCGTCCAGGTCCTGCATGCCGCCGACGTAATCGCGCACCGAGAAATCGCTGATGTCGTAGTACATCGCGTTGACGCGAAAGTCGCGACGGATCGCGTCTTCCTCGATCGTGCCCCAGATGTTGTCGCGCACGATGCGGCCATCGACGATATGACGATCGCCCTCGCCACCTTCCTCACCGGTGCCGCGGAACGTGGCGACCTCGATGATCTCCGGACCGAAAACCACGTGCGCCAGGCGGAAGCGGCGACCAATCAGGCGGCAGTTGCGAAACAGCCTCTTCACTTCGTCGGGCGTGGCATCGGTAGCCACGTCGAAATCCTTCGGCTGCAGCCCCAGCAGCAGGTCGCGTACCGCGCCGCCGACCAGGTAGGCGGTATGCCCGGCCTCGTTCAGGCGATACAGCACGCGCAAGGCCGCCTTGCTGATGTTCTTGCGCGAAATGATGTGCTGGTCGCGCGGAATGATCCGCAGCGTCGGCGTGGCGTCGGTCCTTGATTGGAGATTCAAGCGGTCGGAATCCTTTGCGGGGCGAAGCTGCCCGTCGGTTGCAATATATCGCGACGCGACGCGCCGCGGACCGTCCCGCGTGGCGCAGGGCATGTGCACCGACGGACCCCGTTTCGGGCAGTATCAGGCCGATGCACGGCAAGCATTGCCGGGCGGAACAATTCCGCTATACTAGCGCGCCTCGCTGTATAACGCTCCCTTCGTCTAGTGGCCCAGGACACTGCCCTCTCAAGGCGGGAACACGAGTTCGAGTCTCGTAGGGAGCACCATTTTTTTGTGCAATCTTCCGTGATTGCTCCAATCGGGCCGGCCAGCGCCAACGCGCAGCTCGGCACCATTGGCTGGATCGGGAGCGGCCATCCACGGCCGCACTCTTCACAAGAGCCGACGCGCTGATTTACCGGGCCGCCCGGCACACCTCTCACAAGCAGGCCAAAGCCGCCCATGACCTTCGTCGTCATCGACAACTGCATCAAGTGCAAGTACACCGATTGCGTCGAGGTCTGCCCGGTCGACGCCTTCCACGAAGGCCCCAATTTCCTGGTAATCGATCCGGACGAGTGCATCGACTGCACCTTGTGCGAACCGGAATGTCCGATCAACGCGATCTATCCCGAAGACGACGTGCCGGCCGGCCAGGAAGCGCTGGTGGCACTGAATGCCGAACTGGCCAAGGGCTGGCCGGTGATCACCGAGCGCAAGGATGCACCGGCCGACGCGAAGGACTGGGAAGACAAGCCTGGCAAGCTGGAACTGCTGCAGCGCTGATCTCTCGCCACGCTGATGCCCGACGCGAAAACGCCGCCTTTCAGGCGGCGTTTTGCTGTCGCAGGCCGGGCTGCAGACTCAGCCGCCCAAGCGAGACTTCAGAGTATCCACCACCTTGCCCACCGCGGCCGGGTTTCCGGTGGCACGCACTTCACTGCCAGTGGCCCCGCTGGTGTTGATGCTCACCTGCACCTGGTGCGCACCGGCGCCGGGCGCCCGCACCGAGCCACTCTTGTCGCGGCCGAACATGCGACCGAAGAAACCCTTCTTTTTCTGCTGCGCGACGGCGTCCGAAACGTTCAGCGTATAGCTGTGCGCCGCATCGTCATGGGCAACCAGCTCACCCAGATTGCCGCCTTCCAGCGCCTGTCCCACACGCCGATAGACATTGTCGGCATTGTCGGCGACCACGAAGCCGTCGCTGATCTGGCCATTCGCCGAACCGACCCGAGCCGTTGCGCCACTGGCGGTCGGCTGGTTGGCACCCGGCGGCGGAATCACCAGCGCTTCGGTGGTCGAGGGCCGGTCGAGCGTGGGCGGAATCTCCAGCGGGGCTTCCTGCAGCGCGGTGTCCCAGGCCTTGTGCGAACGGAACGCGCCGCAGCCGGAGAGCAGCAGGCCACTGAGAACCACGGCCGGCAAGGCCACGAGGAGCGAAGTTTTCTTCATGTAATCGGATTCCGTGAGTAAGTCAGGCAACCGTCAACCGGCCGCAGTCGCCAAGGATGCCAGACTGGACAGCGCTTGGTGCAATCGGGCGCGATCCGGACCGTCGTTCAGTTCCACCAGCGGCAACCTCGGCAGGGCCAGTCCAAGCCTCAGCACGGGCAAACCCGCCTTCACCGCGATCGGGTTCGGCGCGCAATTGAGCGCCTCGATCAGCGGGCCCAGCGCGGCATGACAGCGCGCCGTAGCCGCCTGATCCCCGCTCGTGGCCGCGTCGCACAAGTCGCGAAACGCCCGTGGCACCAGATTGGCCACCACCGAGATGGTTCCGGCAGCTCCTGCAAGCATGGCCTGCCCGGCCGTACCGTCATCACCGGACAGATAGACGAAATCCGGGCGCACAAGTTCCGCCAGCGCCGAAATCCGCTCGCGATCAGCGCGCGCTTCCTTGATGCCCACGATCGCCGGATGCTCGCGCAGGGTCGCCACCGTCTCCGGCAGGATGTCGCAACCGGTGCGGACCGGCACGTTGTAGAGCAGCACGGGCAGCTCGCCGTGCTCGGCCACTTCCAGGAAGTGACGACGCAGGCCTTCCTGGGTCGGCCTTACGTAATACGGCGCCACCACCAGCGCGGCGTCGGCGCCAAGCGCGCGCGCGCGCCGGGTCAGCGCCACCGTCTTGGCGGTGCCAGCCTCGCCGGTACCCGCGATCACCGGCACCCGGCCATGCACCCGCTCAAGCGCGAACGCCAGCAGGCGATCGAACTCGTCGTGTTCCAGCATGTGGGCTTCGCCGGTGGAACCGGCGACCACCAGTGCCTGGGTACCGCCGGCGATCTGGTAGTCGAGCAATCGACCGAACGCCGCCAGATCGAGCGCCCCGTCAGCCGCGAACGGGGTGGCCAGCGCGCAGATGCTTCCGCGAATGTTCAAGACTCGATTCCACTGCAAGGCAAGCCCTGCATGTTACTTGCCGCCTCGCGAGCCGGGCAAGTAAGCTCGACCGGAGTAGTCTCACCGTTCCGCATCACGCGCTCGACGTTCCGCAGGCAGGCCTCCTTGAAATCATCTTCCGGCTCCGCACGCTCGGGCAACGACAATCAGTTGCTGATCCACGCGCTCACCACCGCCACCCAGTCGCCGCTGCTGGCGCTGGCCAGGCGGATCGCCGATGCCGGCTGCAACCTGTCCGAATCGCGTGTGGCCACCATCGGCACGGAAACCTCGTTGATGCTGCTGGCCAGCGGCGCGTGGGATGCCCTGGCCAAGCTGGAAACGGCGCTGGCCAAGCTGACCCGCGACGCGAGCATCCGGCTGGTGTACTACCGCACCGGCCCGCGCGAGAACAGCTCGCACCTGCTGCCGTATCTGGTCGAGGTGGTGGCGGCCGACCGCGCGGGCATCGTGGCGCGAATCGTGGACTTCTTCAGCCAGCACGGGATCAGCGTGGAACAGCTCAACTCCACCCGCTACCAGGCCATGCAGACCGGCGCGGAGATGTTCCAGGCCCAGTTCACCATCGGCATTCCGGCGGAGATCCACATCGCCGCATTGCGCGATGACTTCCTTGAGTTGTGCGACGGAATGAACCTCGACGCGATCATGGATCCGGTCAAATTCTGACGCCGCGACATCCGCCGAGCATCGCGCGATCGCGTCGTCCTGACAAGGACTGTCCTGCGCCAAGCCACCCGCGCTAGTCTGTGGCCGTGAGCTTGCCCGGAGGACCGTTGCATTGCAGCCAGCGTGTCGATTCACCACGATCATTCCCGGCGCGCCGGATGGTTCCCGCCGCGGACCCGGCAACGGCTTCCGAAACTCCATCCCTTCCTTCTCCCACATGTCGCGGCGTCGCATCGCCGCGCAGGATCCGTCATGCCCGATATCGGAAAGAAACTGCCGGCGCTGAAAGGCGTCACCGGCAATGGCAGCGAACTGAAACTGGCCAGCCTCAAGGGACACTGGGTAGCGGTGTATTTCTATCCGAAGGACTCGACCCCCGGCTGCACCAACGAGGCGAAGGATTTCCGGGATCTGTACCCGGCTTTCCGCCAGCGCAACGCACAGGTTGTCGGTGTCTCGCGCGATTCGCAAAAATCGCACGCCAATTTCGCCGCCAAACAGGACTTGCCGTTCCCCTTGGTCTCCGATCCGGATGAAACCTGGTGCCGTGCCTTCGACGTGATTCACGAGAAGGTGCTCTACGGCAAGCGCTTCATGGGGATCGTCCGCAGTACCTTCCTGATCGACCCCGAAGGCAAGCTGGCGGCCGAGTGGCGCGGCGTGAAAGTCCCCGGCCACGCGCAGGCCGTGCTCGACGCCATTCCCGCCGCCTGACCTTGAACGCCCTCGTCAGCAAGTTCCTTCAACCCACCAGTGAGGACACTTCCGCATGACCGGAAGCAAGCGCATTTACGCTCTCGACACCAACGTCCTGCTGCATGACCCCACTTCGCTGTTCCGCTTCGAGGAACACGATGTCTTCATCCCGATGACCGTGCTGGAGGAACTGGACGAAAAAAAGAAGGGCTCCTCGGAGGTCTCACGCAACGGACGTCAGGTCAGCCGGTTCCTCAACGAACTGATCGAACTGGGCAAGCAGCATGACCTGGGCGACGGCCTGGAGCTGAGCAATCCGCAGGGCATCAAGCTCAAGCGCGGCGGCTCCGTCGGGCGCCTGTACTTCCAGCATCGCACCAGCAGCAACGGGCACGCCAAGGCGGACAACCAGATCCTGGCGGCGGTGCTCGAACTGCGCGACCAGAATCCCGATCGGGACGTCATCCTGGTCACCAAGGACATCAACCTCCGGATCAAGGCCAGCATCAACGGCGTCGTCGCCGAGGACTACGAGAACGACCGCGCGTTGGACGATTTCTCGCTGCTGTACACCGGCTCGGCCGAACTGACCGAAGACTTCTGGAACCTGCACCCGGAGGTGCGCTCGTGGACCGAGCGCGGCCGCACCTTCTATGAAGTGAACCGACGCGAGGAAGACGACTGGCACCCCAACCAGTGCCTGTATCTCCCCGGCGAAAATGCGGTCGAACTGCGCGTGCTGCATCTGGACGACGCCAGCGCCACCCTGGTCCTGCTGGACGACCACTCGCATGCGAACCACCACGTCTGGGGCATTGGCGCGCGCAACCGCGAGCAGAACTTCGCACTCAATGCGCTGATGGATCCGGATATCGACTTCGTCACCCTGCTCGGCAATGCCGGCACCGGCAAGACCCTGCTGGCGCTGGCCGCCGGCCTGGCCCAGGTGATGGACCAGCAGCGCTACCGCGAGATCATCATGACCCGCGCCACCGTCTCGGTGGGCGAGGACATCGGCTTCCTGCCCGGCACCGAAGAGGAAAAGATGACGCCGTGGATGGGCGCGCTCACCGACAACCTCGAAGTGCTGACCAACCCCGAGGACGGCGGCAGCTGGGGGCGGCAGGCCACCAATGACCTGCTCGCCTCGCGGATCAAGATCCGCTCGCTGAACTTCATGCGCGGCCGCACTTTCCTGAGCCGCTACCTGATCATCGACGAGGCGCAGAACCTCACCCCGAAACAGATGAAGACCCTGATCACCCGCGCCGGCCCCGGTACCAAGATCGTGTGTCTTGGCAACGTCGAGCAAATCGACACGCCCTACCTCACCGAAACCACCTCCGGCCTCACCTATGCGGTGGACCGCTTCAAGGACTGGGACCACTCGGCACACATCACCCTGCGCCGCGGCGAACGGTCGCGGCTGGCCGACTTCGCCGCCGAGTCGCTCTGAGAAACAGCCACCCGCAAGGCTCTCCCGATGGATGGAGGGCCTTGCGGGCCGGCCCGGGCGCCACGCCACCGGACCGGGCAGCTCCGCGGCAAGCGCGTAGAATGGCGGCAGTCCCCGCTTTGCCATGGTTGTGCCGATCGACATGATCCTCACCCCACGCCTCATACTTCTCGCCGTGTTCGTTTTCTTCGCGCTGTGCGTGCTGCTGGTGCACCTGCGCGGCCGCGTGCGGCTGCGCTTCGACCGCCAGCTGGTCGACCACTCGGCGATCTTCGCGCCGTACAACCTGCTGATGTATGCCTTCTCGGCGGTACCGGCGCGACCCATCCTGGACCGTCGCGGCTTCCCGCAGCTGGATCTGCTGCAGGCGAACTGGCAGACCATTCGCGACGAGGCGATGCACCTGTTCGACGA
The DNA here is from genome assembly GCF_050026815.1 of Rhodanobacter ginsengiterrae. Classification (NCBI taxonomy): domain Bacteria; kingdom Pseudomonadati; phylum Pseudomonadota; class Gammaproteobacteria; order Lysobacterales; family Rhodanobacteraceae; genus Rhodanobacter; species Rhodanobacter ginsengiterrae. The sequence goes on along the minus strand of NZ_JALBWO010000050.1, from coordinate 80,365 downwards.
GGGTTACATCCGTGCCGCGGCGAGGCATGACGATGCCAGTTTCAACAGCTTCTTCAAGCAGGGCTGGAAGCGTTTCTATCTGAAGTGGTACGGCGAACCGCTGGCCTCGGCCGAGGCGCTGTGCCCGAAGACCGTCGAGCTGCTCAATGCGATTCCCGGCATCAAGGCGGCGATGTTCGCCACGCTGGCGCCGAACAGCAAGCTCAATCCCCACCGCGACCCGTTCGCCGGCTCGCTGCGCTACCACCTGGGCCTGATCACGCCGAACTCGCGCGACTGCCGCATCTTCGTCGACGGCGAGGAACATGCCTGGGGCGACGGCAAGGACGTGGTGTTCGACGAGACCTTCGTGCACTGGGTGGAAAACAAGACCGACCAGACCCGGGTGATCCTGTTCGCCGACGTCGAGCGGCCGCTGCGCACGCGCTGGATGAGTGCGATCAACCATCGCGTCGGCGCGTTCATGGGCCGGATCACCGCCTCGCCGAACGACGATGGCGGCGCGGAGAAAACCGGCTTCGTGAATCGTCTGTATGCAATGAGCCAGCGCAAGGGCGCCACGCATCGCTGGAAGGCGGAGTTCAAGCGCCGCCACCGGAAGCTGTACAAGGCGGTCAAGTACGCCGGCATCGTGCTGCTGATGTGGCTGATCTTCCTGGCGCCATGGCCGCTGTTTCGCTGACTTGTCACATCCGGTGAGCGCCGCGCGTCCTTGATCCGGACGCTCCCACGGAGAACAGCATGGATCCGCAAACCGCCCTGTTCCAGCAGCATCGCTCGCGATTGTTCGGGCTGGCCTACCGCATGCTCGGCACGCCCGTGGATGCCGAGGACATATTGCATGATGCCTGGCTGCGCTGGCATGCGCAGGACACCGTCGCACTGGATGACCCCGAAGCCTGGTTGGTGACCGTCACCACCCGGTTGGCGCTGGACCGCCTGCGCCGTGCCAGGACCGAGCGCGCGCAGTATCCGGGGCCGTGGCTGCCCGAGCCGCTGCTGGCTGAAGCCGAGCAGCCCGAAGCGCAACTGGAACGCGCCGAAAGCCTGACCCTCAGCTTCCTGTTGCTGCTGGAACGGCTCAGTGCCGAGGAGCGTGCGGCCTTCCTGTTGCGCGAAGTGTTCGACTACAGCCACGCCGAGACGGCGGCCATGCTCGGGATCGGCGAGGACGCCTGTCGCCAGCGCGTGCACCGGGCCAAGCAGCGCCTGCGCGAGGAGCGGCCACGCCAACGCGCGCCCGACGCCGGCCGGCAATACCGCCTGCTGGAGCGTTTCGCCGACGCCTTGCGCCAACCGGACATGGACACCTTGCGTGCGCTGTTCGCCGAGGACGCCGTACACATCTCCGACGGCGGCGGCCTGGTCACCGCCACCCTGCATCCGCTGCACGGAGCAGAACGACTTGCCCGACTGTACCTGCAGATCGCCCTGCATCAGCAAGGGCGCGAGATACGCCACGAAATCCATTCGCTCAATGGCGCTCCGGCCCTGCTCAGCTGGCAGGGCGATACCCTGATCTCGGCCAGCTGGATCGACGAGGACGGTGCCGGCATCAGTGCGATCCACGCCCTGCGCCACCCGGAGAAGCTGGCCCGGCTGGCGGCTGTCACGAAATCGGCAGGCTCTGCGTCCTTGCATTGAACGGCCAATCCGGCCGCAGCCATGCAAGGAGATTCCCATGTCATCCCGTCAATCATCGGCCCCGGCTTCCGAAGCCATCAAACCCCTTTTCGCGCTGCACAAATATGTGCATTCCAGCACGCTCGAACCGGCCCTGATCGAGCTGGTGCTGATGCGCGCTTCCCAGCTCAATGGCTGCGCCTACTGCATGGACATGCACAGCAAGGACGCCCGCGCCGCAGGCGAAACCGAGCAGCGCCTGTACGTGTTGCCGGCTTGGCGCGAGGCGCCGTTCTACAGCGATCGCGAACGCGCCGCGCTGGCCTGGTGCGAGGCCGTCACCCGGCTGGACCCGATCCACGGCGTGGCCGACGAGGTCTACGCACAAGCGCGCGCCCAATTCAGCGAGAAGGAACTGGGCGACCTCAACATGGCGGTGATCCTGATCAATGCCTGGAACCGTATCGCGATCCCGTTCCAGAGCGTGCCCGGCAGCTACAAGCCCGCGTCGCACTGAAGTTCCGCTCCAACAGAAAGCCGCAGCTGATCACTGCGGCTTTCTCGCACGAGGGTCACCAATGCCAGCTGCACCTCGCGCGACTGAGACCGTCAACGTGCGGACCGGGCGGGTCGTACTCGTGCGGCGCTGCCCACCGTACGATTCCGCCGGATCGGACGATCGGCGAGGCCTTCACCATGCAAATTGGCCGCCCTGACAGTCGAAACTGGTGGAGCTCATGGCATTGCGCTTGTTCAAGATCACCCTCGTCGCCCTGCTCATTCTCCTGCTCGCCGCCGCCATCTGGATCGGCACCCTCGGCAAGGATCTGTTCCGGACCGCCACGGGCTCGGTCAGCCACTCGCTCTGCGCGGCAGCCTTCGTTTCGCGGGTCAATCCGGAACGAATGTTCCGGCAGGAACAGCTGCCGCTGATGCGAAGCATCGGCTGGGCGGTTCACTACGAGGTGGATCGTTCGAGGCGTGAAGTGCGCACCTCGGTGTTTGGCGACTTCACGGCGCGGGCGGTCTACCGCGACGGGCTCGGCTGTCTGCTGATGCATGGCAACGGCCCGGTGCCGGAGGCAGCCGGCTTCCAGCCGGCACCGATCGCCAACAGCTGGCCGGCAACCACCATCGAAGCGACCGATCCGGCCATCCGCGATGCACTCGACCGCGCCTTCGCCGAACCCGACCCCACCCACCCCAGGTTGACCAAGGCGGTGGTGGTGCTGCACGACGGCAAGTTGATCGCCGAGCGCTATGCCCCGGGCTACGGGCCGGAAACGCCGATCTGGGGCCATTCGCTGACGAAGTCGATCATCAACGCCCTGATCGGCATTCTGGTTCGCCAAGGCAAGCTGCAGTTGGACCAACCGGCGCCGATCACCGCCTGGCGTTCACCGGCGGACCTGCACCACACCGTTACCGTCGACCAGTTGCTGCGGATGGACAGCGGCCTGCCGTTCGATGAAACCGATGGTGCGATCAGCCCGATGACGCGCATGCTGTTCCTGGAGCGCGACATGGCCGGTTACGCGACGCAGATGCCACTCACCCACGCCCCCGGCACGGCCTGGGGTTACAGCAACCTGAGTTATGTTCTGCTGTCGCGGGCGATCCGCCACGCGGCCGGCGGAAGTGCAGTCGACACCGAGTACTTCGCCAGGCGCGAGCTGTTCGCACCGCTGGGCATGCGCAACGCGCTGATCGAAACCGATGCCACCGGCACCCCGATAGGATCGAGCAATGTATATGCGTCGGCCCGCGACTTCGCCCGCTTCGGTCAGCTCTATCTCGACGACGGGGTGATCGACGGCAAGCGCATCCTGCCCGAGGGCTGGGTCGCCTACAGCCATTCGCAGACGCTGAAGACCGGCTACGGTGCCGGCTTCTGGACCAACCTGGTGGATGGCGAAGTCCCGGTGTGGCACGCCTCCTGGGGCATGCCGCAGCTGCCCAAGGACATGTATTACGCCCGCGGCGCGCTGGGCCAGTACGTGGTGATCGTGCCGTCGGAGCGCCTGGTGGTGGTCCGCATGGGCATCTCGATCAACTATGGCACCGGTATCGGCGACACGGTTGCCGCGATCATCACCGCCTTGCATCGTCAAGTTGCGGCATCATGTCCCGCCGCTCCCGCCGTCTTGCGGTAACTGCTAGGCGTCTCGCCCACCTGGCGCTTGAACGCGGCGTTGAAGGTGGACTTCGAGGTGAAGCCGCAGTCGTAGGCGATGTCGAGGATGGTGCGTGCGTCGCCGCGATCGGCCAGACGCGTGCGCACCGCCTCGACCCGCAGGCGGTTGATGTAATCCCAGAACGTGCCGCCGAAGCGCCGGTTGATCACCGCCGACACCAGGTATTCGGGGTAGCCGCTGCGTTTCGCCACCTGCCCGATGGTGAGCGCCGGCTCGCGATAAAGCGCATCGTCGCCCTCCATCAGTTGCGACAGGCGCGCTTCCACGGCGGGAAAGCGCGCATCGTCGGCATCTCCCTCGCCGGGCATCGCATCCTCCCTCGCCATCGCCACCGGTTCGCTGGTCACCGGCGACTGGTTCAGGCTGAGCCAGCCCATCACGCAAACCCATGCGGCAATCGCGCCGAACAGCAGGCGGTAGTCGATCCCCGGTACGGTCGCCACCCACTGGGTGGTGGCGATGATCCAGATGATGATCTGGCAAACCGCCATCACGTCGATCCAGCGCAGCGCGGTCCGGTCGGCGTCCGCGCGTTGCTGGCGCAGCCGGGTGCGGTAGTGATGCACGCGAATCAGGGCTGCCGCCACGTACGAAAGGCTGTAGAGAAACAGGGCGATGTCGAACCACGAGCCGATGGTCTTTTCGCCGGACACCCAGCGCGCAGACAGTGCCTGCATCTGCGGGTCGCTCAGCAGCAGCACATGCGCATTCAGCGCCAGCATCACGCCGAAACCGAGCAGGTGCACGCCGTCGCGCAGCCGCAAGCCGCGCGCCTGGATCAGCGTGCGCACGTACAGGTAGAACAGGCTGCCATAGAGAAACGGAAGCAGGGCGACGAAGCGGTACGCCCTGAACCATTCCGGCGACAGCGAATTCCAGTACACCGCCTTGACCAGCAAGTCCGCGCCGGTCAGCGCGACCCAGACTGCCAGCACCCGGTTCGCCTCGGGATTGACCGCTCGCCGCCATAGCGCCAGCGCCAACAGCGCCGCCTGCACGGCCGCGGCGATGTAGACGAATTCCCATGGCGCATAGGCACTGCTGGGGACGGCATGCAAGGGCATCGTTGGGTTCCGGCGGTCACACAATTCTGGCCGGCAGCCTAACCGCTCGGCCAGGGTCGATCCAACAAGAAAGCCGCGGCTGCCTGCCGCGGCTTTCTTTCTCGCCTCACGACCGGATGTTCAGCCCTTGATGCGCTTCACCAATGCATCGGCGAAGCTGCTGGTGCTGCCCTTGCCGCCGATATCCGGCGTCACGCTGTCGCGGTCGTTGGTCATGGTATCGCGGATCGCCTGGCGCAGCTGGTCGCCCTTGGCCACCATGTCCAGGTAGTCGAGCATGTCGGCCGCCGCCAGCAGCAGCGCGCAGGGGTTGGCGATGCCCTTGCCGGCGATGTCCGGCGCCGAACCGTGCACCGCCTCGAAGATCGCCGCGTGCTCGCCGATATTGTCGCCCGGCGCCAGGCCGAGACCGCCGACCAGACCCGCGCACAGGTCGGACAGGATGTCGCCGAACAGGTTGGTGGTGACGATCACGTCGAACTGTTCCGGACGCATCACCAACTGCATGCAGGTGTTGTCCACGATCATCTCGTTGAACTCGATCTGCGGGTATTCCTTGGCGATCTCGCGCGCCACGTTGAGGAACAGGCCCGAGCTGGTCTTCAGGATGTTCGCCTTGTGCACCGCGGTGACTTTCTTGCGGCCTTTCTTCACCGCCAGCTCGAACGCGTAGCGCACGATCCGCGTGCTGCCCTTGCGCGTATTGCGCGCCACCGACTCGGCGATTTCGCCGTCCGCGGACAGCGTCTGCCCTTCGGAGCGATACGCCCCTTCAGTGTTCTCGCGCACCGTGATGATGTCGATGTTCTCGTAGCGCGACTTGGTGCCGGGGAAGCTCAGCGCCGGGCGCACGTTCGCGTACAGGTCGAAGTGGCGGCGCAAGGTCACGTTGACCGAGGTGAAGCCATCGCCGATCGGCGTGGTCAGCGGGCCCTTCAGCGCCACCTTGTGCTCGGCAATCTTGTCCAGCGTGGCCTTGGGCAGCAGTTCGCCGTGCTTTTCCAGCGCGATCATGCCGGCATCGATGAAGTCGTAGGTCAGGCCGCAATCCAGCGCGTCGAGCACGCGCAGCGTGGCGGTCATGATCTCCGGGCCGATGCCATCGCCCGGGATCACGGCAATCGTCTTGCTCATGGGGAAACTCCTTGAAACGGAACTATCGAGCAGCCCGCGCACCGAGGGGGAAGCACGCGCTGAAACCGTTCAATTATCGCCCATGCGGCCTCATGCGAACAGGGCCACGCCGCGCAAGACGTTGAAAATACTCGCACGCAGCGTTGCAAAAACCCGCATCTGCGGTTTACGCGTGATCGGCGCAGGCTGCGCTTTCGTCAGCGGCACCGGATTCGAGCTGATCGAGCAGGTCGACCGCCCGACGCAGGTGCGGAATCACGATCGAACCGCCCACCACCAGGCCGACGCTGAACACCTCGAAGAATTCGTCGCGCTGCACGCCCGCTTCCTTGCACTGGGCCACGTGGTAGCTGATGCAGTCATCGCAGCGCAGCACCATCGAGGCAACCAGACCCAGCATCTCCTTGGTCTTCACGTCCAGTGCACCGGCCTTGTAGGTCTGCGTATCCAGGGCGAAGAATCGCCGCACGACCTGGTTGTCCTCGGCCAGGATGCGCTCGTTCATGCGCTGGCGGAATGCACTGAATTCGGCAAGCTTGTCGCTCATGCGTCTTGCTCCAGCAGTTGCGCCAGCTTGCCGCTGCGGTCGGCCGCCACCAGTTCGTCATAGCCACCCACGAACTGATCGTTGATGAAGATCTGCGGCACCGTGCGATGCCCGCCGCTGCGCGCCAGCATGGCCTCGCGCTGCACCGGATCGGTGTCCACGCGCACCTCGGTCCAGTGCAGCCCCTTGGACTTGAGCAGATTCTTGGCCGACACGCAGTACGGACACACGGCCGTCGAATAGACCTCGATCTTGGACATTCACCACACTCCACAGTTTGAAAGAAAGACCGCCACCAGATGGGGCCGCGCGCCGCCAGCTCAAGCCAGCCAGCTGCGGTGAACCGACGCGGCGAAGCACGGTCACAGTGCTATTGTCGCCGAACCTATGATCATGGCACCACGCCCCATCCCGCGCCTGCTGACCTCCCTGCTCTGCGCCGCGCTGGCGAGCGCAGCCAGTGCCCAGCAGGATGTGCGCCTGCCGGACCTCGGCAGTTCGGCCAATGCGCTGATTTCGCCCGGCGAAGCGCAGGACTACGGTGCTTCCATGCTGCGCCAGATGCGCGCGCTGGACATGGTGGTCGACGACCCGCTGCTGGACGATTACATCAACGACCTTGGCTACCGGCTGGTCGCCAGCAGCGACAAGCCGAAAGAACACTTCTCGTTCCTCATCGTCAAGGATCCGGAAATCAACGCCTTTGCCGCACCGGGCGGCTATATCGCGGTGAACTCGGGGCTGATGACGATCACCCGCGACGAAAGCGAGCTGGCTGGCGTGATCGCCCATGAAATCGGCCACATCACGCAGAACCACCTGCAGCGGGCGTTCGAGGATTCGAAGAAGGACGCCCCGCTGATGGCGCTGGTGCTGCTCGGCGCGATCGCCGCCGGCGCCAGCAGCCACAGCGGCGACGCGCCGATCGCCGTGCTCGCCGGCGGCCAGGGCCTGATCGCGCAGAAGTCGATCAACTTCACCCGCAAGGACGAGATCGAAGCCGACCGTGTCGGCATCCAGACCCTGGCCAGGGCCGGCTTCGATCCGAATGCGATGGCCGGTTTCTTCCAGCGCATGCAGGATGCGATGAGCGCCGGCGCAGGCGGCGAGGATGTGCCCGCGCTGTTGCAGACCCACCCGGTGACCACCAGCCGGATCAGCGACGCCAAGGCGCGCGCTGCTGCGCTGATCGCCGCGCAGAAGCAGCGCGTCAGCGCCACCGAGATGGATCGGCAGCTGTGGGAGAAAAGCACCGCGCCGATCGCCTTCGTCAAAGATCCCACCAGGCTGCTGGCCCCGCGTCATCAGGGCGAGCTGGACACCTACGCGCTGATGCGCGAGCGCGTCAACGTGCTGGCTGGCGACGCCACGCGGCTGGCCACCTACTACGGCTCCAGTCTGCAGTCACGGCGCGACTTCGACACCCCGGCAAATCATTACGGTTTCGCCCTGGCACTGACCCGCAGCGGGCGCGGCGCGGCGGCCATCGAGCAATTGCAGCCGTTGCTGAAAAGCCACCCGGAAAGTCTGGTGCTGAAACTGGCCCTGGCCGACGCCCGCCTGCAAGCCGGCCAACGTGCAGCAGCACTGGCACTTTATGCCGAACTCAACGCCCAGTCCCCACGCAATCGCGCAGTGGCGGTGGCTTACGCCAATGCACTGGCCGCCGGCGGCGACAAGGAGCAGGCCCGGCTTGGCGCCAACCTGCTGCGCCCGCTGCTGGACAACGCCAGCGAGCCCGCGATCTACAGCAGCTATGCCCGCGCCAGCGACAAAGCGGGCGACAGTGTGCGCGCCGGCGAGGCCTACGCCGACGCCAGCTACTATTCCGGCCGTCCATACGATGCGATGGAGCAGCTCAAGCGATTGCTCAAGCGTGACGATCTGGACTACTACGCGCGGGTGCGCATCCAGGCGCGCATCGCCGAGCTGACGCCACTGGTGATGGAACTGCACAAGCGCAGGATCAAGACCGAAGACAGCCCGGGCGATGGTTCGCGGCAGTAGCGGCCGCGCTGTCATCCACACGTAACATCGATTCGCTGCAATACTTCCGTCATCCGCCACGGCAGACCAACGCGTGCACAAACGCATTCTCATCGTTGAAGACGAGACCTCGATTCGCGAGATGATTGCCTTTGCGCTGCGCAAGGCCGGCATGGAAGCGATACAGGCGGCCGACGCGCGCGCCGCGCAGCTGGCCCTCTCCGAACAGGTGCCGGACCTGATCCTGCTGGACTGGATGCTGCCGGGCATGAGCGGGCTGGAACTGGCCCGACGCCTGCGCAAGGAAGAGCTCAGCCGCGAGATCCCGATCATCATGCTGACCGCGCGCGGCGAAGAAATGGATCGCGTCAACGGGCTGGAGGCGGGTGTCGACGACTACGTGGTGAAGCCATTTTCCACGCGTGAACTGATCGCCCGCATCAAGGCCGTACTGCGACGCAGCCAGGGCGATGACGGCTCCGGCGTGATCGAGCTCGGCGGGCTGCGCATCGACGGCGCGGCGCACCGGGTATTCGCCGGCGACGAGCCGGTGCCGATCGGCCCCACCGAGTATCGCCTGCTGTATTTCTTCATGACCCATGCCGAGCGGGTCTATTCGCGCGCGCAATTGCTCGACCATGTCTGGGGCGGCAGCGTGTACGTGGAAGAGCGTACTGTCGACGTGCATATCCGCCGGCTGCGCAAGACGCTCGAACCCTGGAAGCTGGACGAACTGGTGCAAACCGTGCGCGGCACCGGCTACCGCTTTTCCATCAGCATCTGACCAGCATCAACGCGGCTTGCGTCACCCGCGCCTTTTGCCGATGCTGACGGTCCTGCACATGGCGGCTTCCGGATGACCTTGCCCCGCATGCACGACTGGAAACTCCCCGTCACCCTGGTGGCGATCCTGGGCGCGGGCGTCGGCGTTGGCTGGCTGGTCGGCAGCTATGCCTGGGCGGGCCTGGCGCTGGCCGCCTGCGCCGAAGTCGTCTTTCTACTGACACTTGTCCGTCATCAGCCGCAGACCATGATGAGCGCCCACGCCCCTGCCGGCCCTGTGACCCATGACCGTTTCATGACACGCGCGCACCTGCTCGCCTCGAACCTGCGCCATCTGCGCGAGGCAGCCGACCGTTTGCCCGATGCCGTGGTGCTGCTCGATCGACAGCAGCATGTGCGCTGGTTCAACCAGGCCGCCGGCAACCTGCTCGGGCTGAGCCCGACGCAGGACCAGGCCGCGTCACTGCCGCAGCGACTGGCCGACTCGGAACTGGCCAGCTGGCTGCGCGATGGCGCACAAGGTCGGCTCGACGATGTCGCCGCCCCCGGCAACACGAACAACCAGCTCAACGTCACCCTGCTGCCGTTCGGCGAACATCAGCAGTTGCTGCTGGCGCATGACATCACGCCGATGAAACGGCTGGAACAGGTGCGCCGGGATTTCGTCTCCAACGTTTCCCACGAGTTGCGCACGCCGCTGACGGTGATCCACGGCTACCTCGAACTGCTGGACCCCGAAGACGTGCCCGAACTGGCGCCGGTGCTGGGCGAGATGCGCGCGCAGTCGAAACGGATGGGGCAGATCGTCGAAGACCTGCTGACCCTGTCGCGTCTGGAAACCCAGCACGAGGTGATCGAAGAGCGCGTGCCCATGGCGGCGCTGCTGGCCACCGTGCGCAAGGAAGCCGAGGCGCTCAGCCAGGGCCGCCACCAGGTCAGCCTGGAGTCCACCGCGGAAGCCGACCTGCTCGGCTCGCCGAAGGACCTGCACAGCGCGCTGTCCAACCTGGTCAGCAATGCGGTGCGCTACACCCCGAGCGGCGGCAGCATCACGATCCGCTGGCAGCGCGAACCGGGCGGCGCGGTGTACTCGGTCAGCGACACCGGCTTCGGCATTCCCGCCAATCACCTGGCCCGGCTCACCGAACGGTTCTACCGCATCTCTTCCAGCCGTTCACGCGACAGCGGCGGCACCGGGCTGGGCCTTTCGATCGTCAAGCATGTGCTGAACCTGCACCAGGCTCAACTGCAGATCGAAAGCGAAGCAGGCGTGGGCTCCACCTTTTCCTGCCATTTCGGCGACGCCCGGCTGCTGGCTCCCGACACCAGCGACTGAAGCTGCTGCCCCGCACGCCATGTATTTGGTGCGCGCCATGGGCCAGAATGAGCCATGCCCACACCGCCCTCCCGCCCATCGCCCGACGTCGATCTCGGTGCACCCGAGCTGTACCTCAGCCGCGAACTTGCCGCGCTGGAATTCAACTTCCGTGTGCTGGCGATGGCCCGCGACGCCAGCGTGCCGCTGCTGGAGCGGCTGCGCTACCTGAGCATCGTGGCCAGCAACCTCGACGAGTTCTTCGAGGTGCGGGTAGCCATGCTCAAGCACCATCACGCCTACGGCTCGGCCGCGCCGGGGCCCGATGGCGTGGGTTCCGGCGAGCTGCTGGCGCGGATCCGCAGCCGCGTGCTCGACCTCGTCGCCGAGCAGTACGCCACCTGGCAGGAACAGGTTCGCCCGCAACTGGATGCCGAGCAGATCCACATCCTCACCCGCAAGCGCTGGAATCCGCGCCAGCAGCGCTGGCTGCAGGGCTATTTCGAGCACGAGGTGTTGCCGGTGCTGTCGCCACTGGGGCTGGATCCGGCGCACCCGTTTCCGCGCATCCTCAACAAGACGCTGAACATCGCCGTGGTGCTGAAGGGGCGCGACGCCTTCGGCCACGAGGGCCACATGGCGCTGGTGCGCGCGCCGCGCTCGCTGCCGCGGATCATCCGCGTGCCGGCCGAGGTCAGCGGCCCGGGCGAGCATTTCGTGTTTCTGGCCGAGCTGCTGCAGGCCTTCGTCGACCTGATGTTCCCCGGCCTCAAGGTGGTCGGTTCGTACCAGTTCCGGGTGACCCGCAACAGCGAGCTGATCGTCGAGGAGGCCGAGGTGGAGAACCTCGCGCTGGCGCTCAGCGAGGAACTGGTCGGCCGCGGCTATGCGCGACCGGTGCGGCTGGAGATCGCCAACGATTGCCCGAAGGCCATCACCGCGATGCTGGTGCAGAATTTCCAGCTTGAGGAAAGCGATGTCTACCGCTGCGACGGCCCGGTCAACATCATCCGCGCCGGACTGATCTACGACTGGCTGGATCGACCGGAACTGAAATTCCCGCGTTTCAACCCGCAGCTTCCGCCGGCGCTGGAAAGCGGTCGCAACAAGTTCGACCTGATCGGCCAGCACGACGTGCTGCTGCACCATCCGTATCAGAGCTTTGCGGCGGTGATCGACCTGCTGCGCCAGGCGATCGCCGACCCCCAGGTGCTGGCGATCAAGCAGACCCTGTACCGCGCCGGCGAGGACACCCCGCTGGTCGACCTGCTGGTGGAAGCGGCGCGCCACGGCAAGGACGTCACCGTGGTGATCGAGCTGCGCGCCCGTTTCGACGAGGAGGCCAACATCCGCCTGGCCACGCGCCTGCAGGAGGCCGGCGTGCAGGTGGTCTACGGCGTGGTCGGCTACAAGACACATGCCAAGATGATGCTGATCGTGCGTCGCGAGGGCGACGTATTGCGCCGCTACGCGCACCTTTCCACCGGCAACTATCACCAGGCCAACAGCCGGACGTACACCGACATCGGCCTGATGACGGCCAATCCGGAAATCGGCGAAGACATGCACAAGGTCTTCCAGCAGCTCTCGGGGCTGGGTCCGATCATCGACCTGAAACACCTGCTGCATTCACCCTTCACGCTGTATCCGAAGGTGCTGGAGAAGATCGAACGGGAAACCGCCCACGCGTTGGCCGGGCGCCCCGCCCGCATCGTCGCCAAGCTCAATGCGCTCAATGAGGCCCGGGTGATCTCGGCACTCTATCGTGCCTCGCAGGCAGGCGTGGAGATCGACCTGATCGTGCGCGGCGCGTGCACCCTGCGTCCCGGCCTGCCCGGCATCTCCGACAACATCCGTGTGCGATCGATCGTGGGGCGCTTCCTCGAGCACAGCCGGGTGTACTGGTTCGCCAACGATGGTGACGCCGAAATCTATTGCGCCAGTGCCGACTGGATGGAGCGCAACCTGATGCGACGGATCGAGGTGGCCTTCCCGATCCTCGACCCGGACCTCGCCGCGCGCGTGTTCGAGGAGACCCTGGCCAACAGCCTTGCCGACAACACCCACGCCTGGCTGCTGGGCAGCGACGGCCGCTACGTGCGTGCCGAGGCCGGCGGGCATCCACCCTACAGCGCCCAGCAAGGTCTGCTTGAGCGCTACTGCAGGTGAGCTTTCCGCGATGACGCATCGTTTCATCCCATTCACGCATGCATGCGAGAATCCGTTCTTTGCCATCGCGGGAGCCCCGGCGTGAGTGCAGCCGAACAGACACCGATCCGCGACGGCGAACTGATCGCCGCGATCGACATGGGCTCCAACAGCTTCCACATGGTGGTCGCGCGCATGGAACACGGCGAGCCACGCGTGATCGACCGCCTGCGCGACACCGTGCGGATGGCCGCCGGCCTACGCGCCGACGGCAGCCTCGACGCCGAACGGCGCGCCCGCGCGATGGCCTGCCTGGCCCGCTTCGGCCAGCGCCTCGCCGGCCTGCCGTCGATGCGTGTGCGTGCCGTGGCGACCAATACCGTGCGCCGACTGGCCTCGCCGCAGACCTTCCTGACCGCGGCCGAGGCCGCGCTCGGCCATCCCATCGAAGTGGTTTCCGGTCGCGAGGAAGGCCGCCTGATCTTCCTCGGCGCGGCGCATGACCTGCCCGCTTCGCGCGAGCCGCGTCTGGTGATCGACATCGGCGGCGGCAGCACGGAATTCATCATCGGCCGTGGGCTGGCGCCGCTGCACACCGAAAGCGTGCAAGCAGGCTGCATCGCCTCCACGCTGCGCTTCTTTCCGGGCGGCAAGATCAACCGCAAACGCTGGCAGCGCGCCGGCAGCGAGATCGGCGTGTTGCTGCAGCAGTTCGCCGAGGACTACCGGGAGTCCGGCTGGCAGGACGCCTTCGGTTCTTCCGGCACCGCCAAGTCGATCGGCTCGGTGGTGCAGGCGAGGGGCTTCTCGGATGACGGCATCACGGCCGCCGCACTGGTCTCGTTGCGCGAGGCCCTGATCGAGCAGGGCCAGATCGGCACGCTCAAGCTGCCGGGCCTGGTCGAGGACCGCGCGCCGGTGCTCGCCGGTGGCGTGGTGATCATGGAAGCCGCCTTTGCCGCTCTGGGCATCGAGCGTCTGCGCGTGTGTGAAAGCTCGATGCGTGAAGGCCTGCTGTGGGACCTGCTGGGCCGCGCCGGCGGCAGCGATCCGCGCACCGGCAGCATCGACGCGCTGGCCAGCCGCTACGGCGTGGACCGCGCCCAGGCACGCCGGGTCGAGTCGACCGCGCTGATGCTGTTCGATCAGGTCGCACGCAGCTGGAAACTGGACGCCGATGCCCGCGAATGGCTTTCCTGGGCCGCACGCGTGCATGAAATCGGCCTGGCCATCGCGCACAGCCAGCACCACCATCACGGCGCCTACATCCTGCGGCATGCCGACCTTGCCGGCTTCTCGCGGCAGGAACAGCAACTGCTGGCAGCGGTGGTCGACATGCATCGACGCAAGCCCGACAAGTCGGTGATCTCCGCCCTGCCGCAGCGCTATCGCGTGCTGGCTCGCTATACCACGGCCCTGCTGCGCCTGGCTGTGCTGTTCCGGCGCGCGCGCCGGGCCGAATCGCTGCCGCAGATGCGGCTGCAGGCCAGCAGCCGATCACTGCGGCTTGGCCTGCCCCAGGCGTGGTTCGAACAACACCCGCTCAGCGCAGCCGACCTGGAGCAGGAACAGGCACCGATGGCTGAACTGGGCCTGCGACTGGAACTCAACGGCAACTGAGCCGAACCCACGCCACAACGTCGCCGCGTATGATGTCCCGAGGCCCTGACCACCTTTGATGCCCATGTTGAAATCCCTGTTCGCCACGCTGCTTCTTTTCCTGCCGCTGACCCTGCCCGCGCAGACCGCCAAGCCGGCACCGGCCGCGGCGACGGCACCGCCGCCACCACAAGTGGTGCTGACCACGTCGCAAGGTGACATCACGCTGGAGCTGTATCCGGACAAGTCACCGAAGAGCGTGGCGAATTTCCTGCAATACGTTCGCGACGGTTTCTACGACGGCACCCTGCTGCACCGTGCCATTCCCGGCTACCTGGTGCAGGGCGGCCTGTATACGCGCGACCTGCAGCCCAAGCGCACGCGCTCGGCGATCGCCAGCGAAGCCGACAATGGCCTGTCCAACCTGCGCGGCACCGTCGCCGTCGCCCGCGGTGCGGACCCGAACTCCGGCACCGCGCAGTTCTTCTTCAACCTGGTCGACAACCGCCGACTGGATTTCGCCGGCAACCAGAGCGGGCTCACCTGGGGCTACACCGTATTCGGCAAGGTCATCAAGGGCATGGACGTGGTCGACAAGATTGCCGCGCTGCCCACCCGCGCGCTGGGACCGTTCGCCGGCGACGTGCCCAATCCGCTGGTGCTGATTGAGAGCGCCCACGTGCTGGGCGAGCAGGCCCCCGCATCGGCGGCCAGTGCCGCCAGCCCGGCCAAGGCCGCCCCGGCACCTTCCCGACCCGCGGCAACCAGGCCGGGCAAGAAAGCCGCCAAGCCCGCCAGCAAGGGTTGAGGCTCGCGATGACCACCCTGTTCATCGCCGACCTGCACCTGGATGCCAGCCGGCCGCAGATCACCCGACTGTTCGAGCAGTACCTGGCCAGTGACGAGGTCCGCCGCGCCGAGGCCTTGTACATCCTGGGTGACCTGGTGGAAGCCTGGATCGGCGACGACGACGACGCCGAACTGCCCACGCGCATCGCCGCTGCCACGCGTGCCGTTCGCGATGCCGGCGTACCGGTGTACTTCATGGTCGGCAACCGCGACTTCCTGCTCGGCGAAGCCTTCGCCGAACGCGCCGGCCTGACCCTGCTCGACGACGGCGTCGTGCACGAAATCCAGGGGCGCGCCACCCTGCTGATGCACGGCGACCTGCTGTGCACCGACGACACGGCCTACCAGGCCGTGCGCCGCCAGGTACGCACGCCCGAATGGCGCGCACAGATTCTCTCGATGCCGCTTGAAGCACGCCGCGCCTTCGCCGCCAAGGCACGCGCGGACAGCAAGGCCCATACCGGCAGCACGATGGAAAGCATCATGGACGTCAACGCGGACGCCGTGACCGATGCATTGCGCAAGGCCGGCGTGACCCGGCTGATCCATGGCCACACGCACCGCCCGACGGTGCATGCACTGGAACTGGATGGAGAACCCGCCGAACGCATCGTGCTGGGCGACTGGTATGAACACGGCTCCGTGTTGCGAGTGAATGACCAGGCCGAGGTGGAGCTTCGCGGGCTGGCAGTGGGCTGAGAGCGCGACGCAGTACTCCCGCCCCTGCTGCAGGGGAGGGTTGGGGAGGGGGCGCTCTTGACCTGAAGTTCCGCGGAGACAAGCTTCGCATTTGTGCACGGAGCTCAGATCGAGTGCCGAGTGGCCGCGTCATCGAATGCGCATGAGCTTGAACTCTGCGAGCGACACACGACCTTACGGAAGCCCCCTTCCGCATTGGTGCTATGGGTCAGTGTGCGACGGTCCCTGCCTGCTTTCTGCCAGATACGCAAAACGCCCCTTGCGCAGGGCGCCGCATCTTGGGATGTGAGTCGCGGGGATTGTTTGGCCCATCCAGGGGCCAAACCCCTGCGCGCTGACGCGCTCCGGGGCCAGCCTGCGGCTGTCCAATTTTGCTCCCGGCAATTGTCGAACCTAGAAGGGTTCGTCCACCACCTCTCTCCGCCAGATACGCAAAACGCCCCTTGCGGGGTACGCCGCATCTTGTGAGTCGCGGGGATTGTTTGGCCCATCCATGGGCCAAATCCCTGCGCGCTGACGCGCTCCGGGGCCAGCCTGTGGCTGTCCAATTTTGCTCCCGGCAAAATTGTCGAACCTAGAAAGGTTCGTCCACCACCTCTCTCCGCCAGATACGCAAAACGCCCCTTGCGGGGTACGCCGCATCTTGTGAGTCGCGGGGATTGTTTGGCCCATCCATGGGCCAAACCCCTGCGCGCTGACGCGCTCCGGGGCCAGCCTGCGGCTGTACAATTTTGCTCCCGGCAAAATTGTCGAACCTAGAAAGGTTGGTCCACCACCTCTCTCCGCCAGATACGCAAAACGCCCCTTGCGGGGTACGCCGCATCTTGTGAGTCGCGGGGATTGTTTGGCCCATCCAGGGGCCAAACCCCTGCGCGCTGACGCGCTCCGGGGCCAGCCTGCGGCTGTCCAATTTTGCTCCCGGCAAAATTGTCGAACCTAGAAAGGTTGGTCCACCACCTCTCTCCGCCAGATACGCAAAACGCCCCTTGCGGGGCGCTTTGCGTATCTGGCGGAGAGAGAGACCGCCTGCAAAGTAAGCAACGAGAGTCAAGGCACACCAACGTAGACTAAGCAAAATGGCTATCTAAAGCCACTTTCTAGACATATTCGCCCAACTAGCAACAAGTAGGCGCAACCATATTTAAGTCGAGATGGCATACTGGCTGGCATACCGTCGATCAATCCGGAGCCTCCGACTATGTCTCTCCTAACCGACACCAAAGCACGTAGCGTCAAACCTGGAGGCACCCCGCTTGCGCACGGCGGAGTCACTGGGTTGGCGCTTCATCCCTCTCCCAGTCACAAGGGCCAAGGCAAGTGGGTGCTCCGCTATGTCAGCCCCGTCACCAAGAAACGTCGCAACGCCGGGCTAGGCAGCTACCCCGATACCAGCGTCGCTGAAGCCGCCAACCAGGCTCGCTCCATGCGTGAGCAGATCGCCCACGGGCAAGACCCGTTGGAGGTCAAAGCCAACGAAGCGACCAAACCCCGCATGCCACTGTTGAGAGAGGCTGCCACTACTCTGCACGAAGAGCTGAAGCCGGGCTGGAAGAACGTCAAGCATGCCCAGCAGTGGATCAACACCCTGACCGAGTATGCCTTTCCCCTGATTGGCAGCTTGCCACTCGACCAGATCCAGCCACGCCACATCGCCGACGTTTTGCGCCCCATCTGGCTGGAGAAGCCGGAGACCGCAGGACGGGTCAAGCAGCGACTGCACGCGGTGATGGCGTGGGGCTGGGCGCATGGCTACTGTCAGTCCAACCCTGTCGACGTGGTGGGGCATCTGCTTCCGATACAGCCGGGCAAGACCGTTCGCACACAGCACCAGCCAGCGATGCCGTGGGCTCTACTCCCTCACTTTGTCAGTAAGCATCTGCGACTATCCGAGACTTTGGATGTGACCAGTCCGGTGCTGGCCTTCCTGATCCTCACGGCCGCACGCTCCGGCGAAGTGCGGCTCATGACCTGGGATGAGGTGGATCTGCACGCCAAGCTGTGGACGGTGCCAGCGGAACGCATGAAGGCCAAGATGATTCACCGAGTGCCATTGTCGAAACAGGCCGTGTCCATCCTGAAGCACCAGCAGAGCCAGCACGACACGTTTGTGTTCCCGTCCGTTCGTGACCGCACCTCGCTGTCGGACATGACTCTTACGGCCCTCCTGCGGCGCGTGAAGGCTGTCAGCGACGTTCCGGGGCGCACGGCGACCGCTCATGGTTTCCGGTCAAGTTTTCGCGACTGGTGCAGCGAGAATGGCTTCCCCCGCGACCTGGCGGAACGAGCCCTAGCGCACACTGTGGCGAACAAGGTGGAGGCGGCTTACCACCGCACTGACCTACTTGAGCAACGACGACCGTTGATGCAGGCTTGGGCGGACTTCGTGATGCCTTCACCCCCAAGGAAAACAGCATGAACACCGGCGCGCAGGCCACGGACGCAATGCACTGGCCTATCGTCCGCGTGACGCGGTGGTGGGACATGCTCAACCGAGCGAAGGATTGGAATGAACTGTGTGAATGGTTCTTCAATCACGCTGGCAGCGGGCAGTACCAGATGTATCTGCCGGTTCCAAAGGGGCATTTCGTTCGCTGCTTCCACCATCACTTTTACTTTTACTCTGGCCTTGGCGCATCGACTCGTCACGCAGCTAGACCGCCGTTACCCGAGCTCGGGATGCCACTTTTGGAGGTCAAGTTTGTCCGCCTGTCCCCACGGATCGCCGAGACAGTCGCGCGGCAGGCAGCCAGCAAGAGCATGTTCCAGCAGTCGCCCATACGAGATGACCGCTTTCTGGGGGGCTTGTCCATGCCGAAGCATGGTAGCGATTCGCTTGGCTCCTACGAAGAACTACCGGTCTCTGTCGAATTGCGTATCGCATCAGCAAGCCTGGAGGCGGCGAACAGATGGGAGAGCATGGAAATTGATCCCACACAAGTGGTCATCGGCGACGGCGTGTATGACCATATTCTGCCACTGCTCAAAGACGCGCCCAACGTCACCATCGACGTAGACGGAAAACAATGCAGCCCGGCTTCGGCCTCGCCGCGCGACGAAGGGCATGAGGTATCCGCCGCCGTTTCGACCGTCAACGACACGCCATCGACGACAGCGCCCGTGGGCCCGGTGGCAGACGCCATAGTCACAAACGATCCGTACGATCCGTACGACCTGAAAGTCCGTGCGCCGGCCGTCTACGCTCTCTATCGAGCCGCCGAAATGTGTAGCCAGAACCCTGATTACTTGCGGGGGCCAAAAAAGATATCTCAGCGCAAACGGATAGCGAACGAAACGCTCAATGGTATCGCTGAGGAAAACCCCAAGCTCATGGATGTGTTCCGCGATGTACGGCGCAACTACGCAACCAAACTCATCGATCCAGAGCGCGACCCGAACGCCGGGTTGCCGGCGGATCAGCCACGCGAATGGCCAACAGCAGCCGCCCAAAATCTCTTATTGCAGGCGGACGAGCGGCGACAGTCGTTCGTGTACCCGACGTTGGAACTGGTGATCCATGCCGCCGAAAAATGGCTTGCGTGGAAGGCGTCACCGCCAGAAGGCGAAACCAAACCGTCTGCGCTGGACGGTTGGCTCGCTAAGCATGGCCTTACTGGCGCGCAGGAACGTGCGACCCTTTTCCCAGTCATTACATTTGACGGCGTCACGTTCCTGTCGGCCCCAAAGTCTTAAGCACAGTCAACAATTCGTGCCCCGATTTCCGGCGGGCACCGAGCTTCACATCGTCGGGCTTTTTCCGCTGCCCCAAAATGCTCTTCCCTGCCCGTTGTCGGAGGTCGCTTGCGCTGGGCCACCGGCGAGCCGAGAGCGCCCGCCAACCACGTGGCTTGACGTGAAACTCATACGGAGGCCATTGCACGGGCGATGCGAAGCTTGGTCGCATTACGCGGACGCGCTCGCAGTACCAATTTGTCCGTTATTTCACCTTTTCCGAAAGTGCGTTTTAAGGTGGTCGACTCGAAGCTCGCGTAATAGTCGAGGCGGGCGAGGAACATGGCCTCTTTGATCAAACGACGACACGCATCTTCATCGTAAACGCTCACAATTCCACTGGCGTGGCGTTGGCGTGACGGTTCGATGGCCCAGTTCCAGCACGTGCCGTACGCGCGAGTGAGTGCTGACCATCGCTCGGCCACCAAACGACCAGTCGCGGTACGGTCGAAAGCTAGGCAGCCGTCAAAAAACAGCATGAGGTGGCAGGAATGCCCCCTGACAGCACTGTATTCCAATCGCCAGATCAACCCGACAACACCTGGCAGCTTTCCGCGAACAAAATTGCGCACCTGTTTTAGGTGACCGTAGACCTCAGCATCAGAAAAAAGGGGCCAATTCGGACCAGCGCACTGGGGCTCATGGTGGTATCCCAGTTTTAGTTGGAGCACCAGCAACGTCGAGAATCGCCGGAGCAAAGCGCCCACATACTGGCGCGCGTTTTTTTCATTTTTCTTGGCGCCGGCCTCTCGGAATTCGACGGCCTTCTTGAACAAAGGATCACGCGCCTGTGCACGAACGGAGTCCACCCATTGGTTGGCCGGCTGCACTAATGACGGCGGCGGCATGCCGAACGAAAACAGGCCGGATTCATCTCGAAAAGATAACAACAACTCGAAACGTGGTGAAAAGGAGTTGCGCTTCAGGTGTCCGCTCACCATCGCGACGTCGACTCGCTGCGCCCAGTCGAGGATTCGCTGAGCCAATACAGTAGCCTTCACGATCTCGCGACCATGGCGATCTTTTTGCGCGCGAAATTGGTCACCAGTGGATCGAGCAATATCTACTGCGAGCTGCTCCGTTGTCACGACAATGTGGGGAATTTGACTAGCATAGTCGACCCACATGACTCTCCCGTCCCAGTGGCCCAGCGCGTAACTCGACCAGAATCTCTTGATGTCGTGCTTCACGCCTGGCGCTGACCTTCGAGATACGCCAACAGCTCGTCGACGCGCCAACCGATAGCACAGCGTTGGCTCGACCCAAGGCGAATCGGCTTCGGAAATTTCGGATCGTGCCAGCGACCGTCTTGCTGCAGGCGGTTGCGGACCGACGAAGGCGAAAGCCCGACGACCCGGCAAGTCTCAGCCATCCGGGCGATCCGGGGGGTCGGTTCCTGCGAGAATTTCGTGAAAGGTTTCACTGGGGCTCCCAAAAGTTGCGTAACAAGAGCCGATAGCCTGAGCCCAGGAATCGGTCGACGCCCAGTCCAAAACCACTCGAAACTTTACGACCCCCTCTGGTCAAAACACGTCTATGCCGGTCGAAAATCGCGCTACAGCGCGCCTTCCGGGGTCAAAAGTAATTTTGCCGTTCGCATCCATTGATCACTGCCGCGGACCACGTTCGGCGTCAGCCCTGGGGGAAGCCGCACGCCGTACTGCGCCACAAAAGACAGATCGCATCGGTTTCCGGCATGCCTAGGCGCTACAGGACACGGCGCCGTCAAACGACGCCAGTCCTTTGCGGGGTCACCTCGCCGCGTTCTTGCCAACGGGCGCTATCTGGCAGTCGAGCGGCAGGATCGGCGCGAAGCATCCGCATGATCAAGTCAGTCAAGCAAAGTGACTTCGCAACGAAAGATGACGGCAAAAAGTTAGTTCATATCCATTGATAGTAAAGGCCTTTTGTTCAAGCATCAGCCGTCACGAAACGGCGCCTTTTTACTATCGGTGGTCAACACAAATTCGTAATGCTGCCGGCATGTGCCCCCGTACGAACTGCAGGTCGCACGCCACTCGCTCAGCCCTTTATGCGACCCGCCACGTACTTCGTTCGATCTTCGGC
Source organism: Rhodanobacter ginsengiterrae (assembly GCF_050026815.1). Taxonomy (NCBI): domain Bacteria; kingdom Pseudomonadati; phylum Pseudomonadota; class Gammaproteobacteria; order Lysobacterales; family Rhodanobacteraceae; genus Rhodanobacter; species Rhodanobacter ginsengiterrae. The sequence continues at coordinate 58,627 of NZ_JALBWO010000050.1, read as the reverse complement.
TGACATACCCTTGATGCGCGCCTGCCCCAGGTGACGTTCGGGTTCGCCTGCAATGCCGCGCGCTCGGTGACTTCTGTGATCGACTCGCGTTACAGCCCCGATCTCTTCAAGCATCGCATTCTGGATGTCTGCCACCATTTTGCGCTTGGCGATGACATCATCTCGAAGTTGCATGGATGTCTTTCCTCCACTGTCCTTTTTGCAGCCGCCACGTTCTGGATACGTGGAATTGTTTCGCTTAAAGGTCAGCTCAGGTGGCCGCGCGATCTCATCGGGTAACCTATCCGACGTCATCAGGTGCAGATGCGTATTTGCGCCATCCCCCAACTTGGCATCAGGTGCGTGCAGTGCGAATTGATACGGTTTGTTACTGACCAAGCCTTCTATCAACTTTTTGGTGAGCGCCACGTTTTGCTCTGTGTTGAGCTCGTTTGGCAACGCGATGACCATTTCTCGATAGGCTGCTCCGTTGGCGCGTTCAAACTTGTCAGCCGCCCTCCAAAACGCGATCGGATCAGTCTCTGCCCAACTTGGCATGTTGCCGTAACCCGTAGCGAGTAGATCCTCTTTAGTGGAGTATTTCCCTTCACGGAGAATGTACCTCGCATGTTCTACTGCCACGCCTTTCTTCCCGCTCTTGATTTCAAAGTGATAACTGGCCATTTGCGCACTACCCTTTTTCAGCAGATCAAAAAAACGACGAGTCATGGCTCGTCGGTCGCTTTGAAGGGTGTATTCAGCATTATTTTGCTTGTCAGACGGGGAAACGGTAAGTGCGCATCCTCAATCCCCCTCTATACAAGAGATAGATAATAGACAGAGAAGAACACTACTGACAACTACCAACACTGAAATACCTCTTCAGAATATTAGTAGTCATATGTAAATAATTACAGATCGAGTAACTCTAGAATGGCAAAGGAGTTTGTGAGGGCAATCAAAGCTTCCTATTGGAACGAAGGTAAGCAACCGCACAACGGTGATTCCTACTGCGCGGACGAAGCATCTGCCAAACAGAGACGAGTCGCGTCAGGCATGGGGATGCCAAGTGGCGTGTACAGGTTGTTCTGGATGAGCATGCGGATGCCCGCGGAGGTGCTCGATACCCATAGCATCTGGACGGCGCGACGCAATCGACGCCAGATGGCCCTTCTCAACACGCTGCCCCATGAACTCCAACAGGCTCCGCGCATGGATGAATCCAACTTCGATCATGGGATTCAAGATTGCAGCGGTGTTTCCGTTGAACAGTAGGTGCCCCTCTACGAACACCTGCAAATCCCTGGGCTGCTCGTAGTCGTGCGATCTGTCATAGGCCCAGAGCATCGTCTTCAAGGCCTCCAGTCGATAGGGAATCCAGATCTGCAGCAACTCAGAGGTGCTTAGACCCGTGTCTGACGTGTCGGCCATCGAGACGACTCAGATATCCAGCTTCGGTAAGGCGCGAACGATCTTCATGGTTTCAAGACTCACCGTGATGACGCGCAGGAACAGTTCCAGCGGGCACTTGGACCGCCTTGGTTGGCCTACGCAGTCGTGGCCTACTTGAAGTTGCACACCATCGAGGTGGGCAAAAAAAGACTATTCCCAGCGGGAGGGAGCTTTCGCCCCCTCCCTTGCATGCCGACAACTTGCCTATGCACTGGGGTCGTTGTCCCGGTCGCACAACCACCGCATCAGTCCGTACAGCGCAAAGCCGTAGACCACCGTGCCACCTATGACCTTGAACATCGTCGTCTCCTTACTTTTTTGTCTCAACCTGCGCCAGCGGACGCCACGCGCGCCTCCAGCCGGCTCCGCAAGCTGGAGGCCCCTACTTTGGCTCCATCGGCGCGCAGGGCCGGCTCCGCTTCTGCCTCCGGATAAGACTCCTCAACCAACGCCGGTACGTCCTCGGCCAGGTCCTCGAACGCCCCATTGGCGAAGCCCTTCCGCGCCGCCTCGTCCAAAGCAGACTGGTCGAAGCCACTGGCGTGCCGCTGCTCGTCCAGCTCCCGTGCTTGCGTGATAGCCTGCTCCAACGTGAGGCCGGAGCGCACCACGAGATCCACGTAGTAGATCGGCGTGCCGTAGCTCATCGTGGTCGACTTTCCGCGCAGCTTCAATTCCAACGGCAGGCAGGCCAACCGTCCACCGGATACGGCGTGGAAATACTCCAGCCGAGCCGTGAGCGTGCGAATGGTGTTGTACGACGTGGTGCGCAGCACGAAGCTGCCCAACGCGTCACCTTCGCCTTCGCCGACCACCACGTTGAGGCGTGCATAGGCCTTGCAGACGTCTTTGCCGAACGCACAGGCATCCGGCCCCGGACACGGCAGGCTGGCCATACCGTCCTTGCCTGTACGCCGACAGGTCTCGCCATTGCCAACGCACACCGGCCTGCCGGTGGTGCGGTCGAATAGCGAGTAGTCCGCGCGCAGGTTGAGCGCCGGGTCGTTGAACAGCAGGCGCACCGGTATCGCGCGCAGCTTGTGACCCTCCGCTTCCTTGCGCAGCTTCTCGTCAAGCGGGTGAAGCAGCCACCCTTCGCGGCCCTGCACTTGGCTGGTGACGGTGAACTGGTCGTCCTTCTCCGGCAGTCGCTTGCCGTTGCGCTCGACCATGCGTCCAATGGAAATCCGCCCGATCACGGGCGGGGTGATAGCCAAACCTTTCAACATGGTGAACTCCTGTGCTTACTGATCGGAGGCAATGGACAACACGAACCGGCGCGAGCCGGGACGGATCACGGTGTAGCTCGCAGTGAGATTGGGGTAGTCGGCAGCCAGCCGCTTGGCGTCTAGGCTGGTGCTGTGCTTCGACCGTCTGAAGGTGACTTCGCCACCTTGGAACACGGCGCGGGAGGCGTCGCCCATCGACTGCTGGATGGTTTGCTTGCACTGTTCAGCCAGTCGTTCCTTTGCTTCCAGCTCGGCCTTGAGCGCGGACAGTGACGTGAACATCTCGCACAGGGATTCGTCCTGACCGAAGTCCAGTGTCGTGTCGTTGCCAGGGTAAAGCTGACACAGGGCTCGTGCGGATGACTCACTGCCATCGGCAAGAGGCTCGATGTCCCGCTCCACGCACGCCCAGAACTTTGCTTCGAGCAAGATCATGCGCGCGATCACCTCGTCGTCGCGCTCGATCCGATGGATCTCCAGCTTCTGCCCGCATAGCAAGACAGCCACATCCGCCGCGGTGTTGCCCGTCACGGCAAGCTGGTGTTGCACCTGTAGTTGCACGTACTCCGGTACGCCGTCCTTCCACAGCCGCGAGCCGAACTCGCCCGCCGTCTTGTACTCCAGAATCTGGACATCAGGACTCCCCACGACTTCCCGGTCGAGGTTCGCCAGCATGAAGTTGAAGGTCGGGTGCTGGAGCACGGCGTTAACGCGCCGCACCTTGCGCCCGGTGTGCTGTTGGTAGGCCGTCGCCACGTAGGGTTCGAGCAGCGTGCCCCAGTAGCACGGATCATCCATGCCGGTGGTTTCCTCCTTCGTTGTCGCCCGTCCGGTTTTTTCCAGCCAAAGCTCCAGTTGGCTCCTGTAGGGGTTGAGACCCACGGCCGTGGCGGCATCGGAGCTGCCGATGCCACCTTGGCGTACCGCCAGCCATTGCCCGCGGTCGAGCGTTCGCGTATCGACCAGCCTCAAGGCAGATCGCTTCTTCATCGGTGTTCTCCCAAAGAAAAAGCCCGGCCAAAGGGCCGGGCGTTATGACGTTTGCATCAGACTGACCTCACCAACTGGCGCGGTAGTAAATGTCCCAGCCCTGCTCCTGCAGTCGCTTGGCGTGATGAAGAACCTTCAACGTGTAATCGACGTCGTCTTCGTCCAGCGTTTCATCTTCGTCGGTGGTGAAATGCTCGCTTGCACTCGCCGGGTCATCGCCTACCTGTTCGAGCCTTTCCTCCAGATCAATCAAGGTATCCACAGAAACAAACGCTGGTCGGCAGTCGTCATGGCTTTCCAGCACGTTGCTCACAAACCACTGGTGCAGGGCATCGAACGTGCGCCAGTAGCCCACTCGCACCGTGACGCCACTGACTTCCAGCAGGGAGGCATCCTGGCCCGGCTTTTCTTTCGGCGGCACATAGCCGATGGCCGCGCCAATGGCACGGCGCATCGGTTCCGTCTGCGCGTCGCAGGGGGCCACGTACCGCTTGGCTTCCAGATACATATCCAGTCCCATCGCAGGTCTCCGTCAGACCACCAGCTTCATCGCTTCGTCCCAGGCACGCTGCTTGATCTGCGCCCCTTGGCCGAACCACGCCGCATCACGGCGGTGATCGTCGCTGCGTGCCCGCCGATGGTGGTCGACGAACTCGGTCACGCTGTTGAGCACACCCCATGCCGTGCCCCGACTGGACGTCATCAACGCACCGCGGCCACCGCCTTCGTACAGTGAGCGGACGGTGGCCAGCGCCTGTTCGTTGACCACAACGGCCTTACCGTCCGGAGAGGCGTAGGTGAGCACCCGGCGCAGCAACCCTTCGACCGTATCGGGATCGACCGGACGCTCCACCAGAGCCTTCATGCGGGCGACAAAGCCATCCCACGATGAAACCGTGATGCCCAGTTGGCGCTTGACCGCATCGGGGTCGAACTGGCTGCGATGCGGAACCTTGATGGCACCGTTGGCGCTCCCCAGCGCAATGGACAAGGTGTTGTTGCAGACCACACGCACCGACGTGAACTGTGCCGTGGTCGCCAGCGTGCCGTCGCAGGCGGTGGCCAGCAGCAGGTAGCCATCGACGCGGTCACGACCCTTGAGCGAGGTGCTCTGCCCGGTCTTCGCCAGCGCCCAGAACTTGCGGCCCTCGCGCAAGACGCCGGCCGTCTCCAGTTCGAAGCCGTTGCAGGCCGTCAGGTCGCGATAGAACTCCAAAATCTCGCCCGGCTGCACAACGTGAAAGCGCTTGGACACCACGGCCAGCGCTGCTTTGGTATCCGACCGATACAACACCTTCTGCTCCGGGAAGGCATTGATCACGCCCAGATGGTTGCTGCCGGAGATATAGCGGACTTCGGATTGCTCGATCTGCCAGTCCATACCCGCCTGCTGCTTCCACGTGTCGATGGATTGCTGCGCGGCCAATTTGTTACCAAGACCATGCCACGGCTTCTCGCCGACATAAGCCATCGTTTCAACCAAATGCATTGTCGTTTCCTCGTAAGTTGGCGGCATAGACGCACAAGGCCCGGACATGCCGGGCCTTGTGCGCTGTGCTTGTGGCGGAGTGGATCAGGGGGCTTTGAAGCTGTCGCAGTTGGTGCATTTGACGATGCCAACCAGAACTGCCGCAGCAACAACCAGGACGCAGTAGACCGTATCGAGTTTGCCGCTCATGTCGTCGAGTACCCATAGCGAACGCTGCGAAGCGGAGCGTCCAAGCGCAAAGCCGATGACCAACGACTTCACATGAGTAATATGGGTCTGAGATTTCGTTAAATCGGATTCACTCGTGCACAGGCCTCTCGCGCGCGCAAGTAGTCGTGAATGCGGTAGAGCCTATCGATCCCTGGTGTGTTGTCAGCAATCCAATCCTCCATCCGCCCGTTTCCCCGTGTACTCCCCATGAGACTGGCCTCCTCCAGTTCACCATGGGTGTCGCGTACATACGCCTCCAGCAAAGTTTGGAGCTGATTGTGGTCCCAGCACATCGCATCACCCCAAGTTCGCCAATCGGGCGAGTAGAAGGAAATGAAGCCGCTGCGGCACGTGTGACGCTCAGCTGCTACCTGGTCGAGTGAGGCAGTCGACGTCTCACGCATCAGCCTCTGTACCTCCTCCAGCGGCAGCTCCATGAACACGCGATCCGTCTCAAAGTTGTAGAACTTTGGGGAATCCATTGACTCGAACCGGGCATGGCGAATCCCAACTTCCTCGCAAAAGGACTCTGCATACTCCTTGGCGTACACGCGGCGGACCGCCGACCAGTGGCAGGTACTGCTTACGCGATCAGTCAGACCACGATTCGGGTCACCCTGGTCATTGGAGAACATCGCCTCCATGGCGTAGTCCAACTCGGCATCGTGCTGGGAGCCGTAGAATCCCGCGAACGGGATACCACTCGTGAGCATCGGCATCACATAAGCCCTCTGTCTGCCATGCTGACGCACTCATCGCCCACGACAATGTGGTCCAGAATCCGTACGCCTACCAACCTCAATGCGTCGCGGAGCTCGTTGGTGATAGCCCGGTCTGCGGCACTGGGTTCCGCAACGCCGCTGGGGTGGTTATGCGCGAGAATGGCGGCGCTGGCATTGATGCTCAATGCGGCCCGAACAACCTCTCGTGGATAGACGCTGGCACCGTCGACAGTGCCGGTGAAGAGCTTCTGACATTTCAGAATGCGGTGGCGGTTGTCCAGCCACAGCACGTGGAACTCTTCATGCGGCAACCCACCCAAGCGCATGCGAAGGAAGGCGCTGGCATCGGTAGGGGTGCCGATGCTGCCCTGCCGTTCGAGCCTTTCCTTCAAGATACCTTCGGCTGCGGCGAGTACGTCTTGCTCTGTCGTCCCGCCCGAAAGCTTGTAGCGCGTGCAAACAATAGATTGTGCGAGATGCATGACGAACTCCTGTTAGGGGGCACAAGAAGGCATAAAGCCCGGCGATCAAGCCGGGCCTTATGCGTGGGTTGCGAGAGACTTTAGTTGGCGGCATTGACGCACAAGGCCCGGACATGCCGGGCCTTGTGCGTTGCACTTGTGGCGGAATGGATCAGGGAGCGTAGAAGCTGGCGCATTGAGGATACCAACCAGAACTGCGGCAGCAACGACCAGGATGCAGTAGACCGTGTCGAGTTTTGACGCTCATGTCATCGATTACCCATAGCGGACGCTGCGAAGCGAAGCGCACAAGCGCGAAGGCAGTGACCGCGGACTTCACAAAAGTAATATGGATCTGAAATTTCGTTAAATCAAAGTCACTTCAGCGCGAGCCGCGTTCGCAGATGGGTGTGAGCGCGATTGAGCTGTCCGATCCTTGGCGTATCGGCCACGGCGCGTGGCCGAAAAGACGTTGCGCCGCTGCTCAGGTGCCATCACGTCGGGCCGGCCTAGGCACCAAATAAAGTGCCATGACGGACACCCTTCTTGAAACTCGGTTCACGGTGGCGAGCCGCTTGGGACCAAGAACTCCCCTACCCCATTCAGCGAGTTCTCGGCATTTGCAATCACCAACCGATTCAACTGTCGCATTGCCACCAGATATAGGAATCTCTTGCCGACTTCCGCACAGAGAGTAGTGATACATCGCTTATCACTCATCGCAAGGCTCGGGACCGCCCCCTCGTGTCGCGATGCGCCCCGGATATCGCCTAAGAATGAAGATTTTGCAGCGCTGTGGGCAACAGCTCAGCCACCGTCGGGTGGATATGCACGGCGCGGGATACTGCGGTGTACGGTGCCTTGGCGTACATCACATCCAGCAGGCAATGGATGGCCTCGTCACCATTCACTCCGAAAATCGCTGCGCCAAGCAGCTCCTGCGTGGCGCAGTCGACTATCACCTTCATGAAGCCGACCGTTTCGCCGCGCTCAATGGCGCGGCCCACCCGCGACATGTGCCGAACACCGACCAGAACTTCACGCCCGGATCGCCGTGCCTCCTGTTCGGTGAGGCCGACCCGCGCCAGCGGCGGGTCGGTAAACAGGCTGTAGGCGAGGATGCGCTCGGAAATGCGGCGCTGATCTTGATCCAGCACATTCGCTGCGACGATCTCGAAATCGTTGTAGGCCGTGTGGGTAAAGGCACCACGCCCGTTGCAATCGCCCATGGCCCAGATCCCTGACACATTGGTCCTGCACTGCTCATCCACCTGAATGTAACCGCGGGCATCGACCACGATTCCCGCCATATCCAGGCCCAAGTCATCCGTATTGGGTTGACGCCCCACGGCGAGCAGCAAATGTGTTCCCACTGCCTTCTCGCAAAGCTGGTTGCCTTCGGCCTTTACCTTCACTGCGCCGGCCTTTCCTGCCAGTGCTATGCAATCGGCACCCAGATGAACGGTGATGCCTTCGTCCTGCAGCAGTTCCAGAATGGCCTTGGAGACGTCTGCGTCTTCTCGTGGCAATAGACGCGTTGCCCGCTCGACGATGGTTACCTTGGAGCCGAAGCGGCGGAACATCTGGCCAAACTCCAGGCCGATGTAGCTACCGCCGACGATGATCAGGTGCTCCGGCAGCTCGCGCAGACCCATCATCCCGGTGTTGGTGAGAAACGGCACGGAATCGATGCCGGGAAATGCCGGCACGGATGCACGACCGCCGACATTGATGAAAAACGATTCCGCCTCGATAAGGGTTTCGCCCAGACGCAGGGTTGTTGCTGAATCGAACCGTGCGTGCCCTTCAAGCAGGGTTACATTGGCCATGTTGCGTAGCCAGCTGGCGACGCCGTTGCGTGCCTTGCCGGAAATGCCTTGCGTGCGCTCCCATACCCGCTGCACGTCAACCTGTGAATCCGAGGCTTGCAGTACACCGTATTCATGCGCGCGATGCGTCATGTGCGCCACATAGGCGCTGGCCACCATCGCCTTGGTGGGGATGCAACCGGTATTGACGCAAGTACCACCCACGAGCTTCCGCTCGATCACGGCAACGCGCTTGCCCGCTTTGCCCAGTCTCTCGGCGAGTGGTGGCCCCGCCTGTCCGGCACCGATCACAACCGCATCAAAGTACTGACTCATGGAACCTCCAGCTATGTGGACAGCGCATAACGTCATCAGGCAGTGGGCTTGCCGAACTCCAATGAGAAGTACCGAAAAATGCTGTCGCCAGAATATCCACCATCAAGCACACTTTTCGCAGTGCGATGTCGCCACGGTGTGATATTGGCTGGCTGTACGGGCGGAGTTTCAGCCGGCTATGAATACTCGTAGCGAACTTGAAGTATCGGCCTGTTCCACTCCCGACAACAGATCCCACAAGCTGTCGTCATCCCCATCGGCCAACAACTCGTAAGCACTCCTGCCACTCAGTGCGCGTTGATGCGAACACATCCAGTACGCCGCCCGTTGCCGGCTACCCATCCTTTCCAGAAGCACTTGCACCAGGGACGCATGTCGACATTCCAAGGCCTCAAACGCGCCAAGTACCAGCGTGTCGCGCTGAGCATTGATGCGGGCAATCTCGTCAGCGATGTTCTGAAATCGGATCTGTGGCTTGCGCATGGGTCTACTTCTCCTGCGACCTTGGGCAGTGGGGATAGCCACTCGTACGGACTCAGTCGCGCTGGCCATCGCGCACCGAGCGAAGGAACGCGATCACCGCTTCCGCACGGCCCAGCGCGACCAATTGTTCAGCAGTGAGATACCCGAGTTCGGAAATGCGGGTGTGGCGGTACCAATGCATTGCCACAGCCGGATCCATCTCGATCTGCGCCGCCATCCGAAGTACGGCCAATGCCACCGGAATACGGCCGAATAGGGTGCTGTAATCACGCTCGCCGATCGGCGAAATCAATTGGTCGCGTGGGTCGGCCAGGTAGGCCGCACACAGCAATTTTCGCAAGGAAATGTTGGTGCTGGATTGGGTTGCACGGCTGGCATGCATCGGTGTGCCCTCGCTTCGATATAGCACGAGGTTAGGCATTGCGACGCTTGCGGGCTTTTCCATTCTTGCACTGACTTGACCCTTCCCTGCACTTTGAAGCCACCATCGCAGGCGCGCTGGACGACCCACCCGGAACGGGAATGATCAAGGCCGCCATTGAGGCCACGCATGCGGTGGTCGCCGATTGCCAACTCTTGATTCTCGATCACGAGAGGTCCCCTTTTGAGGGGATCGCGATCGTTAAAGCCCTCGGCGATGCCGGGGACACCTACCTCTTTCGAGTATTCAACGGCTTGGGGTGGCGCGCAATACTGCGCAGAATCTGCAACGCCAATATCGCCATGCGGCAAACGGCTGAAAACGACCTGACCGGAAATAGATCATGAGCATCATCAAGAACGCGATCGGCGTCGGGGTGATCGGCGCGAGCCCCTCGAACCCCGGGTGGGCGATGGCCGCCCATATCCCGGCCATCCAGGCCTTGCCGGACTATGAGCTGCGCGCGGTAAGCACCAGCCGGCCCGAGTCGGCACGCGCGGCCGCCGAAGCTTTTGGCGTGCCAGCTTTCACCGATCCCACCGATCTGATTACACATCCAGGCGTCGATCTGGTGGTTGTCGCGGTGAAGGTTCCGCATCATCACGCCTTGATTTCGGCAGCGCTGGATGCTGGCCGGATGGTGCTCAGCGAATGGCCGCTGGGCAAAAATCTGGATGAAGCGATCAATCTGGCCGACCGCGCACGAAGGGTAAATACGAGAACGGCGATCGGACTGCAGGCACGCTTCGCGCCAGCCGTCCGGCATGCCCGTACGCTGGTTGCCGATGGCTATATTGGTGAAGTACTCGGCACGACACTGGTCGGCTCCGGCATCGCCTGGGGCGGTGTCACCGACCGTGCGCACGCCTATATGTTCGACGCTGCAAATGGAGTGTCGACACTGTCGGTACCCACCCTTCATGCGCTGGAGGCGGTCAATTTCGTGCTCGGCGATTTCGTCTCGATAGCTGCCTCCACCAGCGTACGACGTACGACGGTGCAAATCGCGGAAGACCGCCATGACATTGCCGTCACCACTCCGGATCAGATTGCCATTTCGGGCACGCTGGCGAGCGGTGCCATCGCCTCGGTGTTCTATCGTGGCGGAGTTTCGCGCGGCGACAATCTGCGCTGGGAAATAAACGGCACGGAGGGCGACTTGGTCATCACTTCTTCCGTCGGAAACCTGCAAGTTGCCGATCTGTTGTTGCTGGGTGGTTCGGGTAAACAGGCAGCAGTGGCGCGGATGGAACTGCCCGAGAGCTATGCGCACGAACCGGGTGGCCTGTCGGGTGATATTGGCGCGAACGTACTGCGCACTTACGCTCATCTCGCCCATGACATTCGCGAGGGAAGCCAGACGGTGCCAGATTTCCAGTACGCTCTGCGCCGTCATCGACTGCTCGCGGCAATTGAGGAGGCAAGTCGAAGCGGTTCGACGCAATATATCCGCGAGCCTGCGGTGGTGCGGCCCTAGCATCCGGCCTTTATGCGGATCGCCGCACAACACAACCATGCGGCGTGTGCGCCCTCCGTCAACCTGACCAGGAACATTTGACCAGCTTGGCACCTCTACGCTGGCCAGCACGCCGCCATATCGCCCGAGTCGAGCAGGTCGTGGCAGCGGCTTGCGCCTCCCTCCATTCCTTTTCCTCTGCTGCGGAGAGATCTAGCAGGAACATGCATCGTTCCGTATCGGCACGGATGTCGCGGCCTTGTCGCTAGATACTTACCTGGAAACCTGTACCTGCACCGCAGCACCGTGAACCGCAGCGGTTCCAGGGACGATCACCAGGTAGCGCCGATCCACCGCGGTAACACCTTCCTGTACGACCTGGCGGATCGGCCCCACTGCATTGACGACGGCGGAGCCAGCCGGATTGGTCTTGAATACCGCCAGGGGAACCAGAGCACCGGTGCCATCCGCTTGTGTCGCCAGAGCGAGCACATACGGTTTTTTGGGCGGCAAGTCAGTGACCACCGCTTGAAGCACCTGCGTCAGCCCTTGATCGAACAGGGACACGCTGGTCGGTGCCTCGGCACCGCTGCCGGCATGGCCAGCGCGTGACGCAAGCATGAGATGCGTGGCTTGACCCGCCAGACCCAGCGGCTGGAGGTTTTGTGTGCCCTCGCCCGTCGGGACCGCATCAGGGACATAAACCAACGCTTGCGGGGCCTGCCCCACCGGAACTGTCGCAATGACCTTGTTGGTCAGCGTATCGATGACCATCACGGCATCGCCGTTCTCCAGACCAACATAGATCCGCGATCCATCACCGGAAGGCCACAGGCCATGCGGAAGCTTGCCGACGGGTATGGTGGCGACCTGTTCGAAATCGTCCGTACGGTAGACCTTGACCTGGTTCGGGCCACCAATCGTCACGTAGGCGAAGCTGCCCTTCGTTGTGCGTGCAAAATTCACATGGTTGGTGAGCGGTCCGGTATCGAGTGTCTTGAGAAGCGCGAACGGTGGGCGGGCGCCGAAGACCTGCACCTTGCCTATATCCTTCAGCGTGAACCACACCTGCTTTCCATCGGGTGTTGCCGCGATGTTGGGGCAAAAAGGGCTTGCCTGCTTGACCCGGCCGACGATGGTGTGATCGGCGACTGCGATCACGTCTGTCTCGGGATTGAAAGATGAGCAGACATAGCCATACTTGCCGTCCGGCGAGAAAATCTGCATGCCGGGTCCGGCCGGAACCTTGATCCGCGTTTTCTCCGCGTAGGTGCTGCCGTCGAGTACGTCGATGTAATCCTCACCACGGACGGTGACCCAGACCTCGCGACCATCCGGCGTGAAGAATGCCTCGTGCGGCGAGCGTCCCACATAAGTGGTGTGCTTCACGGCATTGGTGGTGGTGTCGATAAAGGTCACCGAGTTGCTGCCGATCGATACGACCGCTAGCGTTCGGTGATCCGGGGAATACCCCATCCCGTGTACCAACAGCTGCCCCTTGTAAAGCGCACTCAGGTTTCCCGGCAGGGGGTCTCCCAGGCGGATGACACCAAGCAGTCGGTTGTCGACAGGATCCGTCACCGATACCGTATTGGAGAACTGCTCGGCCGCGTAGACGCGATCGCGATGGCTGATGGGAATGTCACGATCGCTTGCCGAGCCGGGAGCCTGACCCGCACGAGCGGAGGGCAGTCCGGCAAGACAAGCGCCGGCGAGCAACGCCATTGAAAGAACCACGGGTTTCATAATCGATTCCTCGTCCAAACTGGCTCGAACATGCATGGATCCAACACCGCCGCATGCATTAGTGATCGGGCACGGGTGGGGGCTGGGTGGGTGAAGCGAGGGAGGGCGGAAGCTTCTCGCCGATCGCCAGGCGCATCGCGGCAATCTCCTGTTGCTGCGTCACGATGATTTCCTGCGCAAGCCGCCTGAGCCGTTCGTTATGACCGTAGCGAAGCTCGGCAACCGCCATGTCAATGGCACCTTGATGGTGAGGCACCATCATCGCCACGAAGTCGTGATCGATGTCGCCACTCGGCCGTACCGACATGCCCTCCATCATCTTTGTCATGGCGGCATCGTTCGCCGCCAGGAACGGGGCCTCGTTATGTGCCTTCAGCAAGGCATGGGAAGCTGGAGCTCTCTCTCCTGAAGCGGAGTGCCCACTGCCGCCAGCCAACGCAAAAGTCGGAACGGCGCAGGCCAATGCGATGGACATGACCCGCGTCGCAACGCGAATTCGCCCGGGCAGGAGATCATCAGGCGAAGAGGCCGATCCAGCTCTCGTTGATGTGAGCCAGAAATTCTCACACCCTTCTGAATTCGCGACGGACGGCAGCCGGAATCCCATGTGTGCTTGCATGCGTTCTGGATGAGAACCAGCGCTCATGTCCGCACGCCTCATTTGCTTCGGGCAGGCATGACCGCAGCGAACTCCTCGCGGCTTGCCGGGGCACCATCGATCATCTCGAAAATCTTCTTCGAATTGCCGAGGTTCTCCATCAGTGATTTCGGTCCGGCGAACGGACGGCCGCCGATATGCCAGCCATCCGTATGGAGCTCCTCGATAAGGACCCACACGACTTCACGGAAGGCTTCGGAACCCTCGTATTTCACCATCACTTCAGTGAGCTCCTTCGCCATTGCGTGCTTCTCTTCACTGGTGAAGACGCCATCCACGATCTTTACGTTGACAAAGGGCATAGTCGTTTCCTCAGGTCATGGGCGATATGCGTCGCCTTGCTTTCTTTCGATCAAGCGAAAGTTCCGAACCACATGCGGATGCTAGGTCGGCAGTGATGAAAGCTATTGGACGATTCGCACATCGTTGGACGACGTGTCGATGGATGCGCGGCCATCCCACCGAAAGGTCGAAGTACAGAGACTCGGCAGCAGACATCTCCTCATGACTCTTTGGTAGTAGTGGCGTACCCATCCGAGTGGTGACGCGGCAGCACGTCGATCACATCTATCGTCGACGTGCCGGACAAGCAAAGCCCGAACAGTGGGTAAAGCTTTCCTGAAAGGCCCTTCCGCTTACGCCAGTTGCGAGATGTCGCCATGCCCGATGAAAAGTGCCTCGACAACCTGCATGTTGAAGCGGGTAAACAGCGGTTCCAGCGCAGGCCACCCGCAGCCACCTCGCATCGAAGAACCGGCCGTCATCGCATCGAGACGTGTGCAGAGAAAAGCATCGCCGACCCAGTCATCCCGGATGGGTCATTGCCGTATTGGCGTCGTCGAGATGGCGATCAAGCACGTTTGCCTTTGCCGGCCCCAGTGATACTGCGCGGTATCGGTACCGCGTCGGTAGACAGGCCCGACCAGCCGATGTCCGCACCTTTCCAGGCCAAGGCTTACGGGTTGGCAACCTGGCAGATTCGCAAGGCGCAGGCACTGTTGGCTCACGCCTTGGACGAATACTGTCCTGTATCGCATGCCGCCGCCGCATGCAGGTTGTCGAAAGGGCATTTTGCCCGCCTGTTCAAGGAGTCTGTCGGCCTGCCACCGCATCGCTGGCTGACAAGGCAACGCATCGAAGCGGCAAAGACGATGCTGCGCGATACCGACTTTCCTCTCAGCGAGATAGCACTGGAATGCGGATTCTGTGAACAGGCGCATATGTGCCGGGTATTCAGGAAATGGCTTGGAACTACTCCAGGAGCGTGGCGCAAAAGCCCGGTTTCCGATTGAGCAGATGCCTCGCCTGGAACAGCAGCTCATCCGGGCAACCGGAACTGATCCGCAAGTCGCTCATTCGATTGGCCCATCGCCAGCGAGCGCCCTACTCGAAATGAAGATCGCGCTTACCTGGAAGCTGCCTGGCGAGCGAATATCTCCGCTCTGACGTGGTGCGAAACCTTACCTCTTTCGAGTGTTGGTTGGACCGAGACAGCGCGTGATACTCCGCGCACCTGGTCAGGCAAATCGCCGGCCACCGCACGCACCACGAGGATTCCCCCATGCTCGATTGGCAGAACTACCGCAAACAACTGATGGGCCGCATTGGTGAGATCGGCAAGCTCAGCCCCGACACGCTCGTCGGCTACCAGACCTTGTCCAAAGCCGGCCACAAAACCAGCCAGCTGGATGCGAAGACGCGCGAGCTGATCGCACTGGCCGTGGCCGTCACCCGTCAATGCGATGGCTGTATCACGGTGCACACCGCCGAGGCGCTGAAGCATGGAGCATCGCGCGAGGAGATTGCCGAGGCACTCGGTGTCGCGGTGGCGCTCAATGCCGGAGCGGCAATGGTCTATTCCTCCCGGGTGATGGACGCCGTGGAGGCTTATAGCGCCACGTAAATTCGCCGACCCGACGCGACCACCGAGGAGAACCGCATGCGTGCCTTCCGAACGATTCCTGCCGCGTACTTCGGCATGGTGCTCGGCATGGTCGCACTGGGTAGCGCGTGGCGCGCCAGCACTGCCTTGTGGGGACTTCCTGCAATGGTCGGGGAAGTCATCATGGTGGTCGGTGCCCTGATTTGGGCCACGATCACCATCGCCTATCTCGGCAAGTGGTGGTTTGCTCGTGCGGATGCACTGGACGAAGCGCACGATGCCATCCAGTGCTGTTTCATCGGTTTGCTTCCCGCCTCCACTTCACTCATGGGCATCGTGCTGGCACCGCATGCGCATCGTATTGCAGTGGCAGCACTCACCATCGGTGCAGCCGGGCAGCTGGTTTTCGGGGTTTTTCATTCTGGTGGCATGTGGCGTGGTGGGCGTGATATCGCCATGAACACGCCCGTGCTGTTCCTGCCAACCGTGGCAGGCAACCTGATCAGCGCCATCGTTGCCGGTGTGCTCGGCTTCAGCTCCTGGGGGCTGCTGTTTTTCGGCATCGGCTTCTTCAACTGGGTCGTCATGGAATCGGTGATCCTGATGCGCCTGTGGATGGGGCCGCCGCTGGCCGATCCATTGCGCCCCACGCTGGGCATTCAACTGGCACCGCCCGCGGTCGCCACGGTTGCGTGGCTTGCCAACACGCATGGTTTGCCTGATCCGTTTGTGCAGACAATGTGGGGCTATGGGCTGTTTCAGTTGCTGATGCTGGCACGGCTGATACCGTGGGTCGTTCATCAACCGTTCGCACCGTCCTACTGGGCTTTCAGCTTTGGCGTCACCGCCATAGCGATCGGTGCCATGCAGATGACGTTGCGCGGCGTCCAAGGGGCCATACCGCTGCTGGCACCAGCCGTCTTCATTCTGGCCAACGCCGTAATGGCAGTACTGGTAATCGGCACGCTGATCCGCTTGCTGCAGGGGCGACTTCTACCGCCGCATGCTGCCGCGCCGACGCTTGCGAATACCGCAACACCTCATCAATAAGACGCGATCCGCATATTCATCGCATGTCTCACTGCAGTGGAGGCAGCTACCGATGACCGGTACCCGCGAAAGTGTCAGATGGTTTCGCTTTCGCGCAGCGTCAGCGGGCTTTGCAACGCGAACCTGGCGATCTCGTCCTTGCGCATGAAGGAAACACCGGGCCTGCTCTTGGCATAGCGGATGAATTCGTCCCAGACACCGACCATCTGCGGCGAGCCGCTGATGCGGTCGTGGGCGCTGATCGACATCATGCGTCGGCGTGCATCTGCTTCCCGGTATAGCTCATCGAAGTCACGCTTGACCTGTGCCAAGAACATATCCGGCGAGTAGTTGCGACCTTCGACCAACAGGATGTCGTTGTTGCGCAGGGTATAAGGTACAACTACAAAGTCCATGCCGTTTACCTGCTCGATAAAGGGCTCATCGCGGCTCAGGTCGTCGATGTGATAGCTGTAACCAAGCTTCTGCAGTAGCGAAAGCGTATGAGGCCCACGGCGCAACCAGTTGGCGTTGTAGCCGCTCGGCCGCTGGCCGGTGATTTCCTCGACCATCCGCGTGCCATCGGCAATGAAATGCTCCTCCTCTTCTCGACTCATCGCATACTGCGAACGCCATTGCGGGCCATGCGCTGCCGCTTCATGGCCGCGCGCAACGATCTCACGCGCCAGGTCCGGGTGCTTTCGGGCGGCCTCGCCGATCATGTGTGAGGTCACCTTTACCTCATGCCGATCCCACAGATCCAGCATGCGCGGAATACCCTCCCGATAGCCGTAGGCGAACCAGGTATTGGTCGCCGGATCGGACGGTACGCTATCGGGAAAATCGACTGGAGGAAACGGACTGTCGGTACCTTTGGGAGGCTGGCCGCCGGCTTCGAACTGCATCGAGATCGAAATGACCAGGCGGGTGTTGTCGGGCCAGAACGGCCCTGTGGTGGATGGCGTGAACATGAGATGTTCCGTTTCGGCAGTTGAGTGGGAAAGCGGCGCGTACCGTGGGGTGATGCCGACGGCCACTCCGCCGGCCTGAATCTGTAGCGGATATAGCATCCCGGGTCATTCACCATATCCCCGGAAGGCCCGACACTGCCGATCCTGGAGATGGCAAGCCAGATGGCGATTGACTTGATTCTTCGCGAGTCCCGGACTTCCCGCTTACCGAAGCGGTCACCCGCCTGGACAGGTCAGCGAGCTCGATGGCCAACTCGCTCATTTCAGGATAGCGACGAAGCATCGCCTCCACGTCGTTCTGCCGCACCGTCACCGATCCGTCCGGCATCTGCATCACGAGGACCTTCAGGGGAATCTCGATCAAGGCACTGGGATTGCGCTTCAGAATGCGCACCACATACCTTGGATGAAAGAAAAGCAGCTGTCTCGATGAGTCGATCCGAAACCCGCCACGCGCCAGCAGCATCTGGGGGTTGATCTCGTAAATCACCCATAGATCGGCATCCGCGATGGCCTGCCGAAGTCGCTGCAGCGTTTCCTCAAACGTGAAAGCCGAAGTCAGGATGCGTTGGAATCGCGGCCGGCTCGGGGTGGCGTAGACCACCAGCTCATCAATCATTGAATCGATCCATCTGGTGAAATGGTGCACATTGCAGGCCAGCTCGCGGATCTCCGGTGCGTCCGCTATATGGCGCTGCATCGAAAGAGCGGTTGGCCGCTTGCAGGCGGATTTCGCGGGGCAGCCCACGCACCGAATACGGCCGCTCCTGACGCGGCCACCGTTACTTCAGGCCGTCATATACAACCCTGACAAACGTCGCGGGATTAATGATGGAGCCACCCCATCTTGCGTCGTATGCTGCCGTCGGTTTGGCAGCAACGATCTCGTCGACCGATAGCCCTTTGCTCTTGAGCGCAGCAATTTTTTCGCGGGTATTCTTGAGCATGTCCTGGAACGCAATCAGGTCGGCGCGTGTAGCCACGGGCCCATGACCTGGCACGATGACGGTCTGGTCGTCGCTCATGCCGATGAGTCGGTTATCAACGGCGATCGTTCCATCGATGCCACCACCTTGTTGGTCATCGATGAAGGGATAGACGCCATTCCAGAACACGTCTCCGGTGGCGATGACATTATTCTTTTCGAAATAGACGACGATATCGCCATCGGTATGGCTGGGCTGGATCGGCATGACATGGACTTTCTCGCCGTCCATGTCGAACGTCCTTTCAGTGGTGATCAGAATGGTCGGTCGCCCGTTCGTCGGCACGGGTGCAAAGGTGTGGTTCCACGCATCCACGCGGGTACTTTCGCTCAAATGCTTCAGCGTCTGTGGCGTGGCAATGACGGCAGCACCGCCATCACGCAGCCACCCATTTCCATCGGCGTGATCCCAGTGCCAGTGGGTATTCACCACGTATTTCACCGATTGCTTGCCGACATCGGCCAGATCCTTGCGGATTCTCGTTCTGGAAAGGGCGATGCCGGCATCGACAAGGAATTTCCCGTCCGGACCGTTCAGGACCGTGATGTTTCCACCCGAACCTTCGAGCGCGTACATGTTGCCGCGCAGGTGATGCATCGGCACGTTGCTCTGCGCCGCGGCGTGATTGATGACCTCGAATGGGCCAGTGGCCTGAGCAGGCGAACGTGCAGAAAAGATCAGCGCGATCAGCAAGGCGACGGTGGCCGCGATACAGCGTTTCGATCCTGTCAGTGTTGAATGCATGTTGGCTTCCTCTGATGAGCGCCGGGTTGGCGTTTGGCATGGTGCGAACGCCGCATATCGCGGAAGCAATCAGGGGAAAGTTCCGGCATGCATCCATGGGCCATGCAGACGTTTCATGCAGATCCGTGCACTGCGGAGCCAGCCCCAGTTTGCGCTCGCAAGAAAAGGCTAAGCCGGTGTCTTCGAAAGTTATTGGACGTTCCGCAGATCGATGGAGCAGCTATCAGGGAATCAGCAAACGCCAACTTGCATGTCCCCGTGAGGCACAGGGGCATCATCCTTCCCGTACTCATGGGCGGCAATCGGCACAGACTGCCCTCGGCTCAAGGCCCGATGATGCCTCTTCGCAGTGCAATCGTTACTGCGTGCGTTCGCGCCCGTGCATCCAGCTTGGACAGGATGCTCTTCATATGAACTTTGACGGTGTCTTCAGAGATGGAGAGTTCTCTGGCGATGACCTTGTTTGACTGGCCTGCAGCAACGCACCTCAGAACTGCCATCTCGCGCAATGTCAGAGCATCATCGACGGCGTGGCTGGCGATCTCGGTGGCTATCTCTGCCGGGATGCAGCGCTTGCCTGCATGAAGCAGGCGGATACTGTCCACCAGTTCCTTGCGCACCGCGCTCTTGAGCATGTAGCCCCGGGCGCCTGCCTTGAGTGCGCGCAACGCCTGGGCATCGCCCTTGTAGGTCGTGAGCACCATGATCACGGCATGCTCAAACTCTTTGCGGATGGCTTCGATAGCCTCGATTCCGCCCATGCCAGGCATCTCCAAGTCCATGAGAGTTACATCGGGACGGTGGTGTCTGAATTGCTCCACGGCCTCCAGGCCGTCGCTCGCCTCAGCCACGAGCTCAATATCCGGTTCCTGTTCAAGCACGGCCGCCACACCTTCGCGAAGCAAAGGATGGTCGTCGGCAATGAGTATCCGAATAGCGGGATTGCCTGCGCTCATTTGTACCTCCCTCCCCCCATAAGCCGACACAGTTTGCCGAGGAATGTTTTCCGTCCGGTTTCGTAAGCGATCGCAGAATGCGCCTGAAACTCCACCTCGGTGCCCAGGCCATCCCGTCCCCAGATCGCCAATTCTGCTCCGACCTGCAGTGTACGCTCGCGCATGACGGTCAGACCGCGGTGCTTCGGGCATTCCGCCCCGCCTACGATCCGCGCATCAATGCCGATCCCGTCATCACGAACACGCAACCGGAACCGATCCAGGCCATGGTTGATCTCCACTTCGACGTGACTTGCCCTGGCGTGCCGGAACGCATTTCGTATCGCTTCCTTGCCAATGGCGTATACGCACGCGTGAACGCGTCCTTCCAGGCTGCGTTCTTTACCCTCCACCACGAGGCAGAAAGTTGGCGGGTCATCGGTAACGAAATCATTGGCGAACGTCGCAAGCGCTTTGGAAAGTTCGAGGCTCTGCTCGGTGGCCGCCTGCATGGCACGAACACGATCGCGCCCATCGAGCACCACCTGATCCGCTCGCTCCAGCACGGTGTCCATCATGACCCGAAGCGGATCGTGGGCGGGCATACGCCTGGCCACCGCCTCGAAGCGCAACACTAGTCCCTGGAGTTCCTGCAGCAGGATGTCGTGGCTTTCACGGGCACTCCGTTCGCTCTTTTCCTTAAGTGCTTCCCGGCGTTTCCGTGCCTGCCTCATCCGCCACTCCAGCCATGGCCTTGCCAGCACGAGTGAGAGAACCAGGCCAACGGTCAGCCATGGAAGCGGCGAGAAGAGCTTCTCGCGGGACACGAGTTGAACCCCAGAGCCTCCGATTCCCGGTGACCGATCAGCGGCCTTGAGGCGCGAAGAGCTTTTTCCGGTGAGCCTGTAGCCCAGATCGGCTTGCGCACATCCCGCGGTCGAGTGAACGCACCCAGGCTCGCCAGCAGACACGCTTGGGGAGCCAAGACTGGAAGCCGCACAGGACGCAAGAAGGGCACAGACCATCACGACATGCCAGGCATGCCTTCCAAGGCAAAGCTGCCACCAGATCGCCATCTCATCTCCTGCCCGGCACAGACAGGCTGAATACGCGTCTTTTCAAGACGGGACATCACCCGAAATGGCTATCGCCGCACCGGCACCGGCGTGGAATCATGAGCTAACCAGGTCGACTGATCCATATGGCCGTGCAACGCCTCTATTCCATGTTTCCAGTGGGTGCCCCAGGGTTGGGTCTGCTGCTGCTGCGGCTCTCCCTGATTGCTTCCATCATCTATATCCGCGATCCGATAGCCGCGCTGATGCCACCTGGTGCAGGAGCCGCCGTACTCTTTGCGATCGTGTCTTGCCTTGTGGCAGGCCTGCTGACGCCCGTGGCGGCGGGAGCAGGTGTGCTGTGCTGCGGCTTGGCCTTGTATCACGGCACCATCCCCAACCCGGGGTGCGTGGCACCACCTATCCTCACCGCCGCCGCCATCTGTTTGCTGGGCCCAGGTGCCTATTCGCTGGACACGGTGCTTTATGGCAGGCGCATACTTGTAGCGCCACGAAGGAAGAAGTAGACGTCGTTCGTCGGAGCTGCCCAATGGTGACAATTGGCGCAAACCTGGCGAAGCAGCGCATCCGGACGTAGCTGGCGTCCGGTTCAGGTGCACGGGGACATGCCGGTGAAATCGTGATGCCGCGATATTTGCTCTGGAGCCAACAACTGGGGTCCCGGTGGCGGGCAACGCTTTCGCGCGCGCGCCCCTGTTCGCGAGACACGCTGTGTCGCTGGTTGACCCGAAGGGCTTGCTTCGTCGTTTTCGCGATCGTGAGTATCGCCGTGAAGGCGACCCAGACAGACATCGTCTCAAGCGGCGGATCGGACTACATCCATACCGTGTGGACTCAAAGCGACGGCGTTCCCCCAGTCATCCTGCATATTGCGCAGACACCGGACGGCTGGATCTGGGTGGTCGGACCGTCCGACCTGTATCGTTTCGATGGCCTCACGTTTGAACGCCGAGACATGCTCCCCGAGGGCAGCACCTCTTCGCGATCGGCAAGCACGTTGTTCGTCTCTACGAGTGGTGATCTGTGGGTGGGTTATCAATCCGGGCTCATCGCTGTACGGCCAGCCAACGACCCGGAGCATCCCCACCTTGTCACCGGCACGTCGGCCGGCTCGGCGATCGACTCTTTCGCCGAGGATGGCGACGGCAGGATGTGGGTGACCACGGCGCACGGAACCTATCGTCTCGACCAGCATGGCTGGCGCGAAGTGGAAGCAAGCTGGGGGCTCCATGGTGCCCTTATCTACCACGCCGTCACCGACCGTGACGGCATCTTGTGGGCGACGACGGGTCTTGGCATCTTCAGGCTCAAGCGGGGCCAGTCGCACTTCGATCTGGTTGATGCCTCGACCCGTGGCAACGGCAAATTGGGGTTGACTGCCGATGGGCAGATCTGGCTGGACAACATGCAGAATACGGTCGTGCTCGACCTCCCCGGCACACCTCGGCCAGGCCGGATGCAAATTCCGACGCAACACGATTCGCATTCGAACGTGTTCGATGAGAACGGCGGCATCTGGACAACCCGCTGCCCGGACGTCGGTGTCTGCCGGACGGCACATTCCGATGCCGCCGCCCTGCATGCGGTAAGCAAGGGGGCGGGGCCTGTCCGGCCAGGCCTGGATCACATGTCGTCGGCACGGGCTGTGACGATACTGGAAGATCGGCAGGGTGCCGTCTGGGTGGGTACCGCAACCGGATTGGAACGCTTCCGTCGCAGCCCGTTTTCGAAGGTGGAGCTGCCACCGGGCTACTTCAACTTCGCCATGGCGGCTGGTGATGCGGGCGAGCTCTGGCTGGGAAATGCTGCAGGCACGCACGCGGATTATTTGTGGGGGCATACTGGCCGCCAGGGCAACTCGATCGAATACGAACCCCACGCCACTACCGCCATCTACCGTGACACCGATGGAAGCTTCCTGCTGGGAGGTGCCGGTGGCAGGGTTCGCCGATATGCCCAGGGACAATTCGCGGTGCTGTCGAAGCCAGCGGTCTGGTCCCATGACAATGACGCGCAAGCGATTGTCCGCGATGGCACGGGGCATCTCTGGGTCGCAGTACGCGGCTGGCCGATCTACCGGCTCGACAACGACCAATGGGTGGCCAAGGGCGGCATCGACGCATTGCCGAACGGTGGACTGCTGCGGGCCGTGGCGGACGACCACAAGCGGCTGTGGCTGGGCTATATCAATGCCTTGTATATCGTTGACGGCGATCACGCGCGCGCATTTTCCCGTGCTGACGGCCTGAACCTGGTCATGATCGCCGCCATCATCCCTGATGGCGTGCCGCTCGTCGCTGGCGAAAATGGTCTCGCAGCATTCGACGGCAACCGGTTCCATGCCATTGTGGCCGAGGATCCGGACGCACTAACCGATATCTCCGGCATGGTTCGTTTGCGTGATGGCTCGCTATGGCTCAATGGAGCGAAAGGTGCCGCACGCATTGCGGCAGCCGATCTCGAACATGCCATCACCGATCCCGCCTACAAGGTTCCCGTGCGCCTATATGGAACCGCCGAGGGTTATCCGGGAACAGCACAACAGAATCTGCCTTTGCCTACCCTGGTTGAAGGTACGGATGGACGACTGTGGTTTGCAGGAACAGAGGGCCTGTCGTGGCTGGACCCCAAGACGATCAGAAGCAACACCACCGAGCCGAATGTGGTGGTTCGTGCGATCGTCGTGTCCGGCCACGAGTATGATCCCGCCGCGATGAAGCCCTTGGCTGCCGGCACACGGAATCTCCGGATTGACTACACAGCACTTCAGCTTGGCGACGCTGAAAAGGCGAATTTTCGATATCGACTTGATGGCGTCGATCCTGGCTGGCAAGAAGCAGGCAACCGCCGTGAGGCGTTCTACACCAACCTCGGACCGGGCACTTACCATTTTCATGTCAAGGCCTCCAACGAGGATGGCTTGTGGAGCCGCGAAGGGGCGCGCATCACGTTTTCGATCCGACCCACTTTTTTCCAGACTGGCTGGTTCCTGGCCCTGTGCATATTCGCCACGATTCTCCTGCTCTGGATTGCCTACTCCATTCATCTTCGACAGATCACGTCGCGGCTGCATCAGCGTCTCGAAGAACGTCATCGCGAGCGCACACGCATAGCGAGGGAATTGCACGACACGTTTTTGCAGGCGGTGCAGGGACTTGTTCTCAAGGTACACGCAGCAAGCAGAGGACTGCCTCAAGGCCAGGCCCGGGAGAGCCTGGCTAAGGCACTCGATGTCGCGGACAAGGTGATAATCGAGGGGCGCGAACGCGTCCATCAACTTCGCGAAATCGCCCAGGATCGTTCCAACCTGCAGAGTGTTTTCACGGATATCACCCGTGAGCTGCAGGACGGGGAATTTCCGGCTCTGGACGTAAGCGCAGTTGGTGCGGCAAGGCCCGTCAACCCATTGGTCATCGATGAACTCTATTCCGCCGGACGCGAGGCCTTGCTGAATGCCGTCACCCATTCCCATGCGCAAAAGGTAAGCCTGGTGGTGTCATACGAACGCACCGAGCTTTCCATCCGAATTTGCGATGACGGCCAAGGCATCGACCAGGTTGTACTCGCGACCGGCGGCCGCTCGTACCACTGGGGCCTTCAAGGCATGCATGAGCGAATGGAGCGCATCGGCGGAAGCATTGAAGTAGTCAGCAACCATGGTCAGGTAGGGACCCGCGTCATCCTGCGCGTCCCGTCATCACGCGCATACGTCCGTCGCTCGTATTTTCCCTGGTTCCGCTCGGCATTCGCCTCCCGGTGACATCAGTTCGCGGCCTCGCCCCATCGCGCATCATCCGAAGCAGAAGTCCTGCGGCCCGAAAGCCCGACGTGCCGAGGTGGAACATCGGCTTGCAAACGGGTTCCGGCGCGGACGACCTCGACCTATTCCAACAAGTTCCACGACTGCCGGGCAGGAACTTCCACCACCAGATCATCCAGTCGTCTGGCCCGATAGACGATGTAGGAAAGCATCCATGCAAACACGAACACCCCGATTACGGCGAAGCCAAGATTATTGAAATTGGAGTTCAGTTCGGCAACCCATCGCCAGGGAGCACCATTCAACTCGAACTTGTTTCCGATCAGCCCGAGCGTCTCGATGCCGCCGATCAGAATGGCTATGCAGACCGAAATCAGGGTGATGGTCATGTTGTAGTAGAGCTTGCGAATCGGCTTGACGAAGGCCCACTTGTAAGCGCCGAGCATCACCACGCCATCTGTCGTATCGACCAGCGCCATGCCAGCGGCAAACAATGCGGGTAACACCAGGATGGCGCCGAAAGGCACGCCCGCCGAGATCTGGCGCGCCGACATGCTGAACATCGCTATTTCCGTCGCCGTATCAAAGCCGAGACCAAACAGGAGCCCCAACATGAACATGTGGCTGCTGCGGGCAACAAGCCGAAAGAGTGGCCGAAGCATCCGCGAGATCAGGCCGCGCCCGCTCAGCAAGAGGTCGATGTTTTCCTCGTCGTATGTGCCCCCGCTTCTGACCCGCCGATAGCTCTTGTAAATCGAGCAAAAAATGATGATGTTCATCGTTGCAATGGCGAACAGGAAGATGGCGGAAACACTGGTGCTGATCGTGCCGCCAATGGCGCGAAGACTTTCAAATCGCCCGAGCAGACTTGTCGCACCCATCACCAGGGTCGCTACCAGGACGACAATCGCCGAATGCCCCATGGCAAACCAGAAGCCTACTGCGACCGGGCGCTGCCCATCCTGCATGAGCTTGCGCGTCACGTTGTCGATGGCGGCGATATGATCGGCGTCGACCGCATGACGCAAGCCGAGCCCGTAGACAAGCAATGAAATGCCAAGAAGCGCTGGCATGTGCCTGAACGCCAGAATGGCCCAGCTCCATGCCCCGGCGTTGAGCACGAGCAGTAGCGTATAGAGCAAAACGATCCTGGCCTTGAGATCGCCGCGCGCGCTGATGAAAATCCCGCCGAATGTCGAAACCGACGTACTTTTCGGTGGTTTCCGTTCTGGCGCACTGCTGAGGCGCATCATGACGGAGGACACTCCGCTCCATCCGGCGATGCGACGCCTTCCACGACCTCTGCAAGAGCCCTTTCCAGAACAGCCAGCATGGCCTTCATGCCAACCAGCCCATGACGCTCGGCAATCCATGCCGGTGCGTTGTACGAAACATGCGCCATGCCTTCCGCATTGTCCCAAACCAGGATTTTCAACGGAAGATCGATGCCCACTTCCTGGTTCCTCAACATCAGCGGGGTACCGGCTTGCGCATTGCCAAAGATCAGCACGACGGTACCGCGCAATGAGAGCCCCGCGGCCCGGGCGGCGGCGGAGTGGTCGATCTTGGCGGCCAGCCGCATGCCGCCCTTCTCAATGGCGATCGTCAGCAACTCGATGGTCTTGTCGAAGCCGTGGAGACTTGAGCGACGGATCAGCCCCCTTTCACTCATGACTGCTCTCCTCCGTGTAATCAGCCGGCACGGTCGTTGCGACGCGCGGATAGCAGATAGCAATGATCGCGAACGCGATCAGCGCCCCGGCCACTTCCGCCGGCAGGTAGAGGATTGCGAGCCCGGAGGGTAGTGCTACCGGACCGAAGGCGAACGTGGCCGAAACCGTTACAGCGGGATTCGCATAGGAAGCCGAGGGGGTCGCCACGATGGCTGACATCAACCATGCGGCGACGGCAAACGGCCCACTCGAAGCGCGCCCGCTCCGACTGCACCCGAAGACCAGGATCATGAGGCCGCAACTGGCGACAATTTCACTCAGCCCGAGCGTCACCAGCGCATGGGGCGAAACGGTCGTGGCCGAATCGGATCCAAACAGCGCGTCTGCGAGCAACGCACCGAGGATGCCACCGACAAACTGGCCCGCGATGTACGCCAGCGTGCAACCCAGGTTCCGCTCGCCTCCGAGCCACTGAAGGAAAGTAATCAGGGGATTGAAGTGGCCTCCGGAAACATTGCCCAGCGCGGCGATCAAGCCAGCAAGCGCGCTTGCCGTGGCCATTGCGCTTACCGCGAGTGCGAGCTCCGGAGTCGAGGCAAGGCGGCGGGACAGAATGCCGGAGCCAACGATGACCAACACCAGGAACAGCGTCCCGACGAATTCGGCAGATGCACGCCGAAACAGCGCCAACCCGGGATCGTGCTCGAAGAAGCACGTGTGCATGTCGAATCGGTCGGCGGTTCTCATCTCCGCTGCACTACGCTTTCGCGGCCTGCGAAATGTCATCTGACCGGGCCGCAACCTCGTCCATCTTTCGTGCCACCTCGGTCGGAGTCAGCACTCTTCTCTGGAACAGGATATTCGCGAACGCGACGATCCAGCGTTCGTAGTAGGACAGGGCGTTGACCATCTCTGCGCCGAGTGCCTCGACGCCGCGCCGCTTTTCCTCGGTGTTGATGATCTTGTGAAAGTCGAGAACATCAGCGAGCGCATGACAGCGCTTCTCCCAGGGCAGCAGCTCGTGCTCCACCTGCTGGATCGGCGCGGATTTGACGCCGCCAATATCGTTTGGCAGTCGTTCCACCAGTGCTCTTGTCTCGGTCATGGTGCGTTCTCCGCCGCTGGGCTGTTGGCAGGTATGACGCCGATCATGGCGTCGCGGGTGACCAGGGCCGCCAGTTGCTCTTCCGTGAATCCCTCTGTTCCTTCGGGGCGACGCGGCAGGACGAGATACCTCACCATGGAGGTGGAATCGCTCACGCGGATCTCCACATCGTCGGGAATGATGGTGCCGAACTCGGCCAGAACCGCCCGCGGCTCCGAAACGGCTCGCGATCGGTAAGGCTTAAGCTTGTACCAGTCTGGTGGAAGGCCAAGCACGGGGCGGGGATAGCACGAGCACAACGTGCAGACGATGAGGTTGTGCACCTTCTCGGTGTTTTCCAGCACGATGAGCCCGGTGTCGTCGTAGAAGCTGATGCCCAGCTCCTCGCAACCGGCACGGCCATTCTCCAGCAGGCGAGCCTTGAAGTCCGGATCGAGCCAAGCCCGTGCCACGATCTTTGCGCCCAGGGCCGGAGTGCGCGAATCAAGTACTTCGATCTGTCGCCGTATCTCTCCGGGACCGATCAGCTGCTTTTCGACCAGCAGCTCGCGGACGGCCGTTTCCATGATCTCGTAGTAGCCGGGGCGTTCAGCGTGGCTGATCTCCGCATGGGGGTGGCCATGGTCATTGGAATCTTGCATTGTCAGATCCTCTCCAGCCATGTTTCATAGACTTCGATGCGCAATCCATCGCGCGGCGAACCGGTGTACTCAGGCCAGAGTTCGTTCATGGGGATGGCAATGCGGTAGTAGTGCAACTTGACGCCGGCATCCCGGCCGA
Source organism: Rhodanobacter ginsengiterrae (assembly GCF_050026815.1). Lineage (NCBI taxonomy): Bacteria > Pseudomonadati > Pseudomonadota > Gammaproteobacteria > Lysobacterales > Rhodanobacteraceae > Rhodanobacter > Rhodanobacter ginsengiterrae. The sequence goes on along the minus strand of NZ_JALBWO010000050.1, from coordinate 30,246 downwards.
AACCTTCTTCCTCGTTGTCGATGCCAACCGGTGTGATGATCTGAACGACCGTGCCGACTTTTCCGCGCAGGTATGTGGGCACTCGATAGTGACCAATCGGTTGGCGCTGCAGAATCCGTACCGAGTCATCAAGCGCGAAGATCGGCGACTCGCCAGCCGCGAATACCACGCCTGGCAGGCTTGCATGAGGTTCTTGTGCGTTGTGTTGCATGAGTGATGCACCTTGAAGGACCGACTTGCACCGTTCCAAGCGCGGCAAAAGCGTCGAGCGTTCCGCACGCGTGGGGTAGTGGTGGAGGGCTGCCGCAAATGATCGGCCGCCTCTTCATGCAGGATGCTCGCACCCGAACGGACTGTGATCTTTCTTGAAACGCGCAGGATTGACTTCAATGAACATCTTGTGCCGGATAACCAAACCAGCAAGCTGTGTATGCATCGGGCGTCACCGCACGCAGGATGTGCAACTGCGCGTGACGCGGCTACGAGCTCAGAAGCGCGGTGTAAAATCCGCTTGGGTCTCTCGATTTCCCAGCGCGCAACTTGCCCGACGCCAGCTCCCCGGGCTCCGGCCGACATGCTTCTTAAACACGCTCGTGAAATGGCTTTGATCGCCAAATCCACACCGGTCAGCGATTTCAACAAGTGGCAGCATGCCGTCCTTCAGCAAATCCTTGGCTCGCGCAACGCGTCTGTCCTGGAGCCAACGATGTGGGGGTACGCCAGTCGTCAGTTTGAAGGCACGCCTGAAGTGAGCGACGGACAGGCCGCATGCAGTCGCCATGTCGGCGACCGAAGCAGGCTTTTGAAGCGAGGACTCGATGAGCTGTTTGGCGCGCCGCTCTTGCCACAACGTCAGCCCGCTCCGATCGCTCTGTCTTGACGCACTCACGCTCAGCTGCCGTTGCTCCGCAACTTCGCAAAGCGCGATGGCCACGTGTTGTATGAAAATCTCATCTGTCATTCGTGCAGCCGCCAAGCTTCTGGAGAGAATCCAGCTGAGGGCTGCGAAGGCATCGATGTCCTGAACAGGCTTCGCGAACGCCGCGCCGCCGCGTGCGGCCGACCAGGCAACGCTGTCGCCGTCGACTTCCTGTGACTTCACGTAAACGAACGAGGTTGATCGCGAGCTTCTGTAACCGACTACCACGCTCTTGCCACAGGGCGTTATACGGACATGGTGACCATCCCGGGATGATTGCCAGAACCTGTGGGACCGCTGCGCGTCACCGGCTGGAATCTCCCGCAGACTATCGGAAGTGAATCGCCCAGCCGTTGATTCATGTGCTGGTCGCGACGCACGATGAAGCTGCGACATTTCGACGACACTCACGTTCTCTCTCCCGGACTTTTCATCCAAAACTTGACGCTGGCTTCCCCATGGGTAGTCGCCGCGACAGTTCACGGCGGCGCTTCCGCCTGCAGCCTGGATTCTATTTCGGCGCGTCCAAAGTGAAATCACGGGATGGGTGTAGTGGCGACTAACCCTAAATGGGAGCGACCGAGCGGCGTTACCCGAAAGCGGTAGTCGGCGCTCTCCCGCTTTTAGGGATGTGCTCCCATGCTGCAGCCAATAGCATCGAGGTCGATCGGAATGGGGAGACCAAGCTGACACATGATGCGGCGTACGCGCCACTGATCGTTTGATCATCCTGGATCAGGGACCAAGCGTCCCAAGTCATTGCTTCACGCCCCTCGGAGTTGGTTCATCACGGCACCCGCGCGTCCTATGGCCAAGCAGTCTCCATTCATTGCCTGATCTGCCGCATCAAGGAGTACCTCATGAAAGCGAGCATTTGTCTGTCGGATTCGTTTGGCGGGGCAGGCACCATGCATGGATCGGGAAGCATCGAAGACGGGCAGTCTTGCAGCGAGATGCCGACCGTGTTGGAAATTTTCCACTCACCGCGCCCGGCCAACCTTGCCGGTACCGCAAATGCCGATCCTCACGACGACCTGTTGCGCGTACTCAGCGAAATTATTCGCAGTGCAATGACAGGCAACGGAGCCTATACCGAGTGCTTTGTGCGCCATATCGAACTTGCACTTCAGGAGTACATCCATTCATCACGGACTCAAGAGCGCCCTGCGCACACCATCCATTCCGGCCGCCTGGCGTCGTGGCAGCTGCGGAAGGCCAAGGCTTTGCTTGGGTTAAAGCTCGAAGCTCCGGCTCCTGTGGCAGAGGTCGCGGAGGCATGCCGTATTTCCCCACCTCATTTTTCCAGAGCGTTCAAACAATCCACTGGACTGCCTCCGCACCATTGGGTGATGGAACGCCGGATAGAACACGCCAAATGGTTGCTGATCAACACCCGCGCACTGCTTGTGCAGATTGCGCAGTCCTGTGGTTTTGGCGTGCAAAGTCACTTCACCCGAGTGTTCACGCGGACGGTCGGTATCAGTCCAAGCGCATGGCGTCGAGCCTTTGCGAGCTCTTCGACTGAACCAGGCCAGATCAAGGATCAAACGCGCCGCGCCTGACGAGCAGCGCAGCTTTCCAACACTGTACAAGGACTTTCCAGGGATCAAGCGAATGGTTGGTCGCCTCATTTTCCAATTCGGCGGCAGCGCCTTCGCCCATTGACCAATCACCGGTGAACATCGCCAGAGAACAGCTCGCTTGGGCAAGCGCATCGCACCGTGATATGGCATGTCCGCCAGCGCAAGCTTCCTCGACGCTGCTGCGAGCTTCATTGCAGTAATGCTGTCGGCCAAGCGGTGTCGCCGACTTGTTGCACATCTCACTTGTCGAGCCTTCCGCGGCGAACAAGCTCGCCATGATGGACTGGCTCGGAATGTGTCGAGTTCAATCATCCTGAGCTCAATTCTGATTCGGTGTCCTGAGACAGTGGCACCCGACCAAATCTTATTGCCGCAACCGGCGCCAGCCGATGACGCAGCCACTGGCGGATAGGGTCAACCCCGTCAGCATCATCAGCCACATCACCAGATCCCATGCCGGGCGATGCCGAAACAGCAAGGGAAAGTCCAGCGTGTGCAGTGCAGAGAACCACCAGCGATAATTTCGGTCCGCCTGCTCCAGGCGGAGCAGGACCTTGCCGGTTTGAGGGTCGAGATACAACCATGTATGCGCAGCGTCGGCAAACTGGGCACGCAGTACCGGAAGGTGACGTGGCGCATGGTGCGAGTACCAGTAATCATCCTCGTGATCCAGTCGCGCGACTGCAATCAATGCCGAACCAGGCAACAGCCGACGTGCGTCAGCAATGATATCTCTCACCTGCTGATGAACCGTTTGCCCGGTGTGAGCGTCAACCAGCTGGCGATTGCCCAAGCCGTTTTCCAGCACCAGCATGGCCTTGTCGCCCCGCCAGACGAAGCCGACTTCAGTCACGCCTGTCACGGCTGTCGCTGCCGCCGGAATGATCCTCGTTATGGAAGGCTCCTGATGTCCTCCATGGCGCGCCATCGGAACGGTCGTCTCGCCGTTGCCCGTCAGCCAGCCCATCGGATTCACCGAAAGCCAACCGCTGATCATCCACGTGCAAAGGAAGATCCCCCCCAGCAGCCCGGCGATATGGTGCCAGCGCTTCCAGTCCGTGTAGGGCGTGCGGTTCTTTCCGCGATAGGGTTTGCGCAAGCGTAACCGCAGCACGCCGATCCAGAAACCCGCAAAGGCACCGACAATACCAGTACCCGAAACCCACAGGACCACCTGCCGCCACAATGAAGCATCGCGTCGCAAAACAGTGAAATAGATCCAATGCGGTACCGACCCCACCCAGTTCCAAAGACGCTGCCTGCGCGTGGTTTGTAGAACCACCTCGCCGTTGCGCGCCGAGACGTAGATCTGGGTGCCTTCTGCGTCATTGAGCTGGATCCGGTAGAACGGTCTCGTTTCGTTGTAGCCGCCGGCCACCGTCCACTGGTCACGCACAATCGTTCCGGCCAGCGTTGGCACATTCGCATGCGACCAGCATCCGGCAATTCTCAATGCACCGGCAATATCAACGGTGGTGATCCGGCCTCCATCACCGGCATCGATGGTCACCGTGTCTCCTGCAACCTGCAACCGGTAGACGGGTACATTACCCAGCATTTCCAAGTGAAAGTCGGAGGGATAACTACGTGCGCCAGCAATCGCCAACGCGCGATCCGGGCCAATGTGGATCCGGCTCCAGACAATAGGCGACAGGTGGCTCAACCGTACTCGTGGCGACAAGGACGGATACGGCACGTACATCATCACCAGCCCGGAAACGAACCAGAGCACAAAAAGCAGACAGGTACCGATGCCGATCCAGCGATGGGCAAGATAGAGAACGCGGATGCCCGGCCACTTCACGCGTTTTGTCCCATCGTCGCCATGCTGCTTAGAACGCGTAGCTGTAGGTCACGTTGAGCGTGCGCGGCAAGCCGAGATTCCAGTATGTGTAGTAACCGCCGGCGTCCGCCTGACCTCGCTTCAGGCTGGTGGCGTAGCGGCGGTCGAACAGGTTGTAGACGTGAAAATCAACGCGGCTGCGGCGGTCATGATCCAGGAACACGCGCGCAGAAAAGTCGGCTACGGTGTAGTTGCCATACCGTTTGCGTCCGGAATAGAAGCTGTCGGAGGTGTAAAGATCGCCCGCGTGGTTGACACTGAGGGTCGCACCGACAGGCAACGCCGTCGGATGCCAGTCCAGCTGCAACTTGCCTTGCTGCACCGGGATGTCCGCTATCTGCCGCGAGCTACCCGAGGCTCGGGAGTGGTTGATGGTGTAGTCAAGGCTTGCAGAAATCGCCGCGCCGAACGATGCGCTCAAATCAGCTTCCCCACCCCTGACAGTAACAATGCCAGGGATATTGCCGAATACATCCTGGCCTGTTGTCTCGTCGTAGGCCGCATAGTCGATGAGATCATTGATGCGACGACGGAACCCGGTCAGTTCCCAGTGCATGCCACCTGTGCCGGGAAGCTTTCCGCCAATCGAAAGATTGACACTGGAACTGCGCTCAGATTTGAGGTCGAGGTTGCCGCGCTCGTCCTGCGGATCGTTGGCATACAGTTCTTCGGCCGTGGGCAGACGAAATGCGGTGCCTACCGTTCCACGTATATACAACGACTGGTTGATGTCCAACGCGCTACCGACATTCCAGACCAGTGCACTGCGGCCATCGCTCGGGTGGTTGTAGCGTACGCCGGCAGACAGCTTGAATCGGGTGAACATGTCGTCCGTAGTGCGCGCTTGCGCGAACAAGGCACCGGTATGCTCGCTGTGCTGGCCTATGACTAACACTTCGTCGCGACCACCATAGCTCTGCTGATCGAAGCCGACGTTGTATTCCACGCCACGCTGGAATCTCAATCGGGCGAAAATATTGACGCCGCGATCCTTGTAGCCCCAGAACGCGTTGTCATACAGGACATCTATCGTTCCGGGGTCAGAAAGACTGTTGTAGTAGGTGTCGTAGTGGGTATCCCAACGGTGCACGTAGGCCTTGGCGTAGAGCGACAACCAGTCGTTGACGTCGTAGTCGAGTTTGGCAGTAAGGATGTTTTCCTTGCGATCGTTCTGGTCTCTGGCCACCAAGTATGGCTGGGAATAGTCGAGATCCGCATCGGTATGCTGATAGGTCAAGTCCAGGCGCAACAAGTCGCTGAACCAGTACCCGTACTTGATGCCTACTGTCTGCACATCGTAGCCGCGATCGCGATCCGTGTTGCTGGGCTGATAGTCCTGTTCCCGGAATGCGTGGTAGCCATCAGATTTATCGCTGGAGCCAAACAACACGAATTGCTGCTTGCCGGTGGACCCGCTTAACCAGGCATCAAGATGTCGACCGGCATGGCTGTCGGAACCCAGGGTCACGGCGCCTTGCGTGATTTCCGAATAGCTCTTGGTGACAATGTTGATGGCACCGGCGACGGCCTGAGTTCCGTAGATAAGAGATTGGCCTCCATCGAGTATCTCGATGCGTTCGACCATGCTCGCTGGAAGCGTGTCCAACGGTGTGGTTCCTGCATACAGGCGGTTGTTGAGGCGCACCCCGTCCAGCAACCAGAGCACGTCTTCCGTGCGCGAGCCCTGCAGCGAAACAGTGACATAATCAAACGGGCCATTCTTCGATGCGACATACAGGCCAGGTGCCAGCGCCTGAAGCACGCTGGCGACATCCTGATAGCCACCATCCTGGATCTGTTCGCTGGTGATCACATCGACCTTGACGCCGTATTGAGCCAATTCTTGGGGCTGAATTTCTTCCAGGTGTCCGACAACATTCACCACATCCAGCGTTGTGGCGGTTGTGCTTCCAACTACGCCCTCGCTTTCCCCAGCCCACGCCGACTTGGCGGGCAACCCAATCGCCACGAGGATGGCGAGACACAGCGCCGGCAAAATTTTGGAGCTCGGCCCGCATGGCGAGAGACAGCCGGTCGTCTTGAAGCGCGTCGCGAACATTGGTCTGCTCCCGATTTCTTGGTGCGCAGACGTTAATCAATGTTGCCGCATCGATTCTTTCAGTTCTCTGCGGTACTTTCGCGATTCAAGCACTTCAAGAATACGAGTGGAGCATCACCGACGCTTTCCATTCGCAGGGATCGGCAGGGGCTCGATAACCGTCAAGGAACTTGATTGGGAAAGCGCCGAAAAATGTGCCGACTCGATGCAATTCATCCGAGGGAAAGCATTTTCGACGCTCGCACGCATGCTGCACCAGCGGGTGCCCATCTGGACATCTCGCCTCAGTTCATTGGTGACCTCCAACCCGACTCGTCGAGGAGGGAACTCCGCCTGTCCAAAGTCGTCGTGACATCGACATCCCCCGGCGCGAGCGGCGGTATCCCCAATCAGGCGAATATCGTTTTTGAGATCCGTAGCTAGTGTCCTTGCACCGTCGTACGCCTTGCACGCAGCGGTGATGTTCTCGACCGTCACCAAATCTTCCGCTGCTTCCATTGCCGCGCTAGACAGTGGGAATAGTCCCGCCATCAATCACGTATTCCGTACCAGTGATCGCCGCGGCACGCGGCGACGCCAGGAATGCGATGAGGTTTGCCACCTCCACTGGCTTTGACGGCCGCCCCAGCGGAATGCCACCAAGTGAATCCATGATGATCCGTTTGCCGCCTTCGTAATCAGTATTGGCTTGCAGAGCAAGCCGCTCGGCGAGTGCGACAGACGCTTCCGTTTCAATCCACCCGGGCGCTACCCGCACAACACGAATGCCTTTGGGGGTGACTTCCTTCGACAGGCTCTTGCTGTATGTCGAGAGCGCCGCCTTGGCCGCAGCATAGGCCGTGGTCGATTCCGGCAGAGGAAGCTCGCGCTGGATCGAGGTGACATGGATGATGACGCCTTCCTGCCGAGCCAGCATCCCTGGCAACAAGGCGCGATCAAGGCGCACGGCCGGGAACAGGTTGAGGTTCAATTCCCGTCGCCATTCCTCTTCGCCCAATGCGGCGAATCCCCCAGCAGGTGCCGACGAACCGCCCAGAACATGGACAATGACGTCCACACCGCCGAGATGGTTCATGACGCCCGCAACCACAGCATCGCAGCCTTCACTGGTGGTCAGGTCGGCAGCGACGAAGATGTCGGCTGACGCTTTGGCCGGTCGCTCGCGCGCCGTCGCGAGCACCTTGGCACCAAGCTCGCAGAACAGGTCGACGACAGCCTTTCCGACTCCCTTGGTGCCAGCAGTCACCAGCACGCGCTTTCCTTCCAGTTCCATGTTCATGGACATCAGCCGATCTCCAGCGACTGAATTTTGTCACCGACCAGATTGAACACATGATCGAGTTGAACCGGACTGCCTGGAAAATTTCCGACAACCGCTGCACTGACCGTCACGCAATCGCCTTGCCGCGATACGCTTGAAGGGTCAACGCTGTATTGATACTTGCGTTGCGCCTCCCTTTGCCACAACTGGATGGCTTCGTGACCTTGATGCATTTCGCCTTCGTCAAGCACGGTGGCGTCCTGCATGAAGCAGTCGGCGAGACTCGCCGTTTCCAGACCATTGCTGACCTGGAAAAAGACCGCAATCACATGGGGTAGTGATATAGCCAAGAGCGCGACTCCTGCGTAAAGAATTGCTGTGCGAAAATATCCACCTTCGAACTTGAAGATAGATACGCCACTTCACTTTGATCGCCGCTCAATCGCATCACCGCTGCATGCGTTGACGGTGCGGGCAGGAAATCATGCACTGCAACCACGAGCGCCCTAGATCCCGCGGCGCGCAGACTCGCTGGCACCTTCAGCAACAATCCGTCTTGCTGCGTCCACGCCGATGATCCATGCACCGGCAAGCATCATGCTGTCTTTCAGAACCAGCCTTCCTGCGCCCGATAAATACGGAAATCCGTGCTGAGCATCGCCCAGGGCGGCTACCCAGGCTTCCGGCGTAGTGAAAAGAAAGGACAACGTCACCAGCGTTGTCACGAACGCCAGAATGGCACCCACCAGTCCAAGGCGTTTTGACAGCGGGAACGAGAGCACCAGAAGACCGATGAGTATTTCCACCACGCCAAGTCCATGCGAGACGCGGTAGGTACGGTTACTGTTCTGCCATTCACGCTTTGCCGGAACAAGTTCGCCTTCGTGGGTGAGGTGCACCTTGTACGCTTCCGGGTGGGCATACAAGAACGACATCACGGGGCTGTTCGCGACGAACGGAGTGATGCTGTCCGCCTCGTACGGCGCAAACTTGAGGCCGCCGATCCAGAAGAAGACCAAGGCGATCGCGAACCTCATGAGCGCAAGACCCACTCTCTCGGTGCGCGAAAATGTGCCGAGCAGTGTTTGCAGTTTGCTGTTCATGGGTGATTTCCTCGAAAGAAGGGGGTGTTGCGTCCGCTAAGGCGCGTTGCGATGGCTGTGCCTGGTTCGGTGTCCATCGCCTTTCTCGGTGCGAGATGCGGAACTCATGCACTTCATGACCACGCTGATGTGAGTCCATCCAGCGGCACTGCTCGCTCACCAAACCCATATGCCCGGCAACCCCGGTACCGCCCCGCGGGCGCGTCATGCCAGTGGGCATCGGGGTTCTCGCAACATGGCGGGCGAAATCGGCGTGGCAAATGCTAGCAACAGGAATCGCGCTCGCGATCACCTGAAATGGCTAGAGAAACCTACTCGTTGGTGTAATGGAAATGACAGCGAGCCTGCCATAGCCTCACAGGGGAAAGCGGAGGTGCCTGCGAGCAGGATCGCCACGGATTCTGCGGGAGGTCGTCAGTCGACGTTCCCGCCGAAGCACCTCCGGCACACATCAACCCATCCCGCCGTCTTTGTGACTGTTCACTTTTGGCCGGGTCATTCGAGGTTCGACCATGCACGTCGCATATCACACTCAAACCGTCGGCAGCGTCGAAGTGTTCTACCGCGAAGCCGGCCGCGTCGATGCACCAGTGATCCTGCTGTTGCATGGCTTTCCCACCGCCAGCCACATGTTCCGCGAACTGATCCCGCTGCTGGCCCGGAACTATCGCGTGATCGCGCCGGACCTGCCCGGATTCGGCCACACGCAGGCACCCGCACGCGGTGCGTTCGATTACACCTTCGACAACCTTGCCCGCGTCATCGACGACTTCACCGAGGCGCTGAAGCTGGATCGCTATGCGCTATACGTGTTCGATTACGGTGCGCCGACCGGCTTCCGTCTGGCGATGGCGCATCCCGAGCGCGTCACCGCCATCGTCAGCCAGAACGGCAACGCCTATCTGGAAGGACTCAGCGATGCCTGGGGTCCATGGCAAACCTACTGGCGCGAGCCGACGCCGGAACATCGCGAAGCCTGCCGCGACTCGCTGTCGCCCGCGACGATCCGCGATTGGCAATATCTGCTCGGCAGCGATCCGCAACGCGTCTCGCCGGACGGCTACACGCTGGACATCGCCTACATGACCCGCCCGGGCGCGGACGAGATCCAGCTTGATCTGATCCTGGACTATCGCAGCAACGTGGCGATGTACCCTGAGTTCCAAGCCTATTTTCGCGAGCACCAACCGCCGTTCTTGGCTGCTTGGGGAAAGCATGACCCAGCTTTCATCCCCGCCGGCGCACAGGCCTACCGACGCGATCTTCCGAATGCCGAAATCCGCCTGCTCGACACTGGTCATTTCGCGCTGGAAACCCACGCCGAAGAGATCGGAGAACTCATGCACACCTTCCTCGACCCGATTCTCTTGGCGTAGTCGAATCTACTCGCCGCATCCATTGCCGTATCTGACCACCCCGGAATGACCATGACCCTTTCCATGCAAGCCGCCGTTCTGGAGACCCCCAATGCCTCGTTCCGCGTGGCCAGCTTGCCGCGCCCGGTACCTGGCGAAGGGCAGGTGCTGGTGCGAGTGATCGCCAGTGGGGTCAACCCGCTTGACCTTAAGATTCGCGGTGGCGCTGCGGCACACGCACGGCATCCGTTGCCCGGGATCCTCGGCATCGACCTGGCCGGTGTGGTCGAAACCGTTGGCCCTGGCGTCAGTGCCTTCCACCCCGGCGATGAGGTCTACGGGATGACAGGCGGTGTCGGTGGTGCGCAGGGATCGTTGGCCGAGTACGCAGCGGTCGATGCCGCGCTGCTGGCGCGCAAGCCATCCAACTTCAGCATGCGGGAAGCGGCCACCCTACCGCTGGTGTTCATCACCGCATGGGAAGGCTTGGTTGACCGCGCCAACGTCCGCACGGGCCAGACCGTACTTGTGCAAGGCGGTGCTGGCGGCGTCGGGCATATGGCCATCCAGATCGCACGTGCACTTGGCGCGACCGTCTACGCCACCGAGGGCGGCGGTCGCGCCGCGCTCGTCGAAGAGCTGGGGGCCATTCCCATCGACAGCAGCCAAGTCAGCGTCGAAGAGTACGTCGCCACACACACTGCCGGCCGCGGCTTCGACATCGTCTACGACACTGCCGGCGGCGCAAGCCTGGATGCCTCGTTCAAGGCCGTCGCACGTTTTGGTCATGTGCTCAGCTCGCTGGGCTGGGGCACGCATGCATTGGCGCCGCTGTCGTTCCGCGCGGCAAGTTACTCTGGCGTGTTCACCCTGCTGCCCTTGCTGACTGGTGAAGGCAAGGTTCGCCACGGCGAAATCATGCACGAAGCCACTCACCTGGCCGAATCGGGCCTGCTGATCCCACGCGTAGACGCACGCCGGTTCGATCTGAACTCAGTCGATGCCGCCCACGCACTTATCGAGAGCCGCCAGGCGCAAGGCAAGGTCGTGATCGACGTTGCCAGCTAACGCCCCTGTATCGACGGATTGCCAGAAACCTCACCCGTCTCTATTCCGACGAGGAGAACACCATGACCAGCCATGCTTTGTCCTGCAGCTTTGCCGCCGCATTGATGCTGTGCGGCGTCGCATCCGCTACCGGTGCCGATGACTCAGGATTGGTCACGCCGCAGATACTGATCGTCGATCACAGCCTGCCCGCCGCGCAGTTGCGAGCACAGGTACTCGCCGCCCGTCGCTACGACAGCTTCTGGAACAACGGCGACGAAGCGCTGGCGCGTGCCGCGTTGGCGCAGGATTTCATGGACCGCACTCTGCCCGCGGGCCGTGCCCAAGGTGTCGCCGGACCGCTGGCAGCCTCGAAGTTCGTGCGCACGGCGGTACCCGACCTGCGTTGCGATGTGGAACAAATGATCGTCGCTGGCGATCGAGTGGTCGCCCATCTGCACTTTCGCGGGCACTTCAGCGGGCGCTTCAACCAGACCCAGGGACACGGCCAAACCATCGACTTCATCGCCACCGATATCTACCGCATCAGCGACGGTCGCATTGCCGAGAACTGGCACCTGGAAGACAACCTGACCTTCATGCAACAGCTCGGGCTGGTATCGCACTAGACAAGGCGACGGCGATCGGAACGCCGAACAGGCCGTCTCCATTGCGCAAGGACCGCCTCGATCTCCACGCTGATGATTTCGCTGCACCGCGAGCCACAAGCTGTTCACTGAAAGGAGATCCACAATGCTGCCTGTCTATCTCTCTTCCGGCGTACGCACTCCGTTCGTCAAGGCGGGCGGACCGTTCGCCCGCCACAGTGCACTTGAGCTTTCCATGCCAGTAGCCAGAGCCATGGCGGACTTGGCCGCACCGGACTTTCTGGTCTGGGGTCAGGTCATTCCCGACGTGACGGTGTCGAACATAGCGCGGGAGCTGGTCTTCGAGGCTGGGCTGGATCCGGAGACACCGGCGTTTTCCACGGTGCTGGCCTGCTCGACCAGCTTCATGGCAGCGATCGAGGCTGCGGGCATGATCGGCAGCGGTGGTACGCATCTGGCGCTGGTCGGTGGCGCGGAAACGATGAGCCATGTACCGCTGGCACTCAACATGGCCGCCGCCGATCGGATCGTGGCCGGGTTTGCCAAGAATCCGCGCGCTGCCACGGAGATGATCGCAGCCACGACGGCAGCAGACTTCCAGTTGCCGCGCCAGGCGTGGGCCAACAGGCAAAGCGGCCGTTCGCAAGGCCAGCACACCGAGGACACGGCACGCCATTTCAAGATCTCGCGGCAGGCACAGGACGAGCGCGCCCTGCTCAGCCACCGCGCCGCCATCGCGGGACAGGACGCGGGCTTCTTCGATGATCTGCTAGTGGCGTTCGACGGGATCGAACGGGACGCGATTCCGCGTCGTGATACCTCGCCCGAGCGACTGGCGAACTTGCAGCCGGCGTTCGATCCCGCAGGCACGTTGACGGCGGGCAATTCGTCGCCACTGACGGATGGCGCAGCAGGTTTGTGGGTGGCCGATGAAGCCGGAATGGCGCGATTGGGCCGTGAGCCAGCGGTCAGGTTGCTCGACTGGCAGATCGCGGCGATGGACTTCCGCCATAGTGACGAGGGCATCCTTATGGCACCGGCGCGGGCGATCCCCCGGTTACTCGCCCGACACCGATTGCAATTTGCGGAGATCACCTCGTGGAATATCCACGAGGCATTCGCGGCGCAGGTACTCGCCAACATCGCTGCCGCGTCGGACCCGGTCTATCGTCGCCACAGGGCCGGCGTCGACTTCGACCTAGGCGCGTTCGACTGGGCACGAGTCAATCCGCATGGTGGATCGCTGGCCATCGGACATCCATTCGCTGCTACCGGTGCGCGCATCCTGAGCCAGGCCGCCAAGGAAATGACGGCGCTGCCATCGGGCAGTTACGGCATCGTATCGCTTTGCGCCGACGGCGGCCAAGGCACCGTGGCGTTGCTCCAGCGCGTCTGACGTTCATCCGCAGGAGAACCGCCGGTGCCAACCCAGCCCTTCGAGATTCCCAGTCCAACCGGCCACATGCTTGCCGGCCGGATCGAGCTTCCCGATGCACCGGTGCGCGGATGGGCGTTGATGGCGCACTGCTTCACCTGTGGCAAGGACAACCTGGCCGCCGTACGGATCGGCCGTGCGCTGGCCCATGCTGGCATCGGCATGCTGCGTTTCCACTTCGCTGGCTTAGGCGGCAGCGGTGGCGATTTTGCCGACAGCACCTTTGCCGCCAACGTCCGCGACCTGGTCGCCGCCAACCAAGCCATGCGCGATGCCGCCATGCCGCCATCGCTGCTGGTCGGACACAGCCTTGGTGGTGCTGCGGCGCTAGCTGCCGCTGGCGACATGCCGAATATCCGCGCGGTGACAACGATCGCCGCCCCGTTCGACGTGACCCACAAGCTGGCGCTGTTCGATCCCGCCTCGCTCGCGGCCATCGAGCGATACGGCGAAGCCGAGGTCCGGCTGGCAGGCCGTCCGTTCCGCGTGAGCGCGGCCTTCATCGACGATCTGCGCAAACATGATCAGGCTAGTCGCATCGCAGGACCGAATCGACCACTGCTTATCATGCATGCGCCGCACGACGAGATCGTCGACATCGGCAACGCCAGTCGCATTTTCATGGCCGCGGGCTATCCCAAGAGTCTGGTCTCACTCGACGACGCCGAACATCTGCTGTCGCGTCAGGCCGATGTGGATTATGCGGCAGCGATCATCGTCAGCTGGTCAGCCCGCTATCTGCAGCAGGTGCCGGAAACACGTGCGCATGGACAGGAGGGCGACGTGGTAGCCGAGGAAACCGGCGCCGGGCGTTTCCAACTGGCGATCCATGCCGGTGGCATCCGCTTTCTCGCCGATGAACCGGTCAGCGCCGGCGGCCTGGGCACCGGCCCAACGCCCTACGACTTGGTTTCCGCCGGCCTCGCCGCGTGCACCACGATGACCCTGCGCATGTACGCCGAGCACAAAGGCTTGCCGGCGGACCGCACCTTGCTTCTAGGGTGCTCTATGCGAATACGTGGACTGCCGCGGATATACATGGATGCCGATGACAGTTGTCGATCATCAACAGCATTTGGAGCATATCCCATTGATTAAACTAGATGTTCATCTCCGCAACCCTGAAACTCTTTTTTTGGTTTGGCTGAATCCGGATCTCTAACGGATGCCTCGCTCGTCGGTTCCACCTGACACTCTGGGTCGGCTCTCGCCTGGACACCTAGTCGGCTCGGGCCAGACTCACGCGGCAAGGTAATGGTGGTAATGCAGACCAGCTAAGTGAATCGGTGAATGGATTGGAAACGTGTAGGTGCCGACCTGCGGTTTTGCTTCGAAGTGCGTGCACCGGAGCGAATGCATCGCAAGACCTGTCGACGTTGACCGGGCCACCGGCCAGTATGATCAACTGCAAGCCCACTTCGACCGTCGCAAACCGACCCTAAGGCAACGCTGAATAAGCCGTCGCAATCAATCAACCTGCTGGTCTGATCAGTTTCGCGTCTGATCAACCTGATAGATCACGGCTTTCTGCGGGAGAATTTCACCCTTTTCGCGCCATGAGGCGTGTTGTTGGCCCTCAACGGGCCCTCATGCCGGTACTCGGGTGCGCGACAGGTACAGGTTGGCCAACCCAAGGGCCACAAAGCTGCGGTTGGCGTTCTTGTCCAAACCTCGGTAGCGCACTTTGCTGAACCCCCACAATCGCTTCACTACCGCGAACACGTGCTCGACCCGTGCCCGGATTCGCGACTTGTTGCGATTGCGCGAACGCTCCGCTTCGTCGACGTCACCATGCTTGCGGATGCGTTGATTGGTGAAGTCTTTCGCCTGCGGCGCGTGCTCGCGGATCAGCGCCTTTTGACTGGCGTAGGCGCTGTCGCCATAGACCCGTCGCTCCTCGCCGTGGAGCAGGTCTTCCAGCAGATGTTTGTCGTGCACGTTGGCCGCGGTTACCGCCGCGCTGTGCACCAGGCCGGTACGACTGTCCACGCCGATATGCATCTTCATGCCGAAGTACCACTGTTGGCCCTTGCGGGTCTGGTGCATGTCGGGATCGCGGGCCTTGCTGGCGTTCTTCGTCGAGCTTGGCGCACCGATGATCGTGGCGTCGACGATGGTTCCCGTGCCGACCTTCAGACCCCGATCCTGCAGACTCTGGTTGACCTGTGCGAACAACGCCGCGCCCAGTTCGTGCTTCTCCAGCAAACGGCGAAACTTCAGCAATGTCGTTCCATCCGGCACCCGTTCACGACCCAGATCGATGCCTACAAATCGGCGCAGCGCCGTGCTGTCCAAGAGCGCTTCCTCGCACGCTTCGTCGGCCAAATTGAACCAGTGCTGCACAAAGTACATGCGCAACATCCGCTCCAGCCCCACCGGCGGACGACCTTTGCCCGCCTTCGGATAGTGCGGTTCGATCACGGCGCACAACGCTGACCACGGCACGATCTGCTCCATCGCCGAAAGGAACACATCTCGACGCGTCGCTCGGCGATGTTGCTCAAAACCCTCGCCTTGATCTGCTGCCATCGCCAATGTCGGCTGCTTCATCGTATCGATCCCGCTCGATTGTCAGTACGGGTTTATTTTCGCAGGCGCGAGAGACTTTTTCAGCGTTGCCCTAAAGAGACCTTCGCCAACGGCCGTTTTCAGGAAGGTAATTTTCCTATCTAATGCGTGTTGCCTGCTGTTGCGGCGATGGGCACGGTTGCCGCTGAGTTACAAAGATTCGGTCTTGCGCAGATATACGACGACGCGACTAGCAGAGCCACGACCGCTGCAGCGCAGACGGGTCGGTGACCCAAATTGTATCTCTCTTGCAAATTTTGAGGCGAAGCAATGATCACTGAGAGTGGATTAGGTCGCCACGCCATGGTATCGAATCGTCTCAAGGCGCTCTCTGCTTCCGACATCGCATCCGCGCTGCGTCAGGAATTGCCGCCGCACCAAGTGGAAGTCGCGGTCGCGATGATGGACAAAGTATCGAAAGAGCTAGATCACCTAATGCAACTCGCGACGCGCGAATTCCGTGAACGGGGGTCCATCAACTTAGGCTGGGGAGGAAGTCAGTCATTCGACGCAGCAGCCATTAAGGTAGGCCCGCGGCACGACTATCTGATCACTATTACGGTGGGTGCACCTCTCATCCTTCTAGCGATGGCACACGAAATCTGGACAATGTCGACGGGAGCGCCACCAGAGGGCCTATCTGAAGAAGCAATACTTAACGGAGCGATGAGAACGGGTGAGATTGGCGAGCAGGCTCAGTTGGTGGCCAAAGATGCGACATTGCTTCTCTACTTTCATGAACTCTCACACGTGCTATGGAGCCATTGCCTGCTCGACTGGGAATTGATGCCATCGCAAGACCGACGCGCCCTGGAGTATCAGGCCGACTTTCATGCGGGCCTTTCATTCGCGACTTGGCACATCGCAGGAGTAGTTCAACCCGTCGAGTCGGACTGGCATGCCGCAGCAGGCAGATTGGTTCTTGCTGCGCTGCTCTTGGCAACAGCCCTAAAGGCATTCTCCGCGCAATCCGATGCGTACCATTTTCCAACAATACGAATGCTCGCGTTCATGGCCGGCGGATTTCAGGCAATACAACAGAAAAGTCAGACGTTGACAACGCAGGCTGTTTTCCAAGATCGAGCCGCGGAGCAGAATTTCATTGGCCCGTTCATTGCCGACTACTTGGAGCGCTTGAAAGCGACCGAGCTAAGGCGTCTTGGCGGAACGGAGGCCGAGATCCGGGCTGACATCCACCAACTTCATGCCGTAACCACGCCCCGGTTAGCACAGCTAAGTAAGGACACGGGGTCGCTGTGGAACAAGCTGCCAGACGTCGCTGGCGATGCAGACAATTCTGACTGACGATCTTGCGGGAACGACGGTTCGTGGCCGGTTGCGGCCCGTGGGCAAACGCGGATCAGGATGTTGACGCGCTGATCACAACAGATTGGTTCGGGTGATCAACTTCATCGGTGTGTGCATCGAAGGTTCCCCGACGTCCCAAAGGCCGGGGCAATGCCGGCCTTTGGGCTATTTCTTGCCGCCCTTGGGTGCTGGCGCTGGTGGTGCTCCTGGACGGTTCGGGCTATTTCCACGTGCCGGACCCGATGGCTGACCGGCTTTGCTCGGGCCGTTCGGCGGTGCTGGCTTGTTCATTCGCTCATCTTCTCTGGCTGTATGCGGATCATTCCTCACTCGAATCGTCCGTTCGGCCGCGGGCGATTTAGGGCGGCAAGTGGGCGTTTCAGCGGAACTGATCTGGCAGGGAGGTGACAGCGCGTCTTGGGCACTATGCTTAGCTCCGTCAGATCAAGCAGGCTTCGACATGTGCTACTCGGCGCAGATTTTGGCGGACTTCAGAGAATACGAGCGCTTTGGCGGAAAGCTCGCCATCAAGGAATTCACCAATCTCGCGGGCTGGACCAAAAAGAAGGGCAACTGGGTCAAGGTTGTCCCGAAGGCGATGCGACGCGCCATGACCGACGCCACGAGTGCCGTGCTGAACATTGGCACGATCGAATTGGCGCGCGAAGCGGAAAATGAGGCAATCGCGTTGATCGCGTCCGAGATTGGCGTCCAGGAAGCGCGCCTCTTCGAAGCGAACGCGAAACTAGCGTCAAGCAAGCCGACCAAAAAGGCCGACAACGATCGCCGCGTCGCGACCAACAAGATTGAGGCAGGAAGGAAGAAGCTGGAAGACTTGGCGTTACCAGCATCGGCCGATGGCATCGACAGAATTTGGCCTGGTTACTTCGCTCCCGTGCTGATTCGTGATCCTGAAACGGGCGGGCGTATGGTCGTCCCGATGCGCTACCGCTGCCGCCTGCCGGGCTGGACAGAGGCCGACGAGATGGAGAAGCCGGGCACGTACAACGCGCGGCGCGACAAGCTTTCGACCGTCTGGCGAAAGGTGTTCGGCTACAACCACGGCATCATGATCGTGGATCGGTTCTACGAAAGCGTGTATCTCCACAATCTGCAGCAACGGCCGCTAGTACCGGGTGAGCGCGAGCAGAGCGTTGAAATCCTCTTTTCGCCATCGACCGGTGAAAGCCTCTTCGTTGCCTGTCTCTGGACCTATGTCGAGGCAGCTGGCGACGATCCGGGGTTCTACACATTCGCCGCGATCACCGATGACCCGCCCTTTGAGGTTGTTGAAGCGGGCCACGACCGCTGTCCCGTTCCGATTCAGGAAGAAGACATCGACGCATGGCTCGGTCCAAGCCCGAATCACTACGCGACCTTGTATGCGATCCTCGACCGACGGGTACGGCCTTACTACGAACATCAGCTGGTGCAGCAGAAGTAGATTGCTGCTTCCTACCGCGACAACCCGAAGCTGATGCTGGACAGATTGGATGTCGTCATCACTGCCGTCCTTCCCGCGCTTATCTGGGGCATCTATGCTTTCCTAAACCGACCCGACCGCCGAGGGAGTAAGACGCTATGCAGCCAATGCCTGGATGCACCCGGGCGGCGCGCGGAGGCGTTCCTTATGTATTCCGGTCTGACTGACCACCTGTTCCGCCAATTGCCAACCACTGTGCCAGTGCTGCCCACCGTGTGAGCGGACCAGGCTGGAGCTGAGGTCAACGGCCTGAACCGACACAAAGCCGCCGGATGGGAGGTCGATGTATGGCGACTCGGTGAGGCTTAGTGTGCGACGATCTCTGTCGGAGTTTGCTCCGGGCGTTTAGCCCACTCAGATTGAACAACATCACACGGCTCAACTGGACTAGCCGGCTGAATCTCGGATCAATGACGATCCAAAGACCAAGGTCCAACTATCAGATCGTTAGTCACACACAACATCGGAACCATGAAGACACTCATTGTGAAAAGAGCGAAAGTGGCATGGAAAGACCCCGTATGGAGCAAGGTCATTTCGGCAGCCATTATCGGCACGGCTCTTGGGATATGGAAAGCAGTTAGCTCGGCTAGCTTTTCCAAAGCAGTGGGGTTCATCGCGTCACCTATTGTCCTGCCCGCGTGGCTGCTCCTATTGCTAGTCGCTAGCGCCGCCTTTGGGTTTTGGCATATACGCCCAAGGCGTAAACCCAAGCCTGCACTCACACCCACGAAGTCACTTGTGCATGGCATCGCCGACGCATCCTCGCTCGTCGCTTCATGGTGGCCAAAGGCGACCGGCTACTTTCCGGACGACGTGCATGTCGACTATGCAGCACTGGAGAATCAGTTCTCACTCGCGCCCGGAGTCACTCAGCAAGCGGTTTCAAATGTCGCTTCCCAGAACTGCTTCAAGATCAAGATTCCGGGTACGTTGTTTGCGACTTTCGAATATGACCACCAAAAGGCACATCACGGCTAACAATTCCAAGGCGCACGGCGAGGCCGCTGCCTACTCAAGCAGCGTTGACCGTCTCCTACGGGTCGATCACGGACCTCGCGGGCGCGATGCCGTCCGGGCAAGCTGAAACTGGCCGAAGTCACCATTTCTGCCGGTCGCGGACTCGACGGGAGGCGATAGGGTACATACGAAATTTCCCCGATAGGCAAGCGAGCGCAATGGGCGTATAAGCCACCTCAAGCCAGCGGATACGCTACGTGGGGGAAAGGGATATGGCCCGTCGCTTGTGTCTTGTTTCGGTTCTCGTATTGCTTTTGAGCGCCTGTGTGGCGCCATCGTCCGTTAAGCAATACGCGGACACGACAAAGCAGACGATAGAGCGCGCCAAGCCTGTCGTGAAGGACTACGTCGACGATTGTGGCGATAGGCAGCTACCCCTCTTGCACTCGGACGCCACTCAAGAGAAGTGGCAGTGCAAGGATGTGGCCAAACTAGCTGGTCCCTTCAATACCATGGCCGATTTCATATCTGCGTATGCGGACGCCTTATCCGCGCTGAGTGCGAGCGAAGGTGTCAAGTACAAAGGTCAGACGGCGGACGTTGTCGGCGCGGCCGAGAACCTGCCAGGGTTTGCGAACGATAAGGTGCGCATTGATGCGGTAGGCGCTCTGAGTGACCTGATGCTCCACTGGGCTGAAGAAGGCTATCGTGAAAAGAAGATTCGCCAAGCCCTCGATGCCAGCAATGCGCAGATTGTCGATGTTTCGGCCGCTATCGCGGATTTCATGACTGAAATATCGAAGGTCTACAGAAATCACGTCGATGCCATCCCCACGCTCCAACTTTTGGGTGAAGGGGATTCCAAGAGCAGGCCGCCCTATGCCGTGCGCGTGCTTTTCAATGACTACCTCGAAAAGCGACAAGCCGACTACTCTGCCAAGCAGACTTCGAGCGCGGCATTGGCCGGACAGATCAAGAAAATCGGTGAGACGAACACGCAGCTGATGCACCAGGCGAACGACCTGACTGGTGCGGACGCCATCAAGGTAGCGAACGACTTCTACCAGACCGCTTCGCCAGTGTGGAAGACCGTAGACGATGCGTTTGCCACCCAACATTGAGGTGCCGCATGAACGACAAGACACGGGGCAATCCCGCCGCAGTAGCCGCGTCAGAGAACACCGATGCCGCCGCTCCGCCGGCGCCGATGCGTTACAACCCGTTGGACCCCAACGATCCGACCACACTCTTTGCGCTGTCAAATCAGTTCAGCGTGCTTTCGACTGCAATGACTCAGTACGTCTATGACCACTACATCGATTTGAGTTCAGACCAGCGTTACTCCATTGCGATAAACGCCTCAGGGCTGATGAGCAAAGCCAACGACTTGCTCAACGACGACATGGCTAAGAGGCTTGCAGACCTGCCGACCAATGCGATCGCGGCATCAACGGCGGCGATGAAGAATGCCGTAGCTAACCTCCAGACAGTCGAGAAGGTGTTCAAAATCGCCACGGCGGCGGTCACGGTCTACGCGGGGATAGCCACCGGGGGAGCCGCCGGCGCCGCTTTGGCCTTCACTGCCGCAAAAAATCTCGTGCAGGTGGCCACGAACGCCTGAGGGACTTGCCTGGGCCACCAGGCGGCCAGCGGCGCGCCCGTCAATGTTCGCCCTACTCGCTCGGGTGCTCCTGGGCGTCCGAAAGGAGACATCTGGAGTCCATATGGCAGACGAAGCAAAAGCCCAAACCGCGGCTACGTACGTATCGCCTCGCGAACTACTTAAGCCAATCTACAAGATCTCCTCATTCGCCCTCCTGATTGTGTTCGCCGGAGGTCTGATCGCGCTTGCCGGCACGCGAGCGCGCTTTATCGGCTTGGTAGTGGTGTGGCTCGTGTCTGGCGTTGGGTGTGGTGCTTTTCTTGGCCTCCTCTTTGGCGTGCCCAAAAGGAACAGAGACCGCAAGGGTGCGGCGGACGCCGGTGCCAACGCCAATGGCAATGCCCAGCAACCCATCGGCGCAGGCATTGCGCCGATGGGTTATGGGGGGAACTCGAATTTCGAGGAGATCTCAGACTGGCTGACCAAGGTCATTGTCGGCGCCACACTGGTCGGTCTGCAGGGTGCGCTTAAAGCCGTATGGCAGCTCGCGAAGAGCATGCTCCCGTTTGGCCAGGACAACCCGGCTGCTGGAGCGAGCTTGGTCGTTGGGGCCGCTGCCACAGGTCTCGTCGGAGGTTTCATATCCATGTACCTGTGGACGCGCAACGAGCTTCCGAGGCTCCTCAACAGAGCAGAGCAGCCTGGCGACCCAGATGATCGGGAAAAGGAGATCAATCAACCCCGCAGAGATAGCGGGTTTTATGAACTGTCCACGCAAAAGACCCTGGGGCAGGATGGCGCCCTCAATGCTGGTGGCGCGGCTGCGACGGCGCCCCCTACCTTTCGTCCCATTGGCGAAGCACCATGGCTCGGCGAGATGAAGGGCATGAGCCGTGCTCAGATCTGGAACACCGACTTCAACCAAGGCAAATTTGGTGGTGCAAGTAGTACTGCCACGCGGACTATGTCGGCCGCCATTCGCAAGGTGACTAAAAGGGGCGTCGATGTGACGCTCTCCGTATGGAGCACCGACCCCGTCAAGGACCCGTTGAAAGGGAGAGTCACCTTCTACCTTCATCCAACGTTTGTGGAGCCAATCATCAAGGTCGACGCTGTCGGCTCACGAGCCCAAACCGAGATATGCACAGCGGATGCCTTCGTCGTTGGCGTGGAGTGCGACGATGGCCGCACCGTCTTGGAACTAGATCTCGCGACCCTTGATGACTTTCCGCCCGAGCTCCGCGGCAAAGAGTGACCTAGCGCATCAGATGTCAACTGGTTGGACGCGTATTAGCCTCGGTCATAGCCTCTTTCAATCACTGACCGCTTGTTCCGATGCGCAGTCAGACGTCAAGCAGCTTTGCAAGCTTTCGTACGTGTCGGGCCTAACCCTTTTGACGTGGACGCTTCCAAGAAGACCGTGGGCCGAAAGCTCTTCTTCTCGAATGACCGTTTCCGCCGCCGGCTGCAGCCGCTGGGCTTGAAACTGATCAGTATGCCAGCGAGCTGATCGCAGACGTTCGGTTCTGCTGATCGAATTCAGCGCTTTTCGCAACTGCGGCGTATTGTTCATTTCAGTCACCAACCGCGATGTCTGCGATGTCTCAATGAAAATCTCGTGACCGCACGTCCAGTCCACCGAGCAGCTCGCTCATGTCGAGGAGGCGGCTGGCAATCAAATGACATACGCCATCGACCGCCTCCCAATTTCCATCGACGCCGAGCAGCTCTGACTCCAGCAGCACCCGTCGGTGGGTTTCGGCGACATCGCGCCAAACGATGACGTTGACCAGGCCGTGTTCGTCTTCCATCGTCAGGAACGTGACCCCGCTGGCCGTCTGGGGTCGCTGGCGCATCGTGACCACGCCCGCGACACGCGCATAGCTGTTATGGGGTCGTTTGCGCAGCGTTCGTGAGTCGGTACACCGAGCAGCGCGCAACCGATCCCTGATCTGCGCCATGGGATGCACCCCCAACGTCAGGCCGGTTCGCGCGTAGTCCGCAAGGGTGTCCTCAGCCTGCGTCGGCTTCGGCAACGCCACCTCGATCTCTGCCGGACTGACATTGCCGAAGAGCGGCAGCTGCTTTTCTACACCGGCGATCTCCCAGTGTGCATGGTGCCGGTGCCGCGACAGACTCCGCAAGGCACTGGCCTGCGCCAGCAAGTCCTGGTGCCGCTTGTCCACGGCCGCCCGCGCGCAGAGGTCGGCGATGTCTGCGAACGGGCGCTGTGCGCGGGCCACCATGATCCGTCGTGCGGCTTCTTCGCTGAACCCACGCACCTGGCGCAAGCCAAGCTGGATCGCTGGAGCTTCTTCTTCGCGAGTGATCAGCGCGTTGTCCCAATTGCTGCACTGCACGTCGATAGGGAAAACGTCGATGTCATGACGACGGGCGTCTTGTACGATCTGGCTCGGTGCATAGAAGCCCATGGGCTGACTGTTCAGCAGCGCGCAGGCGAATGCCGCGGGCTCATGGCACTTCAGCCAGCAGCTCGCATAGACGATGCCAGCGAAACTGGCCGCATGGCTTTCAGGAAATCCGTAACTGCCGAAGCCCTTGATCTGCTCGAACAGCTTCTCGGCAAACGCCGTGGTGTAGCCGCGATCGGTCATGCCGGTCAGGATGCGTTCGCGGTGCTTCTCCAAGCCGCCACGCCGCTTCCACGCGGCCATGTCGCGCCGTAGCCCATCCGCTTCTCCGGCCGTGTAGCCAGCCGCGATCATGGCGAGCTTCATGACCTGTTCCTGGAATAGCGGCACACCCAGTGTGCGCTCAAACACTTCCTTCAATTCTTCCGAGGGGTAGTCGACGGGCTCTTCGCCCCTTCGTCGCCGCAGATACGGGTGCACCATGTCGCCCTGGATGGGGCCTGGTCGAACGATCGCGACTTGCACCACCAGATCGAAGAAGTTCTCGGGCCTGTGTCGCGGCAACATGGCCATCTGCGCGCGTGACTCGATCTGGAACACGCCCACCGTGTCTGCCCGCTGGATCATCGCGTAGGTAGCGGGATCTTCGGATGGCAACGTGGCCATCGAGTAATCCCGTCCGCGCTGATCGCGCAGCATGTTCAAGCATTTCTGCACGCACGTGAGCATGCCCAAGGCCAGACAATCGACCTTCAACAGGTTCATCGTGTCGAGGTCATCCTTGTCCCACTGGATGATCGTGCGGTCGGGCATCGCGGCGTTCTCCACCGGCACCAGTTCGCTCAATGGCGCATCGGAGACCACGAATCCACCGACGTGCTGCGACAGGTGACGCGGCATGTCCAATATCTCCGCCGTCAGCTTGATGATGCGCCGGATGACCGCACTCTCCGGGTCGAAGCCTCGCTCAAGCAACCGTTCGGCGAGTGACTCGTCGCCATCCCACCACGCGAACACCTGACTCAACTGGTCGACCTGATCCAGCGGCAGCCCCATGACCTTGGCCACATCCCGCACGGCGCTCTTGCCGCGATAGCAGATGACGGTAGCCGCCAGAGCGGCACGCTCCCGCCCATACTTTCGGTAGATGTACTGGATGACCTCTTCCCGGCGCTCGTGCTCGAAGTCGATGTCGATGTCGGGCGGTTCGTTGCGCTCCTTCGAGATGAACCGCTCGACCAGCAGACTCATCTTCATCGGGTCCACCTCGGTCACACCGAGGACGAAGCACACCGAAGAATTAGCCGCCGAGCCACGACCTTGGCAGAGAATTCCCTGGCTTCGCGCGAAACGCACGATGTCGTGCACGGTGAGGAAGTAGGGCTCGTAGCGCAGCGCTTCGATCAGCCCCAGCTCGTGCTCGATCTGCTTATGCACCTTCTCTGACACGCCTTCGGGCCAACGCCATCGCGCACCCTCCTCCACCAGCTGGCGCAACCAGCTGGTGGGGTTATGGCCCTTCGGAACGAGTTCTGCTGGATAGCGGTAGCGCAGCTGGTCGAGCGTGAAGGTGCACCGCGCCGAGATCCGTGCGCTCTCTTCGAGCAATGCCTGGGGGTAGAGCTTCGCGAGCACATGCCGGCGACGCAGGTGCCGTTCGCCATTGCGCGCGATCAATGCACCCGCCTCCGCGACGGGCACGCGATGCCGAATCGCCGTGAGGGTGTGCTGCAAGGCCAGCCGTCGCCGGACATGCATATGCACGTCGCCCGCCCCGACCAAGGGCAGACCCAGCTCGCGACCGATCGCATCCAGTTCACGCACCCGCCGTGCATCGTTCGGTCCACGGTGCAGCTCGACGGCCAGCCACGCACGATCACCGAAGGTCTGTCGCACCCAGTGACCGTGATTCATGTCGACGACCAATTCAGGTGCCCACAGGACCAGCGTGCCTGGCAAACCGGTGGCCACGTCGGCGCGCGTCAGGCGGTAGGTGCCTTTCACGGATGCGCGTCGCCCCGTGGTAATCAGACTGCATAACGACGTGTAGCCTTCCTTCGTTTCGCACAGCACCACGATCTTCGGGCCATCATCGAGCTGGATCTCCGAACCAACGATCAATGGGACGTCCGTTTGTCGCGAGGCTTCCAGCGCGCGGACGATGCCGGCGAATGAGCACTCATCAGTGATCGCCAGGGCGGCATAGCCACACGTCTTCGCACGCTCGAACAGTTCGCGTGCACTGGATGCGCCGCGACCAAAGGAGAAGTTCGACAGGCAGTGAAGCTCTGCGTAGGCAGTCATGCGAACCACCCGTGAATCATCCAGCCGGTTTGCTCGTCGGGCGCGCAGAACGCCCAGGCCTCCTGCCCCAACGAGGTCTCGACGACGTAGTAGTCACGACAGACTTCACCGCCATCCCACCACCCCGTTTCGACGCGCTCCGGACCGGCCAAGATGATCGGGTTCCCACCGCACAGGGGAATGGGTCGGGTCAGTAACCACGTGGGTCGCGGGTGCGGCTCGATCGGCACTTCATCATGCGTCGCTTCACGCTGCGCACGCTCAGGCCGTGGGTCCTGTGTGCTGCCCAACCGATAGACCGCCCTATCGCCCAGCCGCGCACGCAATCGTTCACGCAGTTGTTCGATCGGCAGTGCATTCGCGGGTCGTTCGTCGAACAGATCTCGCCCCGCGGGCACGAACGCCGGCAGATCGCGGGCGATCAGGCGCAACGCCAGCACCGGCTCAGGCAGCGTCACGTGTTCCAGCCGACCACGTGCGAACTCGAACAACAGGGCACCGTCGCGTTCCGAGGCCAGCAAGCCCACTGGCACGTCGGTGAAACGACCCTCGCGGTGCTCCAAGCGCAGCAAGAAGCGCTGCACTCCACCATCGCGGCCGGCCAGATACGCGGCCAGATCATCGACCATGCGCCGCACCGGAAAGATCAGTGCGGATTGGTTCTCCACCTCGTGAAGCAATTCGATGCGCAGATCGAACGTGTCCGGCGGCCGATACAACTCCAGGCCAGATGGAAGGTCTCCGGTCAGTCGATCCAGTGACGCCAACAGTTCCGCACCGAAACGTCGACGCAGCCCATCGCGCGGCAACGCCAGCACTTGACCTAAGGTGCGAATGCCTATGCTCGGCAACGCTGCGATGGCATTCGCGGGTAACCGACTCTTCGCAATCGGCACCCGCTGCAGGGCATTGCGCAACGTGTCGGATGACAGCACTGCTTGCCCATCCGAAACCGTGGTCAGCACATGCGCGGCATGAGCCGTCGGCGCGGCCGCCATGCGATGACGAAATCCCAGGTCGGTGAAGTCCGCCCGCAGCATGGATTCAAGCCGTGGCCACGGCCCGAACAAGCCCATGCTCTTGCTGACCTCCAGCACGATCGCATGCGGTAACAGGCTGACCTCGGAGCTGTAGCGGTAAGCCACGGCGGCCAGAAACCGGTGCCACCGCTCCACCGACGCGTGGTCATAGGGGATCGCTTCGAATTGCGACAACAGCGCTTGCGCAGCGCTCAGTCGCTGCCCGACATGCAAACCTGCCGCTCGGGCAGTTTCATTGGCCGAAACGATTGTGCGTGCGTTGATTGGCCCGTCGACGAGCACCAACGGCTCGTCCGGGGGACGGCGTCGGAGAATCCCATCCAACGCCAGACTCGGCAGGTTGATGCAGGCCCAAAGCATGTCTGGATGCCATCAATGGACTGAACGCGGCAAGGGAATGGCGTGGGCGGGCACGGCCCCGCCTCGGCATTTGCGCACCCAAATCTGTGGACGCGGCGGCGCTTCCAATTCCAGACGCAGCGCGGCAGGCGATGCGTTGGAAAGATGGGAGCGATCGCGGAAGACGAAAGCGAGGGCCTGTCCGGTGACCGCGGCGACCTGCAGACGACGCAAGGCGCGATCGTCAGCGTGATGCGGCCATGCCAACACCGCGGCGCAACATCCTGATCGCAAGCACTGCTCGGTAGCCCAAAGCACATCCTTCTCGCCGGCATCCACGAATTCGACACGGCGCATGTCCACGCCTTGTTGGCGCCAGCCAGCGACACACGGCGCATACGGTGGCGAAATGACCACCACATGGCGCTGGCTTTGGGTCAACCGTGCGAGCGTCGGGAGCACGAGGCGAAGTTCACCCACGCCATCGACGGGCAACAGGATCTCGGACAGCGAGGCCTCGGGCCAACCACCTGCGGGCAATACCTCGTCGAGTGCGCGCCAGCCGGTGGGGTAATCACCGACTGGCACCTCGGGAGCACGACCACGCCAGACCTGACGGGCGTCGAGCAACGCGGACAGTGGAACCACGGCGTTCATCAGCTGCCCCGCAGCAGGCCTGCAAACAGACCTTCAATCGCAAAGTCTTCGGTGGGGTCGACGTCGATGGGTTTGAAACCCGGGCTGTTCGGCATCAGCCGAATCACATCGCCCTTCCAATGCAGTCGCTTGATCGTGAAGCGGTCACCATCCACACGCGCGGCGACAACTTGCCCGTGCCTCGCCACCGACGTGGCATGGATGGCCACCAGATCACCTTCCAGAATCCCTTCGTCGCGCATCGAATCGCCGACCACCTTCACCAGATAGTCCGGTCGCAACCGGAATAGCGAACGGGAGACGCGCAGGCTCCGATCGACCCTTGACTCCGAAAACAACGGTTCACCGGCCGCAATGCGCCCGATCAGCGGCAGCTCCAAGGTATCGGCATCCATCGGGTCAGACTCGCGCACCAGCCGAATGCTGCGGGCGTGGTTGGGCTCGATCGTCAGCCGGCCTTTCGCTTCCAACGACCGAACATGCTTGAGCACCGCACTGACATTGCCAATCCCCAATGCCTCGCCGATTTCTTCGAGGGTAGGCGACTGTCCGTCCTGCGCAATCCGGGCGCGGATGAAGGCAAGAACGTTCGATTGACGGTGCGTGATCTGGATGGTCATAGTTCGTATAGTTTCACCTAAATAGGTGAACATGAAAGAAATAAAAAAGCCTCGCCAGATTGCTTGAGACAGATCAAGGGTTTAGCGCGGTGATCGCATTCGCCTTCGAAGGCGATTTCAGCGCCAGAGTCACTCGAAGCTATCTCACTCACTGAGATGGCTCCGCGATTCACTGCTTCCCTCACCCGCTCAGGCCAACGCATGACCGCCCTGCCGCTCGCTACGCTTCCGATGAACTGGTCTTACGTGACTCAAGCGACGGCCGGACGCTGGCCCGTCTTCGCCACAGCAACCTCCAGCTTCGCCAGCGATGCTAACCATGACTGGCGACAACGCCGCCCATCATCACCAGCACGTTGACACTTCCCAGCATTTCTGGCGAAAGCCGTGCGCAGCTGGCAGACATCGGCCAACAACGGCCGGTCGCCTGCTACAAATGCATGCCGAAAAGCAGCCATTGCCGTGAGAATTAACGCTGGAGTTAAGCGGCGCACGGCTTTTCGCGCGTTCGCTTGGACGAATGGTTAAAGTGCACCATGCGGCGGCCCAGACTCCACCAAGACCACTGCCGCGTGCGAGTCTTTGCGAGTGTAATCGGGCAATGCGATGGCGCCATAGCCTAGATGTGGAGCGAGCGCGGATAGCGCTCCCCAGGCGGCGTCTACCGCCCGGGAAAGGTCGCTGCCTCGAATGGCTGCGTGATGCCACACAGCGGCCGGGTCTAAGACCGCGTTTGCATCGACATGGAAGTGGGTCTTATCGCGGATGTGCTTGAGCTTGTCGGAGACGTCCTCGAGCGCCGATATGGCGTAGCCGTTCTCAGATAGGTACTTGCCGATCAGGTTTGGCCACGAGCGTTGCATGTACCAGAAGGAAGCAGTTGAGCCGCGCTCGAACACACGCAGACAGTGCGCCATATATGCGTTGAACAGGGCGTCGTAGGAGACACGGAGGAACATGTGCCCGAAATGTTGCGCATCTTCATAGCCCAGCATGGTTGTGCGGATGAGGATGGCCTTCTGAAGCTCCGCAAGGTTCCTCTCTAGAGCAGCGCAGTGTCGGTCGCTGGGTGTCGTCACGTGTGCCCTCTAACGCTGGAATTAAGCGGCGGCGGAGCCGTCCGCTTCGATGAATGGCTAGGCCGCGCCCGGTACCTTGAGCAGGCGGACCGAGTAGCGCTGTACGCCCCACATTACAGCAAACGTTTCGCCGACCTCATACCAGCGTCCGCTGGGTTGGCCTGACCCGTGATTGGCACCCATACAGGAACATTCGCAGTCGGCACCCAACGCGTTCCAACATGCGGGAGCGCATACCTCTTTCTCCCTGTAGAGTTGAATCACATAGCAGGCCATATATCGGCCAAACGACAGGCGAATTGTTCGCTCAAACCAAGCCTGCGGCACTTCCCAAGCGCCGTGCTCTTTATCCCAGGCAGGTTTGTTTCTCTGGCCGTCGCGCAACCAGACCTTATTGTCGACGGCGTACGGAAGGCGAACAAGAAGTGGCGCCGGGCGCTGACGTTGGAAGACCACGGGCAAACGCGCTTGGCTCCAAAAGCGATTGAGGTCTTGAATCGGCGCTTGCGTGGGCATGGTGTTCCTTGTGCGGCCTAACGCTTGTTAGGCGGCGATGCAGCCCTCCGCCTTGAACGAGTAAAAAGAGACTTCCTCCCCTTTGGCCTCGAGGGCCATGATGGTGTTGCAACACAACCGTCAACAGAAGAGGAAGTCTCCATGAGCACTATAACCCTGGGTGTGGACTTGGCGAAGAGCGTGT